>JAMPAO010000015.1 GCA_023667165.1 Ruminococcus sp. | reverse complement strand
TATCACCTTTTTTTCCCTTTGTCAAGCCGTTTTTTTAGGTTTGTAGGGTTGCACATTTTAATACGAAAATACGCAGCCGAAATAAGTCAAATTCAACAAAGCATAATATTGTGAATACAATTGTATAAATATTCAAAAATATTCTCCAAAAAAATGTTGCAATGCCGCATACATCAACATATAATAATGTTTGTGCTTGAATGAGCGTATTTTTAACTTTAAGGAACGGTCAAAAAATGTCTAAATCAAAGGATCTGACGCAGGGCAAGCCTATCACCCTCATACTTTCATTCGGACTTCCCCTGCTTCTGGGTTTTCTCTTTCAGCAGTTTTATAACGTCGCAGATACAGCCATAGTCGGGCAGATACTGGGCGGCAGCGCGCTGGCGGCGGTAGGCTGCACGGGATCCGTAAACTTTTTGGTAATAGGATCCGTCAACGGCATATGCAGCGGCTTTGCCATTCCCGTTTCCCAGATGTTCGGCGCGGGAGATCACAAGCAGCTCCGCAGATACGTCAGCGGCTCTGTGAGGCTGTGCATTGCTTTCAGCATTATCATAACGGCGGTGACGGTAATTTTTTGCAGCGATATCCTGAACGCCACCAACACTGCCGCCGATATTTTTGACCGCGCCCATACATATATCCTCACCATATTCACGGGCATCCCCGCCTATTTTCTTTACAATATGAGCGCAGCCATACTCCGCTCCCTCGGCGACAGCAAGACCCCCGTAAAATGGCTTGTCACCGCGTCGGTCATCAACATCATACTGGACGTCGTTTTCATTCTCGCTTTCGGACTGGACGTTTTCGGAGCCGCTCTGGCGACGGTCATCGCTCAGTATATTTCCGGCTTCGGCTGCCTGTTCAAGGCAAAACGCAGCCTGCCGCTGCCGGAGCTTTCCGCAAGGGAATGCCGTCCCTCCCGCAAGCATATTTTTACGCTCCTTGCCATGGGGCTGCCCATGGGTCTGCAGTATTCCATAACCGCCATAGGCAGCGTAATACTCCAGTCGGCGGTAAACACCCTCGGAACGACCTATCTTACCGCCATAACCGCCGCAAACAAGCTGTCCATGTTCATGTGCTGTCCCTTTGACGCCATGGGCAGCACAATGGCTGCATATGCCGGTCAGAACGTGGGCGCAAGGAAATGGGACAGGCTGAACAAGGGTCTGAAAGACTGCGTTTTGCTGGGACTTATCTATTCCGCGGCGGCGTTCATTCTGCTTTACTTCACAAGCGACGCCCTTGCCATGATATTCCTGGACGAGGACGGCAGAGCGCTGCTGCCTCTCGTAAAATATTTCATCACCGTGCTTTCGTCGTTTTACTTCCCGCTGGCTCTTGTCAACATCGTCAGATTTACCGTTCAGGGAATGGGTTTTTCCCCCGCAGCCACCTTTGCGGGCGTGCTGGAAATGGCGGGGCGCACGGGAGTGGCTTATTTTGTGAGGATATACGGCTTTAACGCCGTATGCTTCTCCTCTCCCGCGGCCTGGGTGCTGGCAGATATGTTCCTGATACCCGCCTATTTTGTCTGCCGCAGCCGGCTTATTAAAAAGTACGGCGAAGAGGTTCCCGAACCGAGCGTTTCATAATTTTGCATATATCCGCTGAACGGGGCGGGAATATCTCTCTGCGGTCATAAATCATTTATCGACTGACGCCAATGCTTTTTGAGAAGCATTGACATCAGCCGATTTTTTACGCCGTATGAAAACACGGTAAATATAACGCTCCTGTATTATCTCGGTCTGAACGTTTCAAGTCCCAGCTTCAGCCTTACCATATCCCTGTGCTCGGGTCTTGCCATGTAATAAACATAGCTTTCGATCACGTTGAGCGGGTGTATCGTACGTCCCTCGACCTTGAAATGCTCAAATCCCATGGAAACGTATTTTCCGTAAAGAGTTTCCGGGGTGATGTGGGTGGAAAATTCTACGGTTTCAAGGAAATTCCTGCCGATAGCCTCACAGACAAACTGCTCCTCCTGCTTTACGCTAAGCCCGCTTATACCCCCCCCCCGTATTGCTCCGAAAGCATTGATAGTCGCACGCTTGATCTGCTGATCTCCCAAAAATCTGTAATGATCGCCTCTCCGCTTGCAGTTGGGATAGCAGTAGGGACATATCAGCACCTCTATCCTGCTTCTGTATTTCTCGGGTATCTTCTCCAGCGATTCGAAATCGTTGTTCCAGTTGTAGTCGAGAACTACCAGTGAATAATCCTTTTCCAGCTCGGCGATAACGCCGTCGAGATCCCTTATCTGCTTGCAGGTGGAGGAGGTCAGCTTGTAATTGGGATAATGACCGCGCATATAGTCCTCCATGACCTTTGTGTTTACAATGGCTTCGTTAAGACCGTTGTCCGCTTTCCGCACAAGATCGTTGCAGAACTTGTCGCTCATATGCTCTTCCGTCAGCAGGGGATTTGTAAACGTAAAACGGCAGGGGACGCCTCTTGAATTGAATTCTCCCAGCACCCTTTCTATCGCCCTTTCGTCGGCATAGCCGTTGATGTTTCTGCCGCCGTTCCACACAGCGGGAGGAAAGCAGCCATAAACCGAAGCTATCTCCACGCCGTCGCGGAAATATTCGGGGTGTTCCTTTATCATATCGATAAGGGCAAGATTTAACGGACCGTGACTCCAGAAATCGGGAAGATGAAATTTAACGCTCATACTTTTTTCCTCCGTTTTTTTAAGTTATGTAAACGCGCAAGCGGCCGACGTCCGGAAAAGGCGTTAGCCGCTTGACGCGGGACGCTGCCTTAATCCGTCAGCGCCATTACACCGTCCCTGTCGGTAAGACCCACATGACGTTTTTTTTCCTCGCCCTTTTCAAAGGCGATAAGAGTGGGAATGCTGCTTACGCCGTATTTGTCGGCAAGCTCCGGCACCTCGTCCACATTGACCTTGAATACGAGCATACCTTGCTCGTTCTCGGCTATATCCTCGATTATCGGAGCAAGCATTTTGCACGGCCCGCACCATTCCGCAAAGAAATCCACTATGACGGGTCTGTCCGCAGACAGTACCTTTCCCGAAAATTCATCGGCGCTTTGAATATAAATATTGCTCATAACGATTCTCCTTTTTTCAGATGTAAGAATACCTCTGAATATTATCTCTTTTTTGCCCGCTCTTATTCGGCAGCGGCGCGGTGAAAAACCTTTTTGCCTTTTTTTATTATAACGCTTTCGGTTATCTCTATAACGGCGTTGGGATCGGTTATCTTCACATCGTCAACGGATACGCCGCCCTGGGTGACAAGTCGCCTTGCCTCGCTCTTTGAGGGACACAGCTTCGTTCTCACCAGCAGCTCGAGAATGTTTATTCCTCCCTCAAGCTCGCTTGCCGGTATCGCCGTTTCGGGCATATCCTCCGCGTTTCCTCCGCCGCCGAACAGCTTTTTGGCTGCGTCAAGGCACTTTTCCGCTTCCTCCTTGCCGTGGATAAGGGAGGTAAGCTCAAAGGCAAGTATCTCCTTTGCCTTGTTGAGCTCTGCGCCCGTCATGGTGCGCTCCATTTCCTCTATCTGCTCGATCGGCAGGAAGGTCAGCAGCTTCAGGCACTTGATAACGTCGCTGTCCCCCACGTTTCTCCAGTACTGGAAAAACTCGTAGGGCGGAGTTTTTTCGGGATCGAGCCATACCGCGCCCTTTTCGGTCTTGCCCATCTTATTGCCCTCGGAATTGGTAAGCAGGGTAATGGTCATGGCATGAGCGTCCTTGCCCAGTTTTTTGCGGATAAGCTCCGTTCCTCCGAGCATATTCGCCCACTGATCGTCGCCGCCGAACTGCATATTGCAGCCGTATTTTTGGAAGAGCATATAAAAATCGTAGCTCTGCATTATCATATAGTTAAATTCAAGGAATGTAAGGCCTCTTTCCATTCTCTGCTTATAGCACTCGAAGGTGAGCATTTTGTTTACGGAAAAGCAGGCTCCCACCTCTCTTAAAACGTCGATGTAATTGAGCTCCAGAAGCCAGTCGGCGTTGTTGACCATTACCGCCCTGCCCTCGGAAAAGTCGATAAAGCGGCTCATCTGCTTTTTGAAGCATTCTATATTATGCTCTATAGTTTCCTTTGTCATCATTTTGCGCATATCGGATTTGCCCGACGGATCGCCGATCATTCCCGTGCCGCCTCCCAGCAGGGCGATAGGCTTGTTGCCCGCCATCTGAAGCCTTTTCATCAGGCAAAGCGCCATGAAATGCCCCACGTGCAGGCTGTCGGCGGTAGGGTCGAAGCCGATGTAAAAGGTGGCTTTGCCGTTGTTGATCATATCGCCGATCTCCTTTTCGTCGGTCACCTGGGCGATAAGTCCTCTTCTTGTAAGTTCCTCGTATAAGGTCATTGCTTTAACTCTCCTTTGATATATAAATATATATTACCGTAAAACGATCGTGTTTTCGTATGAAATGAAAACGTCGGGCGTTTTCATTGCTGCCACCCCCTTTCACATATCAAAAGATCACAGATTCAAAATATCAGATCGGTCATGACCGCAGAGCGATGTTTCCGCCTCATTTTCACTGCCGGCGGCAGCTTGCCGTAACGCTGCCTTTTCGGATAATATGCCCCTCCGCCCTTTTCAGAAAAGCTCTTTTGGTCGAATGGGACTTAAGGCTCAGCATACAGTCAAGGGCGTAAACGGTAAAGCGGTAGCTGTGCGTTTTGCCTTTCGGAGGCTTGGGTCCCGCATATCCGTGCATACCGTAGGCTATCCCCTGCACGGATCCGTCGGGCAGCGTCCTGCCGTGGGGGATATTCCCTTTGATAATATCCGCAGCGGGAATATTCCATATGACCCAGTGGGTGAAATTTTTTACGGGGTGGGAAACGTCCTCTAAGGTGACCGCAAGGGCGGCTGTTTGGGCGGGAACGCCCGTAAAGACGAATTCGGGGGATATGTCGGCTCCCATGCCCGTATTTTCCTCGGGGAATTCTCCTCCCTCGGAAATGCCGCCTATTTTTATTCCGAAAACACCGTTTTCCAACAGATCAACCTCCCCGTATTAAAAAAGCCCCGATATTTACCCGTGTAAATATCGAGGGCGTGCGGACGCTGTACCACCTCGGTTTATACCGCTCAAAAGCAAACGGTACCTTTGAAAGGCTGTAACGTGCCTTGATACGTACTGCCCTATGCGGAAAAGGCGGAAAAATACCGCCCGCCAAACGCTCTCCGCGTTCAGGCAGTCTGCTCGGGAATGTATCTTCGCTGCGCCGATATGTCCTTTCAGCCGCCGGACACTCTCTGAAAAACGGTTATGCAGCGCTTTTTTTCCGTCAGTGCATTTATACATTTTTTATATCACGATTATAGCATACATTTCAGCGTTTGTCAAGGATAATTTTTCGAAGCAAGAATTATAAGAAGCAAGAGGCAAGAAGCGATATCAGCAGGTTTGATATTTCGCATTATGTAAAATCCTTTTAGCTTAATGCTCTGACCTTTGCAAATAACATCTTAAATTTCCTGTTTTGGAAATTGATTTCCGTGTTCCGTTTGAAGTATCATTTCATCACCCCGTCATTTCACAGGCTCGATACCTCGGAAATTATCCGCGAAATTATTAAGGAAATCCACCCAGCTCTCCCCCGCCGCAAAAACGTCGTCGGCAATGATATACACCCTGCCGCTGTTTCCTATGGCAAAAAAATCGTCGTTGATAAGTCCCAGAGGAACTATATTGTCCCCCAAGGCGTCGGAAAGCTGCTTGAAAAGATGAGCCGCGTCATAGATATTTTCGGGATATACCACCATTTTATTTTCGATATCCCCGTTTTCGGTAACGGTAAAAACGCCGTCCCTGAACTGCCCTCTTTTGCCTATGGATATCATGTAAAAATCCTCAACTATCTCCCTTACCTCGGGAGTCAGCTTATAACCCTCTTCCTCGTAAAAGGCGAAGCACTCCTCTAAGGAATCCTCGGATATCAGCCGCCGCCTGCCGTATCCGCAGGAATCTATCAGTCTGCGCGCCCGTTCCGTAAGTCCGTTAAGCTCCATTCGGATCATTCCTTTCGTAACTGTTTTTACCGTTATCAAAGCTCCACAATGTTAGTGGCTATCCCCTGCTCGGTTATGTCAATATAGCCGTAAGACGGCTTGCTGAAATCTCTCGGGCAGGAACAGCTCCCCGGATTGAGCAGATATATACCGTCCTCATAGCTTTCAAAGCGGCAGTGGGTATGGCCGAACAGCGCCGCTTTGCAGCCGTGATCCCTTGCTATCGACCTGATGGTTTCGGTACCGTATTTTACGTTGTAAAGATGCCCGTGGGTGAAAAGCACCTTGACCTTTCCCGCAAAAATAATGTCCATATTGGGCGAAAGGCTGCCGAAATCGCAGTTTCCCGCACAGTGGCGGATATCCAGCATGGGATATTTCGATCTTATCAGCTCCAGCTCCCGTTCGCCGTCGCCCAGATGAACAAAGATATCCCCCCTGTCCATCGAAGCCTCCACGACCCTTTGCAGAGCCGAAAAGCTGCCGTGGGAATCCGACATTGCAATTATCCTCACAAAAAAACTCCTTCCGCATAATATGTAGTAATGTCCGGAACATGACAGTATCCCGGTATATTTTCACAAAAAAATTCATAAACATGGTATTATCGCAGTTCGGGCAATAATACCGCCGCATTTATTAACGGTCCCTTTTCAGGGGACTGTGAAAGTTGGAGGCATACGACCTATGGATATTCGCAGTACGAACCCTCAAAATCTTGACGCTCTGTTAAAGACCGTCAGCGCAAAGCTGAACGTTCCCCCCGAAAAGCTCAGACAGGAGCTTATGCAGGGGAAATTCGACAACGCACTGAAAAACATGAAGCCGGACGAGGCGCAGAAATTCAATCAGATACTGGGCAACCCAAAGCTGCTTGAAAAATTTATGAGTGCGCCTCAGGCTCAGTCGCTTTACAAAAAGCTGACAGGCGGAAAATAACGGAAACGCCCGAAGCCGCGCTTTCCGCCGCCGAAAATCTTGCTTACAGGCGGTGAACTCTTATGGACGACATGAATGAAATGCTCAGTTCCATACTGAGCGATCCCGAAAGTATGCAGCAAATAAAGGAACTGGCGGATATGCTGAAATCGGAAACAGGCACGGATAATGCCGCCGGCGGAACGAACGGAGGGACGGCGGCGCCCTCCGCCGCCGATATGTCCGCTCTTACGGGACTTTTGGGCGGCGGAAGTCCCGTAAACGCCGATATGCTGGGAATGCTCGGAAAGCTTATGTCCGCAGCGGGAGGAGAGGACAAAAACCGCGATCTTCTCCTTGCCCTGCGCCCGCATTTAAGCGGGGACAAACAGACAAGACTTGACAAGGCAGTTAAAATGCTCAAAATATATTCAATGGCGGAGGCTCTGAAGGACAGCGGTCTTTTAGGCTCTCTGGATAAATTACTGTAAAAGGCGGTGCTGCCGATGAACGAAAGACAGGGAAATATGCGCTACAACAGCATGAATATGTACGGCAGAGGCAATATGCAGCGGCAGTTCGATCCGAATATGCGCGCCGCCGGACAGCCGAAAAAGGATATCCCGTCCGCAAAGACTGCCGTTCCCGCCGAAACAAAATCCGGCGGCGGACTTCAGGGGATATTAAACGGCATAGTCCTTGACGAAGAAAAGATGCTGATACTGCTTCTGATAGCTATCCTTGCGCGAAACGGCGCGGATCTCACGCTGCTGGCGGCTCTGGGTTATCTGCTTTTTTAATAAATTTTATGCAACAAAAACCCGCCCTGAGGATACCCCCAGGGCGAATAGCTTTTTTTAATGAAAAAATCCCGCCTTGCCGCCATGTGGCGAATAAAACCCGCACAAAGCAGGTGGGCAACAGCCCTACGGTTTCACGCTCCCTTCGTCCGTTGATCCGCACATATAATGCGGCGGGAGGTCTGCAATCCGCCGTCGGAGTCTGAATCCCTATTTAAAAGTGTTGGATTATAAAACCACACTTTATCGGACAAGGCAGAATATCTTCTTTAATTGTAGTATATCACACTCAAACCGAAAAATCAATATAAAAATCTGTCAATTTTGACGGTTTATTTTTGTAAAAAGTGAAAAATATACTTATTCGTCGTCATACATATCGGAAAGTCTGTCCATAAATATCTGTCCAATACGCTCGTACTCGTCGTCGTCGTCTATGGACGCAAGAGTTTCATCGCCGTTTTCGTCTTCCTCGCTGCGGAGAATTACAAGCTCCGTATCAGCCTCGACCATTTCCTCGGGGTTGTCGTAATAGGGCACCAGCGCGTAATATACTTCGCCGCTTTCGGATTCGTAAGTATCCATCAGCTCAAAGGTCTGCTCTACGCCCTCCTCGTCGACCAAGGTGTAAAGATCCGCGCCCATTTCCCTATCCATATTATCAGCCATTTCCGATACCTCCTGTTTTTACAAATATATGCTCCCTATTGACAGATGATGTTTACGCTTCCGCCTGTCAACATCACTAAATTTTATTATACCTCATATCTTCAAAAATGTCAATGTTTATTTTTAATAAAAAATTTGCACAAAAAATATGCACTATTTCGCTCAAAAAACTATTGACTTTTTCTAAAAGATGTGATATATTAATATCAAGGAAAGAGAAACACCGAAAAGGCAATGCCGAGGGCGCACCCAAGCGAGGGCAAGGGGCTGACCGAAAGGCAGCGGAATTAGGGTTTCGGCTTTCAACAAAACCGCAGACCGGCGCAGAGCCGGCGATCTGCAAAATGTTTGGAAAGGATGGCGAGTCCCATGGCGGAGATCAAAGATCAGCAGTTTACTAACGGAATGTCCTTGTGCGGCTCGTTTTATAAACATTGCTTTTAAGGAAACATTTAGCGGAGTTTAAAGGAAGCCGGCTGAGATTTCGCCGCCACTCCGAATTCTTAAACGAATTGTTTATTATCCGAAAAAAGTGATTTTACGCAGCCGCAGTTTCACAGAATTTGTGTGAATGTGCGGTATTTTTATATCCGTTTTCCCACGGTCAATGCAAAGAGGACATATCCGTCATATGCAATGACGGGGCAAGATGTAATTTTCCGAGCGACAGTAAAGATGGGCGTTTTAAGATACGCATATGCGGCGGTTCCCCGGTATCGGGACGCTATTCCCCCGATCGGGCGTGACCCGAAGCCGCAATGCATACAAAATCCGAAAGGATCGATGCCATATGATCACGAAAGGTTTTCACGATCTGAATATTTGATAAATAAATCAAGGGAGTGAGTCCGAAAATACAGTCGGTTTGATTTGAACAAGCGTTTGATTTACCCGAAAGGATGATGTCCTATGATCACGAGAGGTTTTCACGATCTGAATATTTGATAAATAAATCAAGGGAGTGAGTCCGAAAGTACGGTCGGTTTGATTTGAACAAGCGTTTGATTTATCCGAAAGGATGATGTCCTATGATCACAAGAGGCTTTTACGATCTGAATATTTAATATGTTAAATCAAGGGAGTGAGTCCGATGGCATAAATAGTCTGAACATTGACTGCAATAAAATTTCTGAAATGGAGATTTAGTCCGATGGCGTAGATTATTTTACCGTTTGATAAAAAATTTAAGATTTGGAGATCAGTCCGATGGCTCAGATAATTTTACTCTTTGATATTACTTTAAGATTTGGAGTTGTTACCCATGGCATAAGTTAAAAGCTGTATGATCGCAGCGGGAATTCCCGCAAATTTATAAATGATACGGAGATCAGTCCAATGGCTTAGAATGTTTTTTCAAAAATATTTTTCAGAGTTTGGAGTTGTTTCCCATGGCATGACAGCTTGACTCTTTTACAATTGCTGCTGCGGGTGAATGCCGTCAGCAGGTTGTCGGCGGCAGTTTAATGCCGTGACTGTTAAATCGCATTTTATGTGCTTTATTATAGAATACTATGAAATGAGTGGTGCATATGAAATACATCATTGCAGTACGCCGCATAAATACGATGCTTTAATTTACAAGGAGTGAGTCCGCCTGAAAAGTTAAATCAGTCCGCCTCGGTCTTGGCAGGACGTATGATAAAAATAATATAAGCTCTGCGCAGTTTTCTGTGCAGAGCTTTTTATTGTCCGGCGCTTAAGGACTCTCCGTTCAGCGGCGGGAGAATATCTTGTTAAAACAAAGCTTTGAAAAAAAACCGCCCCGTAAGGAGCGGTTTTTTACCGTAAGCTTATCAAACAAGCTCGATAACTGCCATTTCGGCAGCGTCGCCCCTGCGGGGACCTGTTTTGATAATTCTTGTATAGCCGCCGTTTACATCAGCGTACTTGGGTGCTATCTCATCAAACAGCTTCTTCACAACGTCCTCTTTTGTAACATACGCCAACACTTGACGCTTGGAATGAAGATCGTTGGTCTTTGCTGTTGTTATCATTTTTTCAGCCATAGAGCGGACTTCCTTTGCTCTTGTAACTGTAGTTTCAATTCTGCCGTTTTCAAGCAGAAATGTTACCATAGCTCTGAGCATTGCCCTTCTATGGTCGCTTGTACGGCCCAGTTTTCTGGTTCCCGGCATTGTGTTTCACTCCTTACCATATTGGATAGGTCATTCTTCCTCGGTGTGGAGATCAAAGCCCAGTGAATGGAGCTTCTCCATGACCTCGTCAAAGGATTTCTTACCAAGGTTTCTGACCTTCATCATTTCTTCTTCGGATTTGCTGATCAAATCCTCAACAGTGTTAATTCCCGCACGCTTCAGACAGTTGAACGAACGTACCGATAAGTCAAGTTCCTCAATGGTCATCTCAAGGATCTTCTCCTTGCCCTTGTCGTCCTTTTCCACCATTATCTCGGTGATGGCGGATTCATCGGAAAGATTGCTGAAGGATTTCAGATGCTCAATGAGGAGATTGGCTGCCTGTGACACGGCTTCCTTGGCGGATACGGTACCGTCGGTCCATACCTCAAGTATCAGCTTGTCATAATCGGTTACTTGACCAAGACGAGTATCCTCGACCCGGAAATTCACCTTCAGTACAGGTGTGTATATGGAGTCAACAGCAATAACATCAATGTTAAGATTGAAAAGCTGTTTGTTTTTCTCGGCAGGAACATATCCCCTGCCTCTGTCAATGGTTATCTCCATGTACAGCTTTGCGTCCTTGCCCAAGGTTGCGATATGCATATCGGGAACAAGAATGTCAACCTCTGAATCGGTCTTGATGTCTGCGGCAGTGACCTCGCACTCGTCCTCAGCCTCAATATATATGGTTTTGGGACCTTCGCCGTAGAGCTTTGCCGTAAGACCCTTCAGGTTAAGGATTATCTCCGTAACGTCCTCCTTAACACCGGGAATTGTAGATAATTCATGGTGTACGCCGTCGATCTTTACAGATGTGACCGCAACACCAGGAAGCGAGGAGAGCAGTACTCTTCTCAGGCTGTTGCCGAGAGTCGTACCATAGCCGCGCTCCAGAGGAGCAAGAACGAACATACCGTAAGTGCCGTTTACGTCCAGCTTAACGGTATCAATTTCCGGCTTTTCAATTTTTTCAAGCATTTATATAACCCTCCTATAGTCGCAGTGTGGTGTAAAGCGTACTCAAAGATGCTATTACTTGGAGTACAGCTCGACGATGAGGTGCGTCTGAGTTTCATAATCGAGATCCTCGGTGTTCGGCATACGAACGATCTTTGCCGAGAAATTCTCCTTATTCGGCTCAAGCCATAAAGGCACAACTCTGCCGTTTGTCTGTTCAACAACTTCCTTGAATTTAGCGCTGCTGCGGCTGCTCTCGTGAAGAGCAATGACATCGCCCTCTTTAATGCGGTAGGACGGAATATCGACACGCTTGCCGTTTACGGTGAAATGCCTGTGTGTAACGAGCTGTCTTGCCTCTCTTCTTGTAAGGGCAAGACCCATTCTGTATACGACATTATCAAGTCTGGATTCGAGAATGGTGACGAGATTATCACCCGCCTTGCCCTCCATCTTCGAAGCGATCTCAAAATAATGGTGGAAAGGCTTTTCCAGTACGCCGTAGATGAATTTCAGCTTCTGCTTTTCTTTAAGCTGCATTCCGTACTCGGAAACCTTTCTTCTGTTATTTGCGCCGGGATTTCTGTTGGATTCCTTTGAAACGCCCATTACCATGGGACTGATACCTAAGTATCTGCATCTCTTAAGGATAGGTTCTTTATTTAAAGCCATTGTATCAACACCTCCTGTAAATTAGACGCGTCTTCTCTTGGGAGGACGGCATCCGTTGTGAGGAATGGGGGTAACGTCCTTAATGAGTCTTACCTCAAGACCTACGCCCTGCAAAGCTCTGATAGCAGCTTCTCTTCCTGCTCCCGGACCCTTTACATAAACCTCTACGTTCTTAAGACCATGCTCCATAGCTGCTCTTGCGGCTGTTTCCGCCGCTGTCTGAGCGGCAAAGGGAGTGGACTTCTTTGATCCTCTGAAACCAAGACCGCCTGCCGACGCCCATGAAAGAGCGTTTCCCTGAGTATCGGTGATGGTAACTATAGTATTGTTGAAAGTGGACTGAATGTGAACAGCGCCATTTTCAATGTTTTTACGTTCACGACGTCTTCTTATGGTAGTTTTTTTACCTTTGACCTGAGCCATTTACTTTAGTCCCTCCTTACTTCTTCTTATTAGCGATGGTCTTAACGGGGCCCTTGCGTGTTCTGGCGTTGGTCTTGGTTCTCTGACCTCTTACGGGCAGACCCTTGCGGTGACGAACGCCTCTGTAGCAGCCTATTTCTATAAGTCTTTTTATATTAAGAGCAACGTTTCTTCTAAGATCGCCCTCAACGATGAAGTTGTGGTCGATATAATCTCTGAGCTTGGACACATCGTCCTCGGACAAGTCCTTTACTCTGATATCAGGGTTTACACCTGTGTTTGCGAGAATTTCATCCGCAGATTTACGGCCTATTCCATAGATATAAGTCAGACCGATCTCGATCCGCTTATTCTTGGGAAGGTCAACACCGGCAATACGTGCCATTTATAAATGCACCTCCAAATAAATTTTGAACTTTCAGTATATATGATCCTTATTTCAGACGGCGCTTTCCTGCGCCGTCACAGCATTATCAGCCCTGACGCTGTTTATGCTTAGGATTTTCGCAGATTATCATGATCTTGCCTTTTCTCTTGATAATCTTGCACTTTTCGCAGATAGGCTTAACTGAAGGTCTTACTTTCATTGATAATTCCTCCTTAAATAGAAATCGTACTATTTTGCCCGCCATGTGATCCTACCCTTGGTAAGATCATAGGGCGACATTTCAACGGTTACCTTGTCGCCGGGAACGATTCTGATATAGTTCATTCTCAGTTTGCCCGATACATGAGCAAGAATCTTGTGTCCGTTTGCAAGCTCAACCTGAAAGTTTGCGTTGGGGAGAGCCTCTATTACAGTACCCTCTATCTCAATAACATCTTCCTTAGACAAGCTGACAGCCTCCTTGGGTTATACGCCGTTTCCGCCGGACTCCGACGGCGCGGCATTTGGGGTTTGTTATCCGCCGCTGTTGTACTCGCGGATAACGCTTCTGAGCTTTTTATCGGTCAGCGACTGCATATCTATAACAGTATTGGTAGGTTTTATATGCTTTAATCGCTTTTTTTTGGGAGCGACCAATCTGCGTTCCTTACCGTCTGCAAGATAAACGAAGTCATTGTCCGTCTGCACTATCACAAGGAAATTACCCTTGTCTCTTCCGGCGCAGCTTCGGACTATCATGCCGTTCATCACTTCCACAGGCTGCCCTCCTCTATACGATAGTCGGTTTTGTGAGGATAACGGGACCTTCGGATGTGATAGCTACGGTATGCTCAAAGTGGGCGGAGAGCGAACCGGATTTTGTCAATACAGTCCAGCCGTCGGGGAGAACCTTTACTTCCTCGCCTACTGCATTGATCATCGGCTCTATGGCGATAGTCATGCCCTGTACAAGCCTCGGACCTCTGCCCGCCGCGCCGAAATTCGGCACCTCGGGCGATTCGTGGAGCTTTCTGCCCACGCCGTGACCTATATACTGCTTGACAACGCCGTATCCGTAAGAAGTGCAGTGCTCCTCCACCGCATGAGAGATATCCCCTATGCGGTTGCCCTTTACAGCCTTTTCAATTCCCTTGTAAAGGCTTTCATTGGTCACCTTAAGGAGCTGCTGTGCTTCCTCAGAAACATTTCCGACAGCAAACGTATAAGCCGTGTCGCCATGATAGCCGTCAATATAGGCTCCCACGTCGATGCTTACGATATCCCCTTCCTTGATGTACTCATGGCGGGAGGGAATGCCGTGTATGACCTTGTTATTTATCGAAATGCAGGCGGAGGCGGGAAATCCGCCATACCCTAAGAATGAAGGCTCTGCGCCGTGCTTTACGATATAATCGTGGATGATTTTATTCAGCTCATGGGTGGACATACCCGGCTTGATTGAACGTCCGCCGAAATGGAGAGCGTCGCCGGCTATGATACCGGCTTTGCGCATTTTCTCCAGCTCGGATTCGGATTTAACACTGATCATCTGTGTGCGCCTTCTTCTTCTCAAAATCAGGCATTAACCGCTTCAAGCACAAGCTTTGATGTTTCAGCGACCTCAGCCTGACCGAACACGGTGGTAAGCTTGCCCTTGCTCTTGTAGAAATCCACCAGAGGGGCGGTAGCTTCATGGTAGGTCTTAAGTCTGTCAACGACAGTTTCGGGAGCGTCGTCCTTGCGCTGAACAGCGTTGCCGCCGCACTTGTCGCACTTGCCCTCTACCTTGGGAGGATTAAACTCCACGTGGTAGGTAGCTCCGCAGCTTTCGCAGACTCTTCTTCCGCCCAGACGCGCTTTGATGGCCTCGTCGTCAACGGAGATCTCAATGACCTTGTCGATACGAACGCCCATATTCTCAAGAGCTTCAGCCTGGGGAACAGTTCTGGGGAAACCGTCGAGGATAAAGCCGTTTTTGCAGTCGTCCTCGGCGATCCTGTCCTTAAGAATGCCGATGACCACCTCGTCGGGAACAAGCGCGCCTGCGTCCATAAAGCTCTTGGCCTTAACGCCGCATTCCGTGCCGTTCTTGACAGCGGCTCTGAGAATATTTCCTGTAGATATCTGGGGAATATTAAGAGTATTGCTGATGACCTCAGCCTGTGTACCCTTACCTGCGCCGGGGGCGCCAAGCAAAATGAGATTCATACATTTTCTTCCTTTCAGCTTTCTTTTTGGATAGGGAACGCTGCGTTGATATGACTGCATTTCCTTAAATTATTCAAGGAAACCCTTATGATGACGCATCATCATCTGGGATTCGAGAGTTCTCACCGTTTCCAGCGCAACGCTTACAATGATCAGTATCGAAGTGCCGCCCATGGATATGTTCATTGCGGGTACTGCCGCATGGAACAAAATGGGGAATATGGCAATGATACCGAGGCAAACCGCGCCGATAAGGGTGATCTTTGAAAGCACTCTCTGAATGAAATCGCTTGTGGGTTTACCAGGTCTTATACCGGGTATTCCGCCGTTGTTCTGGCGTAGGTTGTTTGCGATCTCAACGGGATTGTACTGCATTGAAACATAGAAATAGTTGAATGCAATAATAAGCACGAAGTATATAATGGAATACCAAGCGCTGTTCATATTGAAGAAGTTAAGGAAGCCGTTGTAGAACTTCTGTCCGGCAGTCCATGTTTCAACCGCTCCCGTAGGTCTTGGAACGAACATTTCAATGGTCTGGGGTATAGACATGAACGCCATTGCAAAGATGATGGGCATTACACCGCTCATAGCGATCTTTATGGGAATGTGTGTATTCTGTCCGCCGTACTGCTTTCTTCCAACCACTCTTTTTGCGTACTGAATGGGGATACGTCTTTCCGATTCGTTCATCAGCACGATGAAGCCTATCATCAGCACGTAAATTATCAGCACGAGTATAATAAGGAAGTAGTAGTTCTTTTCGGTTTTTGTCAGCTCCCACATAGCCATTATATCCGTCGGTCCTCTTGCCACTATTCCGGCAAAGAGTATGATGGATACGCCGTTTCCGATACCGTTCTCATTGACAAGATTGCCCAGGAACACTATCAGGCTTGAACCTGCCGTAAACACCGAAATGATAACCGCAGCCGCAAATACGCCCTCAAAGCCGCTGACATAGCTTACAGCGCCCTGTGTTCTCATAGTCAGATAATAGGCGTAGGACATTACAAGCGAGATAGCCAGCGCCACAAAGCTTGTGATCTTCTGCAGCTTTTTCCTGCCCTCCTCGCCCTCTTTCTGGAGCGACTCCAAAGGAGGAAGAGCGTAAGTCAGAAGCTGAACGATAATTGAAGCATTAATGTAGGGCTGGATCGAAAGAGCAAAAACAGTACCCTTTGAAAGGGCGCCGCCCGAAAGCATATCCAGATAGCCGAATATATTTCCGTCCTGAACTACGTTGCCGAGCACGCTTGCGTCAAGAAAAGGAACGGGAACAGAACATCCCAAACGGAAAATAACGATAATGAGTAATGTGTAAATGAGCTTTTTTCTCAGCTCAGGCGTTTTCCAGGCGTTACGCATGGTTTCGAACACATTACATCACCTCTGCCTTTCCGCCTGCCTTCTCAATTTTTTCCTTAGCCGACTCCGAGAAAGCAGCCGCCTTAACGGTAAGACTCTTAGTTAGTTCGCCTTTGCCAAGGATCTTTACGCCGTCAAGCTCCTTCTTGATAAGACCGCTTGCCTTGAGAAGCTCCGTATCTATAACGGTACCCTCCACAAACTTTTCAAGGTCGGAAACGTTGACCACAGCGTACTTGGTAGCAAATATATTGTTGAATCCTCTCTTGGGGATCCTTCGCGTCATAGGCATCTGACCGCCTTCAAAGCCGGGTCTTACACCGCCGCCGGAGCGGGCGTTCTGACCCTTATGACCCTTGCCTGCGGTTTTTCCGTTGCCCGAGCCATGACCTCTGCCGACTCTTTTAACGTCCTTAACGGATCCGGCAACGGGAGAAAGTTCATGTAACTTCATAATTTAATCGCACCTCCCTGCAATTTAAGCGTTTGTTACACTGATGAGGTGGGAAATCTTTTTGATTTTACCCTGTACAGCAGCATTGTCCTGCTGAGTAGTAGTATCGCCTATCTTTTTAAGACCCAGGGAATGCGCTGTGGCGATCTGGTCCTTTTTGCAGGAATTAAGACTCCTTACCAGCTTTATCGTTACCATCGCGGCGCCCTCCTTAGCCTAAAATTTCCTTAACGCTCTTGCCTCTTACAGCGGCAACCTCCTTAGCGCTGCGAAGACTTGACAGTCCCTCAATGGTAGCTCTTACCACATTGCACGCATTGTTTGAGCGAAGTGATTTCGTACGGATATCCTTGATGCCTGCGACCTCGATCACGGCACGCACAGGACCTCCTGCGATAACTCCGGTACCGGGTGCGGCGGGTTTCATAAGAACTCTGCCTGCTCCGAACTTACCGATGACCTCGTGAGGAATGGTTGATCCTCTCAAAGAGATCTTTATCAAATTCTTCTTTGCGTCCTCGATACCCTTGCGGATAGCGTCGGGAACTTCTCCCGATTTGCCTATTCCGAAGCCGATGGTGCCGTTTCCGTCGCCTACAACGACAAGAGCGGCAAACTTGAAGATACGTCCGCCCTTAACGGTCTTTGAAACTCTGTTAATGGCAACGACTTTCTCGGCAAGCTCGAGATTAGAAGCGTCTATCTTAGCCAAAAGTATAACCTCCTTAAAAAGTATATCTGATACGCAGATCAGAAATTTAAGCCGCCTTCTCTTGCGCCGTCGGCAAGTCTTGCAACTCTGCCGTGGTAAAGGTAACCGGCTCTGTCAAAAACGACGTCGGTGATGCCTTTTTCCTTAGCGGCAGCGGCGATCGCCTTGCCAACCTCGAAAGCGCCGTCCTTATTTCCGCCGTTTCCGGAAAAATCCTTGCCCATAGAAGAAGCGCTTGCGAGAGTAACGCCCGCTGCGTCGTCAATAAGCTGTGCATAGATATGCTTAGCGCTGCGGAAGACGTTGAGTCTGGGGCAGGAAGCCGTACCGCTTATCTTATAGCGTACCCTTCTCTGTCTTTTGGCTCTTGCAGCGCGTCTGTCTGTCTGCTTGACCATTTTTTATTCAACTCCTTATCAATCCGGAGAATAGTAGTGCGATACTGTCCCATTCTCTCTTGTATTAGGATAATTTTCGGGAAGAAATTACTTCTTGCCCTTGCCTGCCTTACCTTCCTTGCGGATGATACGCTCGCCCGTATAGCGGATACCTTTGCCCTTGTAAGGCTCGGGGGGTCTTTTTTCTCTGATCTCGGCGGCAAACTGACCTACAGCCTGCTTGTCGATACCGTTTACCACGATCTTCGTTGCGGTGGGCACGTCAATGGTAATGCCCTCGATCTCGGGAACGGTCACCTGATGGGAATAACCCAGATTCATGACCAGATTCTTGCCCTGCTTCTGCGCTCTGTATCCGATACCCTCGATATCCAGGGACTTGGAAAAGCCTTGGGTAACGCCCTCTACCATATTGGAAAGAAGAGTTCTTGTAAGACCGTGAAGAGATTTATGGAGTTTATCTTCCGAAGGACGCTCAACAATGAGTTCCGCGCCCTCCTGCTTGATGATCATATCCTTGTGGAACGATCTTGAAAGCGTACCCTTAGGTCCCTTAACAGTGACCTCGGTGCCGTTTATCTTAACGTCAACACCTGCGGGAACAGCGATGGGTTTTCTGCCTATTCTTGACATTGTTCCTTCTCCTCCTTACCATACAAACGCAAGGACTTCGCCGCCAACGTTAAGCTCTCTTGCCTTCTTATCGGTCATAACTCCCTTGGAAGTGGACACGATAGCTATGCCGAGACCCTTCATTACCTTGGGCATATCCTCGCAGCTTGAATAAATGCGGAGACCGGGTTTTGAAACTCTGCGCAGTCCCGTAATGACCTGAGATTTGTTTTCGCCGTACTTGAGGGTAATTCTGATAATACCCTGCTTGCCGTCTTCTATGAGCTGATAGCTCTTGATATAGCCTTCATCAACAAGAATCTGAGTAATAGCCTTCTTCATCTTGGAAGCGGGAACGTCAACTGTGGGGTGCTTTGCGGTGTTGGCGTTGCGGATTCTTGTAAGGATATCAGCAATTGAATCGGTAATTTGCATACCTTTAACCTCCTTATAAAAATTCAGCGGATAACGGATAGCGCTGCCGCTGCCGTCGGGCTTACCAGCTTGCCTTCTTGACGCCGGGGATCTGTCCCTTGTGCGCCAGCTCTCTGAAGCAAATTCTGCAAATGCCGAATTTTCTCAGATATGCGTGAGGTCTGCCGCAGATCTTGCATCTGTTATAAGCTCTTGTAGAGTACTTAGGAGTTCTCTGCTGTTTAATCTTCATTGAAGTTTTAGCCATTTATATAAACCTCCTGAGTTACTTGGCAAAGGGAGCGCCCATAAGCTCGAGCAGCTCTTTTGCCTCTTCGTCGGTGTGTGCGGTGGTTATGATATTTATATCCATACCGCGGACTTTATCTATCTTGTCGTATTCGATCTCGGGGAATATGAGCTGCTCCTTGATGCCTGTGGAATAGTTTCCTCTGCCGTCAAAGGAGTTCGCGCTTATGCCTCTGAAGTCGCGGACGCGGGGGAAAGCAACGTTGAAGAGCCTGTCTAAGAACTCGTACATTCTTTCTCCTCTGAGAGTTACCTTAACGCCGATAGGCATACCCTCACGAACCTTGAAGTTAGCGACCGACTTCTTTGCACGGCACACTATGGGTTTCTGTCCTGTGATAAGCGCCAGATCGTTCATTATAGCGTCGATGACCTTCGAGTTGTCCTTAGCCTCGCCCGCGCCGACGTTGATGACCACCTTGTCGAGCTTAGGTATCTGCATAACGCTCTTGTAGCCGAACTTCTTCATAAGTGAGGGAGCTACTGTGCTGACATATAATTCTTTAAGATTTGCTGCCATTGCAGGTACTCCTTTCATTAATATGATTTGCCGCAGTCTGCGTGCTTGCAGACTCTCGACTTGCTGCCGTCAGCCTCGATCCTGTGGCCGAGCCTTGTAGGCTTGCCGCAGTGAGGACACACAGCCATCACCTTGCAGGCATAGAGGGGAGCCTCGCATTTTACGATACCGCCCTGCTGACCCATCTGACGGGGCTTCACGTGCTTGGTCACGATATTAAGACCCTCAACGATGACCTTCTGTTCCTTGGGAGAAACCTCAAGGACCTTGCCCTTTTTGCCCTTATCCTTGCCGGAGAGAACCACAACGGTGTCGCCGGTCTTAACGTGTAATTTTCTGTTCATTTGCGGCACCTCCATATCAAAGAACTTCCGGAGCAAGGGAAAGGATCTTCATATAGTCCTTATCACGGAGCTCTCTTGCAACAGGTCCGAAAATACGCGTTCCTCTTGGGTTCTTGTCCTCCCTGATAATAACTGCCGCATTTTCGTCGAAACGGATATATGTTCCGTCCTCTCTGCGAAGTCCCTTTGCCGAGCGGACGATGACCGCCTTAACAACGTCGCCTTTCTTTACAACGCCGCCTGGTGTTGCTTTTTTGACCGAAGCAACAACAACGTCGCCGATATTGGCGTATCTTCTGCGTGTGCCGCCGAGAACTCTTATGCACATAAGCTCCTTGGCACCTGTGTTATCAGCGACCTTTAAATAAGTCTGCATCTGTATCACAGCGCATTAACTCCTTTCCTTAACAGTAAATACGGCATTAGGCAGGATTACCCTGCCTGATACCGATCTAAATCATTTCAACGCCGCCGTGCGTATCGCAATTGAAACCACAGCAACATATATGATTATATCACACCGAAAAAGATTTGTCAAGTCCTTATGAAAACTTTTTTCAAATTTTTTCCGCAGCACCTATTACTTAGCCTTTTCGATGATCTGAACAAGCCGCCATCTCTTGTCCTTGGAAAGAGGACGAGTTTCCATGATCTCAACTCTGTCGCCGATGCTGCATACGTTCTGCTCATCGTGAGCCTTGAGCTTGATGGTTCTCTTGATGATCTTCTTGTAAAGGGGGTGCTTTACATTATCTTGGATCGCTACGACAATGGTTTTGTCCATCTTGTTGGAAACGACCTTGCCGACTCTTGTTTTTCTAAGATTTCTTTCAGCCATTATAATGTTCTCCCTTCGCTTACTGAGCGTTGGACTGCTCGCGCATGATGGTTTTTATGCGTGCAATGTCCTTCTTGACTGCCTTCAAACGTGCAGGATTATCAAGCTGATTTACAGTGTGCTGGAAGCGGAGAGCAAAAAGCTCTTTTTTAAGGTCAACGAGCTTGTTTTCCAGCTCCTGTGCGGTCATATCTCTGATTTCCGAAGCTTTCATCAGTTGCTCGCCTCCTCTTCCTTAACAATGAATTTGCACTTGATAGGGAGCTTGTGCATAGCAAGACGCATAGCCTCTCTTGCAGTCTCCTCGGGTACGCCTGCGATCTCGAAAAGAACGCGTCCGGGTTTTACTACCGATACCCAATACTCGGGAGAACCTTTTCCGGAACCCATTCGTGTTTCGGCGGGTTTCTCTGTAACCGGCTTATCGGGGAATATCTTTATCCATACCTGACCGCCTCTTTTGATATAACGCGTCATGGCGATACGGGCAGCCTCTATCTGATTGGAAGTGATCCATGCAGGCTCAAGAGCCTGAAGGCCGTACTCGCCGTTGGAAACCTTGTTGCCTCTGAGCGCCTTACCGGTCATTCTTCCTCTCTGAACTCTTCTGTACTTAACTCTCTTTGGAAGCAGCATTATGCGTTACCTCCTTCGGTTTTATTATTGCGGGGTCTGTAGCCGCCCTCGCGTCTTCTGCCGTCGTTGTTTCCGCGGCGCTTTCTCTCCGGCTTCTCGGAAGGAGCCTTTGATGTCTTGGCTGCACGAGCCTCGCCCTTGAGTATCTCGCCCTTGTATATCCATACTTTGATGCCAAGACGTCCGTATGTGGTATGAGCCTCAGCGAAGCCGTAGTCGATATCCGCGCGGATAGTCTGAAGAGGAATAGTACCCTCGTGATAGGTTTCGGCTCTTGCGATCTCGGCGCCTGCCAGACGTCCGCCGACTCTTACCTTGATACCCTTTGCTCCCAGCTTCATTGCACGGCCGATAGCCTGCTTCATGGCGCGTCTGTAGGAAACTCTGTTTTCGAGCTGTGCGGCGATATTCTCCGCTACCAGCACAGCGTCCAGATCGGGCTGCTTTACCTCAACGATGTTGACGTAAACGGACTTGCCCATCATCTTCTCAATGGACAAACGGAGCTTTTCGATATTCTCTCCGCCTCTTCCTATAACGATACCCGGCTTAGCGCAGTAAACGTGTATTCTTACCTTGTCGGCAAATCTTTCGATCTCCACCTTGGGAACTCCTGCGTCCTTAAGGCTTTTCTTAATGAAATTACGAACGTTATAGTCCTCAACAAGTGTATCGCCGAAAGCGGCCTTGTTTGCAAACCATCGGGAATCCCAGTCTTTTATAACGCCGACGCGCAGACCGTGGGGATTAACTTTCTGTCCCATAATTTACCCTCCTCTTTCGACTTAATCTTTTTCGGCCACAACGAGAGTAACGTTGGACGTTCTCTTGTTGATACGAAAAGCTCTGCCCTGTGCACGAGGCATGATACGCTTCATAATGGGTCCGGGGCAAACGAAACATTCGGAAACGAACAGATTTTCCCTGTCCATTCCGAAGTTGTTCTCAGCGTTTGCAACAGCAGACTTCAAAAGCTTCTCCAGGTATTCACAGGCAGATTTGGGCGTGTACTTTAAAATCGCCATAGCAGTTTCAACGTCCTTTCCTCTGATGAGGTCGAGAACGATCTGAACCTTTCTGGGTGCAATGCGCGCATTGCTCAGCGATGCTTTTGCTTGCATTTTAAACTCTCCTCTCTGCCTTACTTACCGTTGTTGGATGTTTTTGAGCCTGCGTGGCCCTTAAATGTTCTTGTAGGCGCAAACTCGCCGAGCTTGTGTCCTACCATATCCTCCGTAACATATACGGGAACGTGCTTTCTGCCGTCGTGTACGGCGAAAGTATGTCCTACGAAATCAGGGAAAATCGTCGAAGCTCTGCTCCAGGTCTTAAGAACCTTCTTCTCCCCTGCCTCATTCATGGCAATAACTCTCTTCAAAAGGACTTCCTGGACGAAAGGTCCCTTCTTGATACTTCTGCTCATTGGTTTTCCTCCCCTCGTTAGATCTCAGAGGCGAGAATTACTGCCGCGGCGCGGCAGCATCTGCCTTTACGAATCCTATGAGTAAATATAGAAATAATTTTTATTACTTGCCGTTTCTTCTCTTGACAATAAACTTGTCGGAACGGTTGTGAGTAGCTCTTGTCTTGTAGCCGAGAGCGGGTTTGCCCCAGGGTGTAACAGGTCCGGGACGGCCGACGGGGGACTTGCCCTCACCGCCTCCGTGGGGGTGATCGCAGGGGTTCATTACGGAACCTCTTACCGTAGGTCTGATACCTCTGTGACGGGTGCGTCCCGCCTTGCCCAAATTAACGTTCTCATGATCGATATTTCCCACCTGACCGATAGTAGCCATGCAGCCGATAGCGATCTTTCTCATCTCGCCCGAAGGAAGTCTTACCAAAGCGTAAGCTTCTTCCTTACCCATAAGCTGAGCCATGTTTCCCGCCGCTCTTACAAGCTGAGCGCCCTTGCCGGGATAAAGCTCAAGATTGTGGATAAACGTACCGACGGGAATATCTCCGAGCTTGAGTGCGTTTCCGGGTTTGATATCCGCGTCCGCGCCCGCTCTTACAACATCTCCGACCTTTAAGCCGTAGGGAGCGATGATATATCTCTTCTCTCCGTCCTCGTACTCAACGAGAGCGATGAAAGAACTTCTGTTGGGATCGTACTCAAGAGTGCGTACAGTGGCGTTCATGCCCTGCTTATCTCTCTTGAAATCAATGATCCTGTATTTTCTTCTGTTTCCGCCGCCTCTGTGACGAACAGTGATCCTGCCGTAGCTGTTTCTGCCGGCTTTCTTGCTCAAGGGAGCAAGCAGGCTCTTTTCGGGAGCCACCTTGGAAAGCTCGCTGTAGTCGGTAACGGTCATCTGACGTCTTGCAGGAGAGGTAGGCTTATATGACTTGATAGCCATTGTGATTTCAACTCCTTAAAATGGTTTTGCGGAAGAGCGTATCTTCCATACATTCCGTTTTCGACGGATTACATCATGCCATCGAAGAACTCGATGGTCTTTGAGCCGTCTTTGAGAGTAACAATGGCTTTTTTCCATGCGGGAGTGGTTCCCCTGTTCATGCCGACTCTCTTAGAGCGTCCTCTGCAGTTCATAGTATTAACGCTTTTCACCTCAACGCCGAAAAGCTCCTCCACAGCCTTTGCTATCTCGATCTTATTGGCGCTCTTGGCGACCTTAAAGGTGTACTTGTTTTCCGCAAGTCCGCTCATGCTCTTTTCGGTGATGATAGGCTTGATAATGATATCCTGAGCGATCATTATGCATACACCTCCTCGATTTTTGCAACAGCGTCCTTAACTACCACGAACTTGTCGCAGTTGAGGATATCGTAAACATTGATCGTGTTTACGAGAGCCGTTTTAACGCCGGGAATATTGGCAGCGCTCTTGATGACCTTAATGTCATGCTCCGGCATAACTATGAGAGCTTTCCTGCCCTCTGCGCCGATAGCGCTGAGCATCTTTACAACGTCCTTGGTCTTGAACTCGCCGAGAGAAATACTGTCAAGAACGATCATATCATTGTCAAGAACCTTAGAAGAGAACGCAGACTTCATAGCCAGTCTTTTCAGCTTCTTGTTCACGCTGAAGCGGTAGCTTCTGGGTTTGGGACCGAGAGCAACGCCGCCGTGCGTCCACTGGGGAGCGCGCGTCGAACCCTGTCTTGCATGACCCGTGCCTTTCTGTCTCCAAGGTTTTCTTCCGCCGCCTCTTACCTCTGTTCGTGTAAGAGTCGACTGAGTGCCCTGTCTTTGATTGGCAAGGAAATTTACGACCATAGTGTGCATAGCGGACACATTGGGTTTAATTCCGAAAACAGCTTCTGACAGCTCAATGTTGGAAACCTCATTACCTGCCATGTCCAAAACTTTGATATTAGGCATTATGCTTCCTCCTTCCATTAAGCCTTCTTAACGCAGTCAACAATAGTAACAATGCCGTTCTTGGGACCGGGGACAGCTCCCTTGACTGCGATAAGATTATTTTCAGCGTCGATCTTAACTATCTCAAGATTTTGTACGGTAACTCTCTCCGCGCCCATATGACCGGGAAGAGCCTTGCCCTTGAATATTCTCGACGGCGACGAGCAAGCGCCCATAGAGCCTGCGTGTCTGTGTACGGGACCTGTACCGTGAGTTTCCTTGAGTCTTGCGTTGTTGTTTCTCTTGATAGTGCCCTGGAAGCCTTTGCCCTTTGAAGTGCCGCACACGTCAACGATGTCGCCCACCTCGAAAGCGTCCGCCTTCACAACGTCGCCCACATTGTAGGTGTCGGCGTTATCAAGCTTGAACTCTCTGAGAGTTCTCTTGGCTGCAACGTCAGCCTTTGCAAAATGACCCTTCATAGGCTTGTTCACCAGTTTTTCCCTAATGTCGCCGAAGCCGCACTGAACAGCGCTGTAGCCGTCGTTCTCAACGGTTTTCTTCTGAACGACAACGCAGGGGCCCGCCTCAACGACGGTAACAGGAATGACCTTGCCCGTTTCATCGAAAATCTGGGTCATGCCGATTTTCTTTCCGATGATTGCTTTTGTCATATAATGACCTCCCTTGGTTAATTGGTTGACGCCTTGCGGTATCAACATTGACCCCACATCATTGCATCTTCTTTACGGAGATGGATCACTTGATCTCCATTACGATGTCAACGCCTGCGGGAAGCTCAAGACCCTGAAGAGCCTCGGTAGTCTTGGCAGTGGGACGGAGAACGTCTATAAGCCTCTTATGAGTTCTCAGCTCGAACTGCTCACGGCTGTCCTTATACTTGTGCACAGCGCGGAGGATAGTGATTATCTCCTTGTCTGTGGGAAGAGGTATGGGACCCGAAACTCTTGCTCCGCTGCGTTTTGCCGCGTCAACGATCTTTGCCGCCGCCGCGTCGACCACAGCATGGTCGTAGCCTTTGACCTTGATTCTGATTTTTTCATCGACTGCCACTTTAAAATCGCCTCCTGATAGTTATCGTAGGGACGAGTTTGCAACACCAACGCTTAAAATATGTTCACGCAAAACGCCTCGCACAGTCCGCCTTTTTATCGGCAACGCCGCCGTGCGTTTCGCGGCAAACCCTATAAAAAATCCCGCAAACATAACGTTTCACGGGTTAGCAAAATACACACAAAGCTCTTACCTACAGGCATACGCCCGCGGTTTAAGACACTAACTGTGTTCGGTATTACAGCCGCCCGGTTTAAAATCGGACATACTCCGCGGAAATTCCCCTGCAAACCGCAGGCAACCTTCCGTTTCATCGCATATCATTCGCAGTCACGCAAGAATTATTATAACACGCCCCGCCGCATTTTTCAAGTATTTTTCCGAAATTATCCGCATAGAATTTTCGGTCGGTTTTTACAGAATTTTTATGCATTATCGACAAACAAGCGGCGATATAACTTTCCGCTCATGAACGGAATTTAGGGATTTTCAAAAAAAATAAAATATTTTTTCGGAATATGTAACATTTGACCCTTTTGAATTGTATATAATAGTAGATAGGGAAAATTATCGGTATGCTTTACGTTTCCGAACGATAACCGTTTATGCTTGAAGGCCTTGCAAAAAACACCGCTTAAAAATCTGAGCATACGGTTATCGTGCGGCTTTGAGCGCAATAGGCTTTCAGCCTGAAACCGGTATAAAAAGCAAGGGCGGTGAACAGATAAAAATGCGCGGCACCCGAACAAGACAGAGCGGCGGCGGTCAAACCGAGAGGAACAGCCTGTTCAGATCGGTCTTTGACGACCACAGCTGCATTGTCTACAGAATAGCTTTCTGCTACCTGCGAAACAGCCAGGACGCCAACGACGCCATGCAGGAGGTCTTTCTCAAATACTTCCGCAGCATGGACAGGCTGGGAGAAAATATAAGACCCTGGCTCATCGCCGTCACCGCCAACACCTGCCGCAATATGCTGCGTTCCGGATGGTTTTCGAAAACCGTACCCGTAAGCGATATCGAGGAGCTTTCATACGATCAGAGCTTCGGAGAGGATACCGATCTGTTCGAAGCGGTAATGAGGCTTCCCGAAAAAGAGCGCATCCCGCTGCATCTTTTTTACTATGAGGGCTGTTCAAACGCAGAGATAGCAAGGCTTTTGAAAATGAACGAATCCACCGTCAGAGTAAGGATAATGCGCGGCAGGGAACGTCTGAAGAGGATGCTTAAGGAGGAGCAGACATGAGCAGGAATAAGGATTACATAGAAAAATTCGATAAAGCCGCAGGAAGCTCCGCCGATTTTGACAGTCTGTTCTGCTTCGACGGCGAGGATATAATTGCCAAAAAAAGAATACGCGTTCGGATAATGCGCAAACGCGCAGTGTTTATCTCCTCCATGGCGGCAGCTCTCGTTATCGCCGTAATGGGCGTATGCATAGGCTATATAAGCACCGCGGGACTGGCGGCGGCAAACAGCGGAGAAACCGGACTTACAAGCGTTGCGGAGGGCGCCGAGGCTCTTCGCGGAAGGAACGCGCCCGTAACACATGAGGACGGTCTGAACCTATCCTCTCTTATAGACGTCAGATACGAATACTATATTACAGATACCGATCATCCCATATCCGGCACGGACGGCGATTTGTCCCCTAATATGCCGGAGGCTGACGCGTATATACGGGTAAAGGTGGTGTCAAAGAGCTATACGTCGACGTCGGTTACGGAAAATGATGCCGGTATTGCCGACGGCAGCTCAAATATATACTATACTTTATATCCGCTTGAATATTTCGCCGACGGCGATTTGGGTTACAGTCTGACGATCCTCGAAACCGATCAGGCTCTCAGCGTTTCCCGTGACTTTGCGGGATCCGTCAATGAACTCCAGCCGGGGGAAGAATATCTTATCCCCTTTACTGTCCGTACCTCGTCCGACGGCAGCGCCGGCGCAAAGGGCATAGAGTGGCTGGAATTTGCCGACAACAATGAAATGCCCATAAGAAAAACCGATTCGGGATGGATCGTCAGCGACGCATATCCCCTTGATTTGAGCGGCGGTACTCCCGTATACTCGGATGTTCCCCAATACAAGACAAACGGTTCGTTGTTCCTTTTGTCAAACGACGAGCTTGCGGAACAGCTCAGACAATATTACGAAAATCGGGGAAGCTGCACTTATTCGGCAAGGGACGGGATATCCTCCGCCTCTTATACCTACAGCACGGTATTTTACGGCGCGGATTATGAAAGCATCAGCATATCCGACGACGGGAAAAGCCTCATATTCCGCAACGAGCTGTACCATAGCCTTTCGCCGGGACTCATGGGCACCGTCGTCTATGCGGGGGAGAACGCCGTCGGCAGCCGGACGTCAGTCCTGAAAGTATACGACATCGACGGTATCTCGACGGTTATCTTTACGGGTCTTGAAAGCTTTACCGTCAACGAGGGTGATTCAACATCGCGGCAGACCCAAATAGGAACATGCAGCAGCGAGCCTGTTTACTGCGTCTGCCTTGACGGCTGCGGAAACAGGATAACCTTTTACGAAACGGACAGCGGAGCGGTTCAGGGCGTGGCAGCCTTATCGACGGCAGCCGCTGCGGAAAAAACTTCGGCGGCGGATGATGAACTTATCGAAAAAGCGGTCATGATCGTGAATTCGGCGGAGTAAAGCCCCGTTACATCATGAGAAGATCGCCTTAGAATATACGCCGATCGGCAGGCAGGAAAGTTGTTTTCCTGCCTGCCGTTTTTTGCCGTAACAAAAGTACACAGGTTTTTTATATTACATTGTTGATTTTTAATATGGATTATGGTATAATGTGAAATGACAGTCTTGCGGAATTTATACCGGAGCGCGTTTGCATAACCGCTCTGCCGGCGATCCCCGTTAGAATTACAAAAAAATTCGTGCGGGATCTTTGACAGACGGATCCTGTTCCGAGAGATCGCATAAATTCAACGGAAGATCAGTATAATTTGCCCTTAAAAACGTATGCAAATGATCCGCGCAAAAATCATGACCCAAATTTTGCCCGATTTTCGCACGTTTTTAGCCGCAAATGAGTATTATTCGTATTTTAGGAGGATATTTTATGGCTGATAAGAAAAAGGCTGAATCCAAAAAGCCGATGCCCGTCCGTCCGGCTACGCCGGAGGATCGCCAAAAGGCGCTTGCGGCGGCGATCGCACATATAGAAAAGCAATACGGCAAAGGAGCGGTAATGAAGCTGGGAGCTGCCCCCGATTACAATGTCGACGTTATACCCACAGGATCTATGACGCTTGATATGGCTTTGGGAATAGGCGGACTTCCCAGGGGACGTATCGTAGAGATATACGGTCCGGAAAGTTCGGGTAAAACCACCGTTGCCCTGCACGTTGCTGCCCAGGCGCAGAAAATGGGAGGCGAAGTCGCGTTCATCGACGTTGAACACGCTCTCGATCCGGTTTATGCAAAGGCGCTGGGCGTTGATATAGATAATCTGCTGGTTTCCCAGCCGGACAGCGGAGAACAGGCTCTGGAGATAGCCGAAGCACTGGTTCGTTCGGGAGCTATCGACTGTCTTATCGTGGACTCTGTCGCCGCAATGGTCACCCGTGCGGAGATCGAGGGAGATATGGGCGATAATCACGTAGGTCTGCTTGCAAGGCTCATGTCACAGGCAATGAGAAAGCTTACCGCAGTTATTTCCCGTTCAAACTGCGTTGCCATTTTCATCAACCAGATAAGAGAGAAGATCGGAGTGATGTACGGAAATCCCGAAACAACACCCGGAGGAAGAGCGCTTAAATTTTACAGTTCCGTCCGCATAGATGTGCGCAAGACAGAAACAATAAAAGCAGGCAGCGATCCCATAGGCGCACGGACAAAGTGCAAGGTAGTCAAAAACAAGGTGTCGCCTCCGTTTAAGGAATGCGAATTCGATCTGATGTTCGGTCAGGGTATCGACCGTGTGGGAGAGGTATGCGATCTTGCGGTAAATCTTGATATCATCAAAAAAAGCGGCGCATGGTTCTCATATAAGGATCAGAAGATCGGACAGGGAAGAGAGAATGCCAAGGAATTTCTCAAATCAAATCCCGATATAATGAAAGAGGTCGAAGAAAAGATTAAGGAAAACAAGGACAGCATTGTAATGGTATCGAAAAAGAGCAAAAAGACCTCAGCCAAGGGAGCAGCTGCAGCCGACGCGGCGGAACAGGCTGAAACCGCCGAAAGCCTTGAAGCGGAGGAATTTGACGGCGGAAACGATATTGCCGCAGTTGCCGCAGTCGATGTCGATATCGACGCCGACGACGATTACGAGGAGTTTACTCCCGTCTGATGATCATCACCGATATCACTCCCTATAAAGGCGAAACAGTCTGCGTTGAGTTTGAAGGCGGCAAAAAAATCTACATACACCGCAGTCTTGCCTCGGATCTGAAACCCCGTACGGAGATCACCCGCGAAGAGGCACGGAGGCTTTCCGAAAGCAACGATAAGCGCAGGGCAAGGGAGCGCGCGCTTTATCTTCTTGAAAGCAGGGAGCATTCCTACAGCGAGCTTTTCGATAAGCTGGAGCAAAATTATCCCGAGGATATCTGCTTTGAGATATGCAGCGATCTCAGCCGGCTGGGACTTATCAACGACAGAAGATATGCCGCAAAGCTGTGCAGAAATCTGTTTGAAAGCAAGAAGCTCGGCAGATACCGTGTGCGCCGGGAAATGCGCATGAAAGGTCTTTCCGATGAAATTATAGAGGAGGCAATGGAAGCGTTTGCCGAGGACGACGATCCCTTTGCGCGGCTGGAGCTTTTGGTGGAACAAAAGTACGAGCGTTATTTTACCGATAAAAAGGGAGTTGTTAAGGTAAAAAACGCCCTTGCCCGAAAAGGCTATTCCTATGATGAGATAAACGAGGTTCTTGATCTGTATGACCTTGACTTTGATGAATAAAATACAGTAAAAACGTCCGCGCTGCGATCAAAGCGCGGACGTTTTTTTGTAAGCTGACCAAAAAAAGGACTGCCCCGATCATGCGGGACAGTCCTTAAAATATTTTGCTTGAAACAATATCAAAGCATTACTTTGAATATTTGTCCCCGTCATACTTTCTGCCTGCCGCAAATATCAGTGCAACAGCGGAAACTGCTGCGGCTGCCGCAGCGGCTGCCAGAGGAGTACGGTTCTCACCTGTAACGGGATTGCTCGAGGTCGCAAAATCGGTAAGAGGAACTGCGGAATCCTCAATGGTAAGGAAGTTGCCGAGAGGAACATCGCTGTCTTCAATTTCGATATAAGACCTTGAATTATCGGGAACATTAGGTGTAACATCTGGTGTATCGGGTGTTACATCGGGTGTGTCAGGTGTTACATCGGGAACGTTAGGAGTAACATCCGGTGTATCGGGTGTTACATCGGGAACGTCGGGAGTAACATCCGGTGTGTCGGGTGTTACATCGGGAATGCTGGGTGTAACATCCGGTGTATCGGGTGTTACATCGGGAACGTCGGGAGTAACATCCGGTGTGTCGGGTGTTACATCGGGAACGCTGGGTGTAACATCCGGTGTATCGGGTGTTATATCGGGAACGCTGGGTGTAACATCGGGTGTATCCGGTGTATCGGGAACATCGGGTGTATCCGGCGTATCGGGAACATCGGGAACGTCCGGTGTGTCCGGTGTATCGGGAACATCGGGTGTATCCGGTGTA
>JAMPAO010000159.1 GCA_023667165.1 Ruminococcus sp. | reverse complement strand
TTTTCATAGAGGGTCTGCGCAAGGTCAAGGGTCTGCTTCGCCGTATAGCCGTAGATTTTATTTGCTTCCCGCTGTAAGGAAGTGAGGTCAAAGAGCTTCGGCGGCGCGGCGGTCTTTTTCTCTTTGGTGAGGGAAACGCATACCGCCGTTCCCGCTTCACAAGCCGCTTTCAGCCCGTCAGCCTTTTCCTTGTCTGAAATCCTTTCGCTTACGGCTTCCACGCCGGACAGGTCAAGGCGCACATGGAAGTATTTTTCTTTCTGAAATCCTGTGATCGCCGCGCCCCGGTCGGTAAGCATTTTTAGTGTGGGTGTCTGCACCCGTCCCACGTTCAGGGTCTTTCCGTACAGGCAGGAGAAAAGGCGCGTCGCATTGATCCCAATGATCCAGTCGGCTTTTGCGCGGCATAAAGCGGAAGCATAGAGCGCGTCATAGTCCCGCCCGTCTTTGAGGTTGGCAAAGCCCGCCTTGATCGCTGCGTCCTCCATTGAGGAAATCCAAAGGCGGCGCATGGGCTTGTCACACCCTGCCATGTTGTAGACGAAACGGAAGATCAGTTCGCCCTCGCGCCCCGCGTCGCAGCCGTTCACAATCTCGGAAACGTCGTTGCGGTGCATAAGCTCCTTTAAGGTCGCAAACTGCTTTTCCTTGTCCGCTGATACGGTGTACTGCCATTCTTCCGGCAGGATAGGCAAGCTCCCATAATTCCACTTTTTATACTGTTCCCCGTAGGCGGCAGCTTCCGCAAGCTCCACCAAATGACCGACACACCAAGAAATGAGGTAGCCCCCGCCCTCGATATACCCGTCTTTTTTCCCTTTCACGCCAAGCGCGGCGGCAATGCTCCCCGCGACGCTGGGCTTTTCTGCAATGACTAACTTCACTGAAAAATCCTCCTTTCATGTTCCTGTTTTCTTCTCCGATAGCTTCCTGATACAGTACCCCACGCAGGGCGGCTCCCGGTTATAGGGGCAGCCCCTGCAGTGCGGGGGAACCGGGCGGGGCGGCTGGCTGCCCCGCCGCCCCTCATGCGGTTTCTGTATCATCATTCTTTCTAATGGGTTGTCGGTGAACAGTGTCATTCCTCGCCGTCCTCCGTTTCCCCGCCGTCCCCGTCTGTTTCGTCGGTTTCCGGCTCGTCCCCGTCCTCGTCGTAATCGTCAAAGTCGAAATCGTCAAGGTCTGTGCCGCCTTTTACGTCCTGCTTCGGCTTCATCACTTTGAGGTAATAGAACGCGCCCCCGCCGCCTAAGAGTGCCACAATGAGGAACGCCAAAAGCCCGCCCGTGCCTGTTTCCTTTTCCGGCTGCTGTGCGGGTTCCTCCGTTTCCGGCTCCGCTGCAATGCCGTTACAGGCGGTCATGTTGGTGCTGCATACGGGGCAGCCCACATTTACTTTCCCGGTTTCGCATTTCTCCGTACAGTTGCAGACGGCGGGCGGCTCCGTTTTTGTTTCCCCGTCCTCCATGAGTGCCATGAGGTCGGCTTCGTCCACTTGGTTGAGGAAATGCACGGTATTTTCCCCCTCGTCGTCACGGTCAATGAGGATATAAAAATAGTTGCCGTTTTTGGTCGTCACGGTGATAAGCTGCTTGTTGCCGCCGAAATCGTCAACAAGGGTCGCGTTCCCGTCCGGGGTGAGGGGTTCCTCCTTTTTGGGTTCCTCGTAGACAACGCCGCTGTCGTCGGTCGTGTCGTCTTTTCCCTCCGGGGACTGCGCATGGGCGGTGACGGAAAAGCCGCCCGTGAGGATAAGGGCGGCGCACAATGCGGTCAGTGTCCTAAAAATATTTTTATTCTTCATCTTCGTTTTCCTCCTGTTCTTCGTTGTCTTTGCTGCCTAAAACGGGCGCGGGTGCCATGCCGGGGATTGCGCCCCCGGACAGCATGGCGGTAAGCTCCTGCGGGGAAAGGCGCATGGAGCGCACAAGCTGTACGATCTCCAAATTTTCCGCTTCGGTTTTCTGCGCTTCCAGCCCTTTCAGTTTGTTGTGGTACTCGGTGATCTTCTCGCGGGTCTTTTCAATCTCCCGGTTGATACGCTCAATCCTGTTTGTTGCCATAGTGTAAATACTCCTTTCAGATTTTTGGTTTTGTTTATTGTCAGTTCCAGTTCATCAGCCCGTAGCCCTTGATACACTGGTAGTCAAGGGGATAGCTCTTGATCTTGCAGGCGTCGCCGGAATTGCCCTCGACGGTGTAAACGCGCTGCCCGTCCGTGCCGATCACAAGCCCTACATGGTCTGCGCCCCCGTCTAAGTCCCAGTCAAAAAAGATCGCGTCGCCGGGGGCTATGTTGGTATAGCTTCGGTCGCCCCATTGCCCGTGCGACTGGAACCACGGGACGCCCTGCGACTGGCAGGAAGCAAAACGCGGCTCGGTTTTTCCAGCTTGGTTGTAGCACCATGAAACGAAACAGGCGCACCATGCGACGCGCCCGTTGAAGCCGTACCAGCTCCAATAGGGCTGTCCCCCTGCGTTTCCTACCTGTGACTTTGCCCGGTCTACAACGGCGGCATTGCCGGGGCGTGTGCCGTTCACAAGCTGTACGCCGCTTAAATCCTCGGACGGGTCTGTGTCCGGGGAGCCGCCCCCAAAGATTAAGGGCTTGTTGCCGCTGGTTTCCAAATACACCCGGAACATTTCAAGCTGCTCCGGCGTGAGCAGCCCCGGCGCAAGGTCGGATATGGGCTTGTTCTCCAGCTTGACGTTTAGAATGTAATAGTTGTATGGTACTTCCTCAGTGGTGGTTTCCCCGGTTTCCGGGTCGGTGGCTGTTTCCGTGCGGTAGCGCACTTCCACTTCCTCCGTCAGCGTGAGGGTGTATTGCAGGTCAAAGACACGCTGTATTTCTGCCTGTGCGGTCGCCGGGGTGTAGGTCTGTAAGAGCGCGGTTAAATAAGACGCTAATTCGTGCGGGTCATGCCCGATCATGGCAAGGTCATAGCGGTATTCGTCATAGCCGGGGTGGTCGGTTTCGATATTGTCTGCCGTGCGCTGCAGCTCCGTTTCCATTGCCGCATAGCTGTTTTCCACGGCGACTAAATCCGCGTCCTCCGACGTGTAGGAAGTCCCCACAATGCCGTTAATCATGCCGGAAACAAAAGCCCCGCAGGAAGATAACGCCGACGATACCATAATGAATAAGAGCAGCGCGGCAACGGCGGTACATACCCCTGCCGGGTGCCTTGCCGCAAATGCCGCCGCTTTCCTTGTTTCCCCGGCGGTCTTTTTCGCTGCTTTCTTTGCGCCCTGTGCCTTGATGGATTTTGCATACTGCCGCTTGATCTGCTGCTTCTGCATGAAGCGGGAAAGTGGATTGCTTGCAGTCTGCGGGTTGTCATGGAGTGCCTTTCGGTAAAAATAATCCGCGTTTGCCTTTGCCGCTGCCTTTTCAGCCTTTGCCGCCGCCCGGTAGGGCTTTAGCTTGTGGCTGTGGTAGCCCTCCCGCGCTTTCCGCGCCGCGTATTTTGCGCCTTTTTCCGCTAATTCCTCGGATTTGTGCGCGCCCTCCACGCCGGAATTGTCCTTTTCCACGGAATGTACCTTGTTGTGGACGAAAACGCCCGCTTCCTGCATGGGGCGGGACAGCGGGTTTCTGTGCGGCTTGCCGCTGTCCATTGGCTTTTCCCGTTCCTCGAAACGTAGGCGGGTCTTGCCCTTCCCGGTGGCTTCGTCAAAAGTCCGTTCTTTTACAAGTTTCTTTTCCTTTGGGATTTTTGCCCTTGCCTTATCCAGCCTGTCAGCGGCGTTGTCCGATCTCCTGATGTACTTTTCAAGCTCCGGCGTTGCCCGTTCTTCCTTGGTAAACTGCAGCCGGGAAGTGTGGGCGCGTCTTTCGGCTTCTGCCTGTGCTTTCCTTGCCGCCTTTTTGCTGGCTTTCCGGGTGTGCGCCCCGCCTGAATGCTCATAAACCTGTTCGGCGGTTCCTGCGTCCTGTTCCGGCTCCGCTCCCGGCGCACTCCCGGATGGGGGCGGGTCTGTGCCGCCCGGTATGTCCTGTGCTGCCTGTGCGTCCTGCGCCGCCTGTTGCCCCGTCGTTTTGTTTAGGGCGGCTTCCCGCGCCCGTCTGCTGATCCGCTTTTTCTTCCCTGTGGCGGCGTTGACCTCAACCGCCCCGTCGCGGGTCATTTTCTGCGTGATCCTGTCACGGGCTTTGTACTGTTCCATGCCCTGTCACCTCCTTAATCCGTTTGAGTGCGGTATTGTAATAACCGCTGTTAATCTCGGAACCAAGAAACCTGCGTCCCGTCAGTATTGCGGCGGCTGCGGTGCTTCCGCTCCCCATAAAGCCGTCAAATACCAAGTCCTGCGGCTGGCTGGAAATCTGTATCAGCCAAGAGAGAAATTCCACGTTCTTGATCGTCGGGTGGTA
>JAMPAO010000158.1 GCA_023667165.1 Ruminococcus sp. | reverse complement strand
ATTGACCTTATGAGCTTTATGACTTTGCACCCCGAAGCCCGTAACTGCAAGCTTGCGGCTATGGCGGGGCTTAAACCGAGCGTCGTTGAAAAGCTGCTTACGGAGGGAGTTCCCGTTGCTCTTTGCGTGGATAACGACAAGGCGGGCAGTGACTTTTGCAGGCAGTTTGAGGGGAGATGTATCCGATATAACGAATGCGGAAAAATGGGCGTTAAGGACTACAATGAGCTTTTGCAGAAAAGGTCGGGTGTTCCCTTAAGACAGCGTATAGCCGAAATAAAAGAATGGACGGAGTGCGCTGTACAAAAGCTGAACGATCAGCAATATCAAATAAATTATGAGGCGGTGGCAAGATGATAAATGAGGAAATAAATGCAATTACCGATACCGTTATTCCAAAGGGGCAAAATGACAAGCCGCATACCGAGGAGCTTTCGAGAGAGGAAAAGCGGCTTGAAAAGTTAAACTCCTTGAGAGAAAAGTACGGCAAGGCAAAAACGGCGCAGGAGGCGGCAGAAAAGAAAACCAATTCTATCAATGCGCAGATCGCAAAGATCGAAAAGGAGATTCACGCCGAGGAAGATAACAGGCTCACCGAGGCTTGCAGAAAGAAAAATATCACCTATTCCGAGCTTGCTGAATTTATTGATAAAATTCCCGCCGGCAAGAAACTATCGGATTTACTGTAAACGGAGGACGCGAAAATGAACGAATACTATAACAAGGAATACTACAATCAGATAAAGGGCAAATGCGCTTTTATCGAGCTTAATCCCGAAAATGTGAAAAATGTCATGCGTGCGCTTTATGACTGCGGCATTAACTTTTCGGCTGTTTACGGCGGTTACAGAAATACCGTGACCGTCAGCAAAGATGACGAGGTAAGAGCGCGTACTATTGCCGGTGAGCATAGAAACGTGAACCGCTTTAATCAGCGTGTAATCGGCAATACCGATTACAGAAGCATTAAGGACAGGAATTACATAAATACAACTCCCGAAATAGCGTTACAGGTCTCGGCAATTCTTTCCGGTGACAGCAAGGTATCTTTTTCGGGCGTTATAAAGGAAAAGAGCGCAACTCTTACAGTCAGCAGAATGAAGAACGCCGATACGGTAAACCGCATAATTGACAATCTGAAAAATGCCGATATTATAAACGCAATGTCGCAGGCGGGCTTTGAACGTCTGCCCGACAATAACGGATTTATCGTTATCCGCAATACGTCTACGGGCGAAACGGCGGGATTCGGGAATATGGCTATGGTCCGTGATATGTGGAACGACGGCTCAAACGAGTTTTTTCATGCTCCCGCTTATTCTGTTGGCAAGGCGGAGGAAACCGATAATTCATTCTATCTCTCCCATACGGACGGTCAGAACGAGCGCAATGTTTATGTTGATGAGAATATGACCGCTCCTATGTTCCCCGCAAAAGAAGCAGCGGAACACTATGCGGAGAATAATGGCATACCTCTCGCACAGTACGAAGCAGAAAAAACTCCGGCGGAGCTTTGGGAGGACAGCGAACCGAAAATTAAAGGCAATCCCGTGATAGATACCAATCTTGACCTGATAGACAAGTTTGACAGGGTGGGAGATAGCTATCCCGATGCGGTTTATTACGATGACCGTGCGGAGTGTTTTACCTGGCTGCATTATGATGAATATGCGGCTCCCGACGGTGCGCTTGTGGAAAAGACATTTACCGAGGAAGATGTTTTTGCGGCATACACGGAAAGTCTGAAAGCGAAAAGTGAAGAATCGGCACGGGATATGTTTATTTCCGCTGTCAACGATAAGGCGGAAAAAGTCAATATCCTTGTGAACGATCCTGCATTTACCGAAAGTGCGGATATTTATATGAACAGCATAGAGTACGGTAATGCTCTGTCCGTATTTTCCGTTTACGAGGACGGCAAGGCAGATGTCAATGCGGGAAAATTTATTGAGTATCTTGAAAATAATACTGCCGCTGTCAGGGAGGACAAGGCAAGGCGTGAGCAGGAGGACGCTAAAAATGCTGTTATACGGTCTTGTTATGACAGGCTGAAAATAGCTGTGTTGGAAAATGAAGCCGTAAAAAATGCTGCTGCAAATACGGATTTTCAGAATGCTCATATAGAAGCGCTTTCCGTAATGGAAAAAGAAGCTATGAATATCTTTAACGAAAATATTTACGGCAATATTGATTTTTACGCAGACTTTTTCGGCGGCAAAATGACAGAAAATCGGATTGCACTTGAAGAAGAAATAACGGCTGCTCTCCGCAGGATTTATGCGGAAAAGGAAGCGGAAAGAAATATTTCCGAAGTACAGGAATCTCCCGCAGAGGAAAAAATTACGGCAGCTCCCGCATACCGTGATGTGCCTTTTTACAGTAAATCTTTTGAATACGCACAGGAAGCGGGCGAGGTCGATTTATTCCGCAAAAGCCGCAGGGAAAACGAGGAATGCGCACAAGCAATAGACAAGTACAGCGATGAATTTTACAGCAATTACATCTATGATTCCGAGGCTGTGTTAAACGCTGTGCTTTCCGAGTTCCCGCTTGAGCGTGTTGAATATGTTGCCGCCGCCAATGTTGCAAGTGCGAACTATGACGGTCGTTTAAGCCGTGCCAACATTGAATGGGCTGAAAACTATATGAACGGACTTCCCGATGAATACAGAAAAATATCGGGGATATATCTTAGGACGCATAAAGGACTTCTGAATATGTTTGCCGAGGCTGTACATAAATATACGGAGAATGAAAGAGTTTCCGAAAAGGCAGAGAACCGCATAAATGAAGCCGAATCCCTCAGACAGCAGTTTGTGGACAAGGTAAAGACTGAGCTTTCCGATTTTCTTGCAAACCCCAACGGTGCGTCCGAGTATCAGGTTAATATGAAAAAGGATATTGCAGGTTTCATTATCGGCAATGATAACCTTGAATTATCGGAGCTGCAATTTACGACCCTGCTTTCACGTCCTCATGTTCTTTCGGAACTTTACGAGGAATGGCGCAGCAGCAATATTGACGGGTGGAACGAGGAGGTTATGACAGCGTTTATTTCCGATACAGCCTTGTCTATTTCCGAAAGCATTGAAAGAAATTCCGAAAGCTCCGTACTTGCACAGGCAAAGACGCATATCAGAGAATACCTTGACAATGAATTTGGCAGCGAGGAAACTTTTGCAAATCTCCGCAGCGTATCAATAGGATATACCGAACTCGGAGAAAATAACGAATATCATTTTCAGGCAGAAGCAGACCTTGTTGAATACAATATCAATTTCTATCTTGACAATCAGATTTTTAAGACGCTTCACTATGACACTCTTGAGGAAATGAATGAATTTCTGAACGGACTTAATTTTGATGATGTTATTGCATACGGTAACGAGGAAATTGACAGCAGAAACCCCGATGAGATTTCCAAAGTGCTTGACCTTGCCCGTAATAACATTACATTTTCCGTTATTTACATAGAGGGTGAAAATCCCGTTGTTACGGGAACGACCTACGTTGACAGCGAGGATATAACGGAGCTTGACGAGTATCAGAATTATATTCTGAAAACCGGAAAGAAACACGCAGATGTGACTGTGGAATATTATGACATAGGCAATGACAGCGAATCTTTCCCCGCAGAGGACGGTGAAGCAAGCTACATACAGGAACATCTTGATGAGGTTATCCGGCACAGCAGTTGTATAAACCTTGAAACAAACACGTTTTCCGTTAATACTCCCGATTATCTTCTTGAAGAATATGCGCAGGAAAACAGCGTTTTCAAGAAAGCCGAAACCAATAGATTTCAGTTTACGGTTCTGGATTTCGGAGGCGGTTTTGAATACTATGAAGCGGGACATATAACGCCCGATAATTTGAAAGAAACGGCGGCGTACAGAGATGTACTTGACAATGCGGGAGAAACAGCAGAGGTAAGCTGCACCGTTACAAATTATGAGCTTGGAAGCGGTGAAATTGCTCCGGTTACTCACAGTATGCTTGTTGAAATTGAAGAAAATTTTGACGAGATAGAGAAACAGGCGGCGGTTACATATTCGGAAGATTTTTCCGTTAATTTACGTACTCCCGAAGCAGGCAAAGTTATTTCCGGCGAACTTGCATTTCAGATGTGGGAAAACGGTTTTGAAGTTTACGCAGACGGCAAGGCTATTGACGGATATGATTTTAAGAACTATGACAATGTTATAAAGGTCTCGGAGATTTTTCGGGACGAGAGCATTTTGTTTTCCTCGGAAGAAAAGGACATTGAAACAAACGCCCTTATCGACGCTGCTGCCGAAGCGGCTATGGAAGTTGGCAGCGAGTATGTCAGCCTTGATTATGTTATTGACAGCGCCGATTGGCTTGTATCGGGATATGACGGCGATCCGTAT
>JAMPAO010000157.1 GCA_023667165.1 Ruminococcus sp. | reverse complement strand
ATATTTCGCGATTTGTACGCGACATAATTCACGACGTACATAAAGACAAAAACGACTAACCGCCCAAGCTAGCACCTTGTGCGGTTAGTCTTTGACATCGCGATAGTGACATAAAACCAAACGGGGAAAAGCGCACCGTCTATCGGACTGCTTTCCTTATATATAGTATACCACGGCGGGCGGGGAATGTCAAGAGCTTTGCAAAATTTTTTTCCGAACGCTGTCTTGCTTCTTGCTTCCGAAATTCTTGCTTCTTGTTGCTGAAATTCTTGCCTTCGGAAGAAGCGCGTTCCAAATAATGCGGCGGGCGGGGAATTTGATTTCCAAAAAATGCTATTCAAAGAAAAATATGTAAAAAATCGGCTTGAAAAAGATAAAGCGCATAAAAGTGCAAGAAAAAAATAAATCAAATTTGTGCATTAAGGCTATTGATTTTTGCTTTCGAATGTTGTATACTCATATCATACCGCAAGGAACATGGGGCGGAAGGGTACGGCAAATGCCGGAAAACCGCCGAAATGTTCGAAAAATGTTCCGTTTTCGGTCAAAAGTGTGCATTAAAGATAAAAATGCGTTCGCAAATTTGTTGCATATGTGCATTGACAGGCGGTGAACGGGGTGGTATAATTAAAGCGTGATACAACGTGAGCAGAAGCACGTGTACAATGTATCGCTATTCTATTTGATTTCCATATCCTTTGGAAATAAATAAAGAAAAACCAAAAGAAAACAAGGAGGAATTTTTCATGAATATGAAAAAGTCGATTGCCGGCGTAATGGCTGGCGCAATGGCCGTATCTGCAATGGCTGCAACAGTATCCGCTCAGGATGCTATCTCTCTTACTTACGACCTTAAGACCTACAAGGTAGACTACAAGGCTACATCCAAGGTTACAGTAGTAGCTACATATGCTGCTTCTCTGACAAACGCTTGGTACAGTGTATCTGCCGATGTAAACAACGAGCTTAACACCGCTGGTGAGTCTTACATCAGATTCGGTCTTGACAATGCTATTGTTTGCGCACAGGTTAATGAGTGCTATGCCGGCGTTGCCAGCACTGACACTATCGGCGGTATGAAGGACTTCCAGATCACTGCTACACCTCTTGCAAACATCAGCAACACCACAGGCGCAGGCTCTCTCCAGGGTACTCCTGTAACCATCTCTTGGACATCCGATAAGGGCAAGACCGATGGTTCTCACACTACCGATGATCTTGGTGACGGCAAGGCTTACTTTGATATGCCTGTAGCTCTCGGTCAGAAAGCTGGAACGCTTCCTATGGCTAACTACGAGCTTGGTTCTCTCGGTTACACTGCTAACGCAGGCGAGTACGGCTTCCAGTCTGTAACTGCAAGAATGTCTTATGATATTCCTGTACAGTTCTTGGTAAACGGCGCTAACGCTTGGACTTGGGGTACCGGCGCTATAACAGCTTTCGGCGATACAAACATGGTTGAGAAGACTGTTGACGCTGAAACATTTATCGGACAGGGCAAGGCAATGATCGCTTCCGATCACGAGATCCTTCAGGCTCCTACTTCCGTAGCTATCGCTGCATTCACTGCAGGCGACAAGGGCGATATCATTTATCCTATGAAGTCCGCTCTTAACGCTCCCGCTAACGTAGTATCTTCGCTTCAGGCTCGCAAGGCAGGCGGCAACTACTACACAAGACCTGTTGCAGTTCTCAACGACGCTATCGCTAACTACGAGGACGTAACATTCACATTCAAGTCCTATGACGGATATGTATCCACAGCTAAATCTCACCTCTTCCTTGAGTGGGTTGAAGCTGACAGAGCTTACGGCTGGCAGACATGCTCTTACGACTGGTACAATCCTACATTCGGTCAGCACCTCTACACTAACGTAGACGACAGATACAGCCTCTTCGGCACAACCGAGTTCGATATGTACGGTTCTTACTCCGACGCTTGGGGCGTAAACCTCTTCACAGGTGCTATCGTAGTAAACAGCGGTCTTACAATGCAGCTCTCCGATACAGACAAGTTCGATTGGGGTTCTGATACTCTTACATTCGACTGGTTCTCTATCACAGACGACGGCAAGATCACTGACGCTAAGACATTCCTCACTTCTATGCTCCTTTACACACCCGTTGACTGGTACTGGGATTCTCTCACAGTAGTAGTTGCAGGCGATGCAGAGGACGCTGACAGCGTTGACACCGGCGAGGGTATCGACGGTGAGGGCGATGTTATTGAGGAAGATCCCGAGGTTCCCGAGATCGTTGACGATCCCGTAGTTGAAGCTCCCGAGGTTGTTGAGCCCGTAGTTGAAGCTCCTGTACAGGCAGTTCCTTCTCCCGCAACAGGCAACGCTCCCGTAGCTCTCGCAGTTATCCCCGTAGCTCTCGCAGCAGCAGCAGTAGTTGCTAAGAAGAGAGGCTAATCTCCGATAACTTTATCGGGAACGGTTTAACCTAAAAATCAGACCCTCCGTCCAATAGGGCGGAGGGTTTTTATTTTAGAGGCAAGAGGCAAGACGGCGTTCGGAAAAAGTTTTGCAAAGCTCTTGACATTCCGCGTATGCCGTGGTATAATATAAACATAAAGGAAAGCAATCCGATAGACGGTGCGTCTTTCCTGCAAGCTTGTTATGTCCCCAACATGATGTTGAGAATTAACCGCCTAAGGTGTGTGACTTGGGCGGTTAGTCTTTTTTAGAGGCAAGAAATTCGGAAGCAAGAGGCAAGACAACGTTCGGAAAAAATTTTGCAAAGCTCTTGACATTGATTACTCGCCGTGGTATAATGTAGGTATAAGGAAAGCAGTCCGATAGACGGTGCGCTTTTCCCTTTAGACAGTCTTTATGTCACTAACGTGTTGTTAGCAACTGACCGCTCAAGGTTGCGACTTGGGCGGTCAGTCTTTTTTGTTATTATGTACGTCATGAATTATGTCACGAACAAATCGTGAAATGTTGATCAGCAAGCCGATCAACGCAATAATATCATTGAACATACTCTAACACCCCCTTTCACAAAGGGAAAAGGGGAAAAACGCAACCGCCTACCGTTATGGACTGCTTTCGCGCCGGATTTGCTTACCGCTTATCCGGCTAATTTTATTATAACGCATTTGTTTTGTCATGTCAATATTTTTTCGGAAAATGTCTTGACATCAGCCGCGCACTGTGGTATAATGTAAGCATAAAGGAAAGCAGTCCGATAGACGGTGCGCTTTTCCCTAAAAGTTAATTAGCGTTTTGCCAACCAAAGGTTAGCGGCTAACTGTCCAAGGGTCTAAAGCTTGGGCGGTTAGTCTTTTTTGTCAGTGTGGTCTATGTACCAGCTAATTATATCAAATAAAATAGATATAACAGTTAAAATGGTAATAGTATCCATTTTGACATCCCCCCTTTACTAAAGGGTATTTGCGAGTAAAAGGGAAAAACGCAACCGCCTACCGTTATGGACTGCTTTCGCGCCGGATTTGCTTACCGCTTATTCGGCTAATTTTATTATAACGCATTTGTTTTGTCATGTCAATATTTTTTTCGGAAAATGTCTTGACATCAGCCGCGCGCCGTGGTATAATGTAGATATAAGGAAAGCAGTCCGATAGACGGTGCGCTTTTCCCTGTAAGTTAGTTTTATGTCCCTATCGTGATGTCGATAACTAAACCGTTCAAGGTGGTGTTTGGGCGGTTAGTCTTTTTTAGAGGCAAGAAATTCGGAAGCAAGAGGCAAGACAACATTCGTAAAAAATTTTGCAAAGCTCTTGACATTGATTACTCGCCGTGGTATAATATATACATAAGGAAAGCAGTCCGATAGACGGTGCGTCTTTCCACGTAGTTGGTTGTGTCACTAGCTTGATGTTAGGAACTAACCGCCTAAGGTGGTGACTTGGGCGGTTAGTCTTTTTTGTTATTATGTACGTCATGAATTATGTCACGAACAAATCGTGAAATGTTGATCAGCAAGCCGATCAACGCAATAATATCATTGAACATACTCTAACACCCCCTTTCACAAAGGGAAAAGGGGAAAAACGCAACCGCCTACCGTTATGGACTGCTTTCGCGCCGGATTTGCTTACCGCTTATCCGGCTAATTTTATTATAACGCATTTGTTTTGTCATGTCAATATTTTTTCGGAAAATGTCTTGACATCAGTCATGTGCCGTGGTATAATGAAAGCAGTCCGATAGACGGTGCGTCTTTCCCAGAGTGTTGTATTGTCACTAACTTGATGTTAGTGAACTAACCGCACAAGGTTGTGACTTGGGCGGTTAATCGTTTTTGTCGTTATTATGATCTATGTACCAGCTAATTATATCAAATAAATGTCGCTTGCCACGCAAAATGCAAAAAATTGACAAGCAAAACGCAAAAGCCGCCCTATATTTTACCAAAATTCAGTAAAATATAGGGCGATTTCAATCATCAGCT
>JAMPAO010000156.1 GCA_023667165.1 Ruminococcus sp. | reverse complement strand
CATAGCCGCAAAGACCGAAACGGGAGATATCAATGTAAAGGTGACCTCTCCCGCGCTTCCGGACAGTGAGCTGACATTGACAGCTTTGCCCTGCGAGCCGATAAAGGGCATTTCGGTAATTGACGAAAATATCCCGATGCGGACGGACTGCGCTGACGATAAAAACGATATTCCCGTACGAAAGATAGAATTTTCCGCCGACAGCTATACCTTTACTCCGGAAAGAAGAGAGATAACCTTTAAGGTCAAGGTATGCCCTGCCAATGCAGTCTATGCAGACGATATCGAGTACCGCATAACAACGGTCATCGGCATAAAGTCGAATCTCGCTCAGATCGTTTCGTCTGACAGGGGAGAGGTAACGGTCAGATGTTTGGGAGACGGCGAATTTTATCTGAGAGGACTTTGCAAAAACGGAACGGACAAATATCATATAATATCTGCGATGCCTCTTAAAGGCGAGGGACTGGGAGCTGTTTCCTTTGACCCGTATGAGTTCGTTATCGGAGGACTTTTTACAGTTCAGAGCGGCAATATATCCAACGGAATTGAAAGAGGAGCGGGTTTTGCGGGAGAGAACGGCTGGTTCGGTTTTGAAAATACCGATTTCGGACCTATAGGCAGCGATACTGTAACTGTGCCTGTTTTCGCAAACTGCACTACTCCCGTCAAGCTGAGGTTTTATGACGGTGTACCAGGCGATGGAGGAGAGCTCATAGGTGATTTCACTTATCATAAGCCTCCGATATGGCTGACATATCAGCCGGAAACCTTCAAGCTGACAAAGGTTTTAAAGGGAGTTCATACCCTTGTAATGGAGTCCTCCGACGGCTATCAGGTAGCGGGATTTAAGTTTGACAGACCCGAAAAGGAGTTTGCGGCAATAAACGCTGCGGATAATGAAAGCGTTTACGGCGATAAATTCACCGTTGCCGGCGAAGCCGTCACGGGAATAGGAAACAACGTTACTCTAAACTTCGGAGAATTTGATTTCGGCGAAAAAGCTCCTGTCGGAATAGTTATCACGGGAAGGTCGGAGCTGCCTATGAACAGCATACATATAATTTTTACGGGAGATACCGAAACGCGGGTTTTAGCCGAGTTTGAGGGATCGAAGGATTATATCGGAAGAAAATTCAGTCTTGCGGGAATCAAGGGAAAATGCAGTGTTGCGTTTACTTTTCTGCCCGGAAGCGATTTCGATTTCAAGGAATTCCGTTTTGTTTCCGAGTAAAGTAAATGCCGTGCGTCTGCACGGCATTTACTAAAAACGGTAAGCGGACGTATCTGATAAAATGTACGCATATAGAGGACACTTGTGTATAAAATGAAAACAATTTGACGGAGTTTTATAAAACACTTGCAAAATTTCGAAAAATGGTATATTATATTATTGTGGTGTGCGGCGTTTGCTGCACAGTTATTACGGAAAGATCTGAAAGGGAGATTTGATTTTTATGGCATTAAAGGATTTAAACCGTGCAGAGCTGGAAGCGTTCAGGGATGAATGTCAAAAGGAATATGACGCTTTTAAGGCAAAGGATCTCAAACTGGATATGTCAAGGGGCAAACCCTGCAAGGAGCAGCTTGATATGAGCCTGCCTATGCTGGATATCCTTAACAGTTCCTCCGACCTTACCGATTCCGACGGCAATGATGTGAGAAATTACGGCGTTCTTACGGGTATAAGCGACGCTAAGAAGCTGTTTGCGGATATTTTAGGGGTAAAACCCTCTATGGTCATAGTTGGCGGCAACTCCAGTCTTACTCTTATGTATGACAGTGTTGCAAGGGCAATGCAGTTCGGCGTTTACGGCAGCTCAAAACCCTGGGGTCAGTGCGGAAAGATAAAATTCCTCTGTCCCGTTCCGGGATACGATAGGCATTTCGGCATTACGGAAACTTTCGGCGTGGAGATGATAAACGTTCCCATGCTGCCCACCGGTCCGGATATGGATATGGTTGAGGAGCTTGTAAACAACGACCCTGCCGTAAAGGGTATTTGGTGCGTGCCCATGTATTCCAATCCGGACGGATATACATATTCCGACGATACTGTCAGGCGTTTTGCGGCATTAAAACCCGCTGCGGAGGATTTCAGGATATTCTGGGACAATGCTTACTGCATACATCACTTAAAGGACGACTGCGATAAGCTGCTCAACATTTTCGACGAGGCTGCAAAGCAGGGCAGCGAGGATATGATATTTGAATTTGCTTCTACCTCAAAGATCACCTTTGCGGGAGCCGGAGTTGCGGTTCTTGCCGCGTCGGAAAACAACATTGCCCAGATAACAAAGCTGCTGGGAATGCAGAACATCAGCTATGACAAGGTAAATCAGCTCCGTCATGTGAGATATTTCGGAAGCGCGGACGGTCTCAGAGCTTATATGGAAAGGCACAAGGCTATTCTTGCGCCCAAATTTGATATGGTAATAGACATACTTAACGAAAAAATGGGAGATTTGGGCATTCTTTCCTGGAACGTTCCCAACGGAGGCTATTTTATTTCGGTAAACACTCCCGATGGCTGCGCCAAGGAAACTGTACGTCTTTGCAGGGATGGCGGAGTTACTCTTACCGGAGCGGGCGCCACATTCCCTTACGGCAAGGATCCGCAGGACAGAAACATACGTCTTTCACCCTCTTTCCCATCTCTTGACGACTTAAAGGCATCCATGGAATTTTTCTGCATATGCGTAAAGCTGGCGGCGGTCAATAAGCTGCTGGAGAATTGCTGATATTTAACGTATAAACATTACCTCCGCACATATAATATACTGCTTTTGCAAGTTTATATGCGCGGAGGTTTTTATATGAAAAAAATTATGATATTATCCGCTCTTATCGCCGTGACAGCGGCGTTTGTTATACTAATGCCGAAAGAGAACAATAAAGGCGCTTCGGCTGAAGCGGAGAAAAACGCCGTAACGCTTTATACTCTTATGTATCACAGTTTGCTGAAGGATCCATGCAGAACCGGAGAATATGTTATGCAGCCGCAGGATTTTGAAAACGATCTTGCCTATCTGCATGAGCACGGATATAGTACGGTAACGCCGCAAATGATAATTGATTTCGCCGAAAGGGGAACGCCGCTTCCGGACAAGCCGGTAATGCTTACCTTTGACGACGGTCATCTGAACAATATGACATATGCTTTGCCGCTGTTGGAAAAGTATGATATGACGGCGGTAATAAACGTTGTAGGCGCGTATACGCTCAGAGCGGAGGAGGAAAACGATCCCAATCCTTATTATGCATATCTGACGAGGAACGATATCAGGACGCTGTATGACAGCGGACGTTTTGACATAGGCTGCCATACCTTTGATATGCACGTAAGCTGCGGCAGACGGGGAGCGTCAAGAATTGCGGGAGAAACGGAGGAGGACTACAAAGCAGCATTTTCAGATGATACAGATATGTTTTCCGAGCTTATAGAAAGCTGCGGTTTGTCGCCGACGGTCTATGCGTACCCGTTCGGGTTTATATCGAAAGAGGGTTTCGGTATCCTTAAAGCGCATGGCTACCGTATTGTACTGACCTGTTCCGAAAAGCCTACTGTTTTGTCCTTTGATCCCGATAACAGCGATGATTTAGTTGTTATTAACAGATTTAACCGCTCGGGACTTGTGCAAACTGACGAATTTATGAGAAGTAATGATATTTCTTGATAAGTCCATTGACAAAGTCATACCAATATGGTATACTTAATATATGTTAAATGGGATTTACTTCCTGAATAATATCAAAAACGGAGGATCGATTTATGAAAAAATTTGTCTGTTCAATATGCGGTTATGTTTACGAGGGAGAGTCTGCTCCCGAAAAATGTCCCCAGTGCGGCGCACCTGCTTCAAAGTTCAATGAAGCGGCTTCCGAGGGCATGAAATTTGCCTGCGAACATATTATCGGCGTTGCAAAGGATGTTGAGGACAAGGAGATCGTTGAGGGTCTGAACCAGAATTTCGTAGGCGAATGCACCGAGGTCGGAATGTATCTTGCAATGTCAAGAGCAGCAGACAGAGAAGGTTATCCCGAGGTTGCTGAGGCTTACAAGAGAATAGCTTTCGAGGAAGCTGAGCATGCGGCTAAGTTTGCCGAGCTTTTGGGCGATGTGGTAACTCCCTCAACCAAGAAAAATCTTGAGATGAGAGTTATGGCGGAGCACGGCGCAACACAGGGCAAGCTCGATCTTGCCACAAAGGCAAAGCAGCAGGGTCTTGACGCTATCCATGACACGGTTCATGAGATGGCGAAGGACGAAGCAAGACACGGCAAGGCGTTCGAAGGTCTGCTCCACAGGTATTTCGGCTGATAAGACTGCACGGTATGAAAATGTACTCAAAGTCCATACCAACGGACTTTGAGTACATTTTTCAAAAAATCGTAAATTCCCAAAGTAAATTCCGATTTATCAGAAAGCTGAATTTAC
>JAMPAO010000155.1 GCA_023667165.1 Ruminococcus sp. | reverse complement strand
GTTGCCGAGGCTGAAAAAATACGGGAAGAATATGCGGCGGAAATTGAAAGAAAAAGGAGTGAAGCCAATGAATGAAATCTACAAGCTGATCGACCTGTCCAAATGGAACGGCAAGGTCGATTTTAACAAGGTCAAATCAAGCGGCATTGACGGTGTTATTATCCGCACGGGTTACGGAGTGGAAAACCCAAAACAGGTCGATAACCGTTTCGAGGAGTATTACAAAGGCGCAAAAGCGGCGGGACTTTACGTCGGCGCATATCATTACAGCTATGCAAAAACCGCACAGGCTGCGGAAAAAGAGGCGGAGTTTATGCTGAAGATCATGAAAGGCAAAACTTTCGAGCTGCCCCTTTACGGAGATTTCGAGGAACAGGCAAACGTATCAAAAACAGAGTGCAATAACATTGTTTCCGCATTCTGCGGCCGTCTTGAATCGGCGGGAGCCTGGGCAGGGATTTACAGCTATGATACGTTTTTCAGGGACAAGCTGTCGGCAGACAAACCCAAACGTTACACTGTCTGGGTCGCACGGGTGGAGAATGTTTTTCCGAAATGTGTGAACTCTGCCGATATCGGTATCTGGCAAAATTCATGGAAAGGAAAAATCGGCGGCATAACCGGAGATGTTGACATGGATATTTGCTACAGAGATTTTCCCGTACTGATTGCAAAATCGGGAAGAAACAAGTTTTAAATTACATAAAAAACGGCGTGCTTTACGGTGCGCCGTTTAAATTTTAAGGAGGAATTTTATTGAAAAGTTTCATTCCGTGGATAGGCGGAAAAACGCTGCTTGCAAAGAAAATATTATCGGAATTTCCCGACGATTTCGGACGTTACATCGAGGTATTCGGCGGCGGCGGTTCGGTGCTGTTTTCAAAGGATAAGCACGCAAAAACAGAGGTGTACAACGACGCAAACGGCGATCTTGTAAATCTCTTCCGCTGCCTTAAATATCACCGTGAAGAACTGGAGAGGGAAATATCCGGTTATGTAAACGCAAGAGAAACCTTTTACGATTTACGCGAACGCTTGCACTGCCGAGGATTTACAGACATCCAGCGTGCGGCTATGTTTTTTGTGATGATAAAAATATCCTACGGAGCCGACGGGCGCACTTATGGGTGCGGGAATAAGTTTCCCGATACGTCCCGTTTTGAGGAGTTTTCGGAAAGATTAAAGCGTGTGAATATCGAGCACAAGGATTTCGGGGATCTGATAAAGCAGTACGACCGTCCCGATTCTCTTTTCTACTGCGACCCGCCCTATCATTCCACCGAAAAGCATTATTCCGAGGTTTTCACACAGGCGGATCATTACCGCTTAAACGCCGTTTTAACGGCTTTAAAAGGGCGTTTTATCCTGTCCTACAACGACGATGATTTTGTGCGGGAACTGTATAAGGATTACAAAATATTTTCCGTGGAGCGGCAGAATAATCTCAGCCGCGGAATGTTCAAGGAGGTCATAATAAAGAATTTCTGATATTTTTTTTAGAATATAAATAACGGATTACGTTAGAAAAATTTGTATTTTAACAAAAATACCGGAGGTAAAAATGATTAAAATAAATCTTAAAAAACAGCTTGAAGCAAAGGGCATGACCCAGAGCGAGCTTGCACAGCTCACGGGTATACGACCGTCAACCGTGTGCGATATTTTTCACGATAACTGCGCATTTCTGAAGCTGGAAAATCTTGATAAGATATGTACGGCGCTTAAATGCACTCCTGCCGAGCTTATTGATTTTTCGGGAGGTGAGCAGGAATGAAAGTGCTGAGCTTGTTTGACGGTATATCCTGCGGACGTGCGGCATTGGAGCACGCAGGCATTCCGGTAACGGAATATGCAGCCTTTGAAATTGATAAATTTGCTGTTCAGACCTCTTCTAAAAATTATCCGGATATACAGCGTTTCGGAAATGTTTTCGAGGGGGATTTTGCAAGGTTTAAGGGTTACGATCTTCTTCTCGGCGGCTCGCCCTGCACCTACTGGAGCATTGCAAAAAAAGGCAGAGAAATCACTCCCGACGGTATGGGCGGTCAGCTTTTTATGGAATATGTCCGTGCATTGCACAAAAGCGGATGTAAGTATTTCCTTTATGAAAATAACTACTCCATACATAAAAACATCAAGGCGTTTATCACGGAGCAGTTAGGTGTTCAGCCTATTATGATAAACTCTGCACTGGTTTCCGCACAGCAGAGAAAGCGGTGTTATTGGACAAATATCCCCAACGTCACACAGCCTGCCGACAAGAATATTATGCTCGGGGATATCCTCGACAAAGCCGTGCCGTGGCAGGGAAAATCCTATTGTCTTACCGCAAATTACGGAGCCGCATATCCTAAAAACACCCTCGAACGCCATCAGCGGACAATGGTCGCCGTACCTGTCCGTATCGGTGATATCGGCAGCAATTCGCAGGGTCATAGGGTCTATGCGGTTGACGGAAAATCGGTATCGCTGTCCGCAAACGGCGGCGGTCAGGGCGGCGGTACGGGGCTTTACGCCGTGCCTGTTATGCGTGTAAACGAGGGTACAAAAAAAGGTTTTGCCGAAATTTCTCCCGGGGAATGCGTTGACCTTGCCTATGCAAACAGCAGGACAAGACGGGGCAGAACAATGCGTGAAAAATCAAATTGCCTAACCACTTCCTGCGAATTTTATCAATACTGCGGAACGGTGGAAAAACCGATTTACACAGTTGAAAACGGCTTCACCGAAATTGACGGGAAACCTTATCCCATAAAGATAAAGGACGGCTGTTACATTATCAGAAAATTATCTCCCGTGGAATGCGAACGGCTTCAGACCTTGCCGGACAATTACACCGAGGGCGTATCAAACGCTCAGCGTTACAAGCAGCTCGGTAATGGCTGGACGGTTGACGTTATCGCCCATATTTTGAGTTTTCTGCCGTGCTGATTTCTTTGTCGCTGAGCGACAGATCAGCCGCCGAAAGATCGTCCGGTATGCGTCCGGACTTCCTCCCCCACGCAGAGTTATACTGTGTGTGCAATCAAAAAACGAACAGTTTTCAAGGAGGAAAAAATCAAATGAAAAATCAGAATTTCGGCGTTGAGATCGAGCTTACGGGCATTACAAGAAAGGCTCCCGCAAAGGTCATCGGAGATTATTTCGGAACGACCTCCCGATATGCGGGTACAGGCTGCGACGCATACGCTGCCGATGATAACAAAGGCAGAACATGGAAGGTAATGAGCGACGGCAGTATCGACACCGAGGGTAAAGGCTCCGAATACGCCTCCGAGGTGGTAACGCCAATATTAAAATACGAGGACATTGCCGACCTTCAGGAAATTCTCCGCAGACTGCGCAAAGCAGGGGCAAAGGCAAACAGCTCCTGCGGCATTCACATTCATGTTGGAGCGGAAAGGCACACGGCAAAGACCCTGCGAAACCTTGTTAATATCATGGCTGCCAAGCAGGATATGATATACAGGGCGCTTGATATTGCACCAAACAGGGTAAGGTACTGCAAAAAGCTCGAAGCCGATCTTGTGGGACGTTTCAACGCAAAAAAGCCTCAGACGAAAGAAGCTGCCGCAGATATATGGTACAATGATTTTTCGGGAATAAGAAATTCCCATTATCATTCAAGCCGATACCACGGCTTGAACCTCCACGCAGTATTTACCAAGGGCACGGTTGAGTTCAGATTATTCAACAGCACCACCCACGCAGGAAAGCTAAAGGCGTACATACAGTTCTGCTTAGCGGTCAATAACCAAGCGCTCACCCAAAAATACGCTTCGCCCAAACCAACGGTTTCGGACAACGAGTGCTACACCTTCCGCACTTGGCTTTTGCGGCTGGGTCTTATCGGGGACGAATTCAAGACCGCAAGACGCCATCTTCTTGCAAACCTTAACGGCGATATTGCATGGAGATATGCGGCGTAAAATTAAAAAAATAACGGCGGGGTATTTCCCGCCGAAAGAAAGGATATTTTAAAATGGAAAAGAAAATTTATTTTGCATACGGGAGCAACCTGAACCGTGAGCAAATGACGTACAGGTGTCCCGACGCCGAATTTTTCGGCGTTGGATCTATAGAAAATTACACTATGACCTTCAAGGGAAACGGTGCGGGCGTGGCGGATATTATTCCATGCGAGGGCGGCAGCGTTCCCGTGGGCATATGGCGCATTTCTCCCGCCGACGAGCGCAGGCTTGATATTTACGAGGGGTATCCGCGGCTTTACGGAAAACGCAAAATATACGCCCTGTACGGCGGTCGGAGCGTTGAGGGCACGGTTTATATAATGAACGCCGAAAACCCCGTTAAAATGCCTTCCGAAGCCTATTTTAACACCGTTTTACAAGGCTATCTCGACTGCGGGATTGATACGGAAATTTTCTTTGATTTTGTTTCCAAAATCTCGGAATGGGATTGACCTAAAATTTAATTGATTTCATTACTTGTATTGTTTATTCTGTTAATATTTCATTCTTTTTTATACTCTAAGCTGATGATTGAAATCGCCCTATATTTTACTGAATTTTGGTAAAATATAGGGCG
>JAMPAO010000154.1 GCA_023667165.1 Ruminococcus sp. | reverse complement strand
AGTAAGAGGGGATCGTGCTTTCTGTTTGTTTTTCTTGATTTTTTGCTTTTTTACGGTTTTGCCATTTTTGGAAATGGCGTAGGTATGGAATTTGTGGGGGTTTCCCTAACGGGAACTATCATAAGAAAAATCAAATAATCAATACACACCGGAATTTAAAATCATGACAGCGGAAAAATTCAGAAATTAATGCTCGGAACCGATGTATTTTGCCGTGTGCGCATGAAAAATACAGGTATTACAAGGGAGAAAGTGGAAATTCGAACCGATGTTTATCGGTATCACGCGTCCAGCAGGCTCATAACCGACTGAGGGAGAGTATTCGCCTGTACGAGCATAGCCTGTGCGGCTTGATTTACGATTTGATTTTTTGTAAATTCAGCCATTTCCTTTGCCATGTCGGCATCTCTTATACGCGACTCGGCGGCGGTGATGTTTTCGTTTGTATTGTTCAGATTGTCGATCTTATGCTCCAGACGGTTCTGTATCGCACCGAAGCTTGAACGTATCATGGAAATCTTGTTAAGAGCAAAGTCAAGTCTGTCTATGGCAAGGTTTGCATTCTGCTGCGTTTTAAGATCGAGTATGTCAATGCCAAGACCTGCGGCTGTGCAGTCAAGATCCGGTTCTAAATCTCCGATACCCTCCGCGCTGTATTCAAATGTAAATTCCACGCTGTCCTTTGTTCTTGCTCCTGCCTGTATAACAAGACTGTCGGCATAGGTGATATTGTCGTACACTCTTCTGAAAGCGTTGACCGTTCTGTCCCTGTCAAACAGTCTGATATCGGCTTCTATGTAATCCTCTCCCACCATTGTGGGATTTGAAACGGTTATGGTCATTCCGTCGTGCATGGGAGTGATATCGGAAGTTCTGCTTACGGGAAGATATATGCCCTCTTCGGCAAGGTCAACTGCTTTGCCGCTGCTGTCGCGCCATACCCCCACCGTTCCGTCGGGCTGGGTCAAGCCGTCGTAGGTGTATGTTTCGCCGTGCTTTGCCACAGCATAATCGATTCCTCCCAGCTCGGGACGGGCGGGATCGTACTCCTCCATTTTGAAATCTCCCTGACGCGGCGTTCCTCCCGAATAATCGGTATGAGCCGAAGTATCGCTCCAGACGGTGCCGCTTGAGGACATAGTGCGGTAATTGGGCGTGGTAACGCTTATTCTTAAGGTAAAATTATCCGGCAGCTTGTTGTCGTCCTCGTAAAAATGATACAAATTACGCTCCTCATAGACCCTGTACGAGGGATATCTCTGCAAATACTCCTCGGTATAATTATAATATCTGTCGGTCAGACCGTAGTCCGCCCACGAGCCGCTTCCGCCTACGCTGTCATACCATTTGTTCTCGTCCTTATTGTAAGTAAGGGTAACTGTGGTATTGCCGTGATCGAGCCATATATTAAGATATTTCGTATTGGTATCAAAGTACGAATAACCGCCCGTAGCCTGCTTTCCGTTGTATGCTCCGGACGCATAGCCGCCGTTATGCGAAACGGAAAGAGTAAGGCGCGCATTATCCTGCATATCCTCGTCGTTGTAATAAAAATGCAGATTCTTCACAAATATCTGCGGTCCGCCGGTATAGCTGCCGGCATAGACGGGAACTGTCGCTCCCCTTTCAGAGAGCGGATTTCCATTTGAGTCTACCGACGTTTCATATTCCTGACCGTTAAGGCTCCATGTGAATTTCAAGGGATCGCCGTCCTTGTCAAACAGGGTATCGGCAGTGACCGCCGCAGTGCTTCTCGGCGTGGCGTTTATCCAGTCGAGATAGGTCTGCCTTTCGGCTCTTGTGGCGGATTTTCCCGTTACATACGAGCTTGAGAATTTGCTCAGATCGTATCTTTCATTTCCGGGCGTCGCCGCGTCGGGAACGGTATAGCTTCCCGTGGCAACAGACGACGACAGCCATCTTCCCGCCGCAGTGCTTGAAGCGTAATGAGGCAGCTCGGTGCAGTAAACGCGGGCGATATCCACCTTTCCGCTTTTAGGCGTAACAGCGCTTATTACAGCCCGGCTCCCCTCTGTTTCCACGGTAAGAGCAAAATTCCCCCTATAATCGCCGTCAAGTCCCTCAAGACTGAATTTCGGTATGCCGCGGTCGTAAAACGATCTCACTTTTGCGTCGTTGAGCGCTTCAAGGGCAAGCATAAGATCCCTGTCGTCCACCAACGCCGCCTTAGCCTCCGGCAGAAGCTCAACAGACATTTCTATTTCGGGAAAGCCGGGGATATCGCGGAACGTACTGACAAAGCTGTCCTCTTCAAATTCGATCTCAGACGGGGTAAGCCATTTCATGCCGTCCTCCGTAAGGAAAGTGAATTTATCCGCCATTCTTCTGCCGTTGAGCATAACTATCCCGTTAAAATCGGTATCAGCCACATGATCGAGCTCATCGCACAACTGCTCGAATTCAAGCTGCATAGCCTCTCTGTCGACCTCGTCCTGATATACGCCGTTGGCGCATTGAGCCGCAAGCTGCTTGCACCTCTGTATAAGAGCGTCGGCAGCCTGAAGCGCGCTCTCAAAGGTCTGTATAAGGGAAATACCGTCCTCGCAGTTATATTTTGCCTGCTTAAGTCCCGCTATCTGCGCCCTCATTTTTTCCGACACGGCAAGACCCGCCGCATTGTCCGCAGCACGGTTGATATCATATCCCGACGACAGCTTTTCGAGAGCCTTTCCGAGCTTCGTTTTGCTTTTTCCGAAATTTCTCGATGAATTCAGCGACTGCATATTATGCTGTATGATCATGAAAAAAACGCCTTTCCGTTAATTTTTAAGCAAACCGTGAAACTCAGCTCACGGCTTGCGGGAAGAGGTAAGACCCTTTATCCTCCCGATTCTCTGATTTCTTGACTCACGTTACCGTTATGCTTCTCAGAACTTTCTCTTGCATTCGATGACCTTGCCGAATATCCGTACCCGTTCGCAGTCCTTTCCCTTGAATATCCTCGGCGGATAGTAGGGATTTTCGCTGTGCAGCTCGATCCTGTCCTTGTAAATATAGACCTTTTTCACCACTCCGTCCTCATTGTCGATAATGACGACGGCATATGTTCCGCTGTCCACCATATCCTGACAGCGCACAAGCACAAGATCGTCCTCCAAAATGAGCGGCGACATGGAATCCCCTTTGACCCTCAGATAAACATAGGTTTCAGCATAGGATATCTCATCGGAGGGGACGTATTCATAACCCTCTATATCCTCCTCCGCGTGACAGGCAAGACCTGCCGCAACCCTGCCGATTATAGGTATCTTAATATTGCTGTGAAGCTGCGCGGGAAATACGTTGTCCGGCATATTATCAGAGCCTCTGTCCTGCCCCGTGAGCCATCTGTAGTCGGTTTCAAGCGCGCTTGCGATAGCCTGTATGACCGGTATCTTCGGGCGTACTATAAGTCCCCGCTCGTACCTTTGTATGGTCGAGGACGCAACGCCTATCTTTTTTCCCACGTCTTCAAGGGTAAGGTCAAGCTCCTTTCTGCGGCTGAGCATTCGGTTTCCCATAAGCAGCAGCTCTGTTTCGTTCATGATCTCACTCCGTTCTGCCCTGAAATAGGACGAATTTTATATTTTATATTATAACACATTATTTTGCGGAATGCAATATTTTTACAAATAAAATTTAAATGATTAACTTTTCCGTAAGGCTTGTCCTTTTTTGAAAAACGTTTACAAATCGGAAAAACGGAGTTCATACAGCGGACTGCCTGTACGGAACCGAGAAAAAGATTATCTTCTCAGAATATCCTCTATCCATGCTAAATATTCGTCCGTATTTTTTACCGAATACGTCAGATGACCGTAACCCTTTTCCACCCTGTAATCGGCTTGCGGATAGGCGGATCTTACATGCTTTATGCAGCTCTTGTACGCCTTTTCCTCGGCGGCGTAGAAAAAGTGCATATTTTTTTGAAATTCCTCGGAAAACTTCGGAAAATCAAAAGTATAGCAGCATTCCGTTTCGTTTTTTATGCTTGCGTCCGTTATGTACGGGGATATCTTTTTCAGCGATTCGAGCGCGGGGCGCAGGCTTTCGGTATCTCCGTTTGTAAATTGGTTCAGAAATTTCCATGAGATCACGTCGTCAACGGTTTTTTTCCGCATCATATTTATCATGGTCCTGAATTTAATGTACATAAAATATTTATAAACCCCGGAAAGCCTTATGCAGGGCGCGCCGTCGAATACGGCGTGTTTAACGGCGATATTATCCGCCAAAAGCTGCGATGTGAGCTCTATGGCTATCTCCGCACCCATTGACTGACCGTATATCAACGCAAGCTCCGTCAAACCGCTCCGCGCAAGACGATCTTTTATCTCCGCCGCCTCGTTCCGCCTTGTGGAGAAATCCTTGCTGTTTTCGTAATGACCGTTATATTCGGGAACGATAACATAATAGCTTTCCCTAAGCCTGCCGTACAAATAATCCAGGCTTACGGCAGGACAGAAAGAGCCTGTCAGCATTACGACCGCAGGACGGGAAATATCGCCGAAAGTGTAAAATTTCATTATTTTCGCTCCTTTGGTACAATATAATCAAAGCTTGCAGCCGGTACCAACGGCAATATTT
>JAMPAO010000153.1 GCA_023667165.1 Ruminococcus sp. | reverse complement strand
CTGACAACAAAATTGCTGCGTCATTCGGCACTTCTCCGGTTTCCGAGGAGGTCTAATATAAAATCCCCTCCTGCCTGCTTGTCGGTCAAGCAGGCAGGAGGGGATTACCGTATCTTATTGCAGCGCGATCCTTGTTTCATTGATCTTGTCAAGAGTTTGATTGAACGCGTCAAGCACCTTGGGATTGAACACTCCGCACTCGTTGTTGGTTATCATTTTAACAGCGGTTTCATGATCGAATGCGGATTTGTAAACTCTGGGAGAGGTCAGCGCATCGTAAACGTCCGCCAGAGCCACTACCTGCGCCCATATGGATATTTCGTCGCCCTTCAGTCCGTCGGGATATCCCCGTCCGTCCCAGCGCTCGTGGTGATGACGGCATATGTCATAGCTGTAATTGTATACGTCCTTTTCCATTATCTCGGGTATCTGTTCAAGGATATCGCAGCCCTTTACGGTGTGCTGCTTCATTATTTCAAACTCCTCCTGGGTAAGTCTGCCCGGTTTGTTAAGAATGCTGTCGGGTATGGCTATCTTTCCGACGTCGTGGAGTATGGACGAGGTGACTATCTTGTCGATCTCAGCCTTGGGCATATAATATTCGGGGTACAGCTTGCTTATCTTTGTCATGATAATGCCCGTGAAATTGCACATACGCTTAACGTGTTCGCCGGATTCGCAGTCGCGGAACTCAATGATGGTGGCAAGCGTTTCCACCAGCGACTGGTTAAGACCGCTCAAGCGTGCGCACTGTTCTTCCACTACCGCTTCCAGATCGTTTCTGTGTCTGTAAAGCTCTATTATATTTCCTATCCTGCATTTGAGAAATTTCGTTACAAACGGTTTCATGATGATATCCACGGCGCCGAGATCGTACGCCGAGGTAAGCATTGTCATGCTGTTTGCGGCAGTAATTATGAAAACAGGGATATGTCTTATCTTGCCGCTGACGTTCATACGGCGCAGAACCTCCAAGCCGTCCATATTCGGCATTATCAGGTCAAGCAGTATGGCGGAGATATCCTCTCTGCTGTCGATAAGCTCCATTGCTTTTACTCCGTCATCAGCTTCGATCGTTTCATACTCGTCCTTCAAACCCTCGGTCAGAATTGCCCGGTTGATCTCCATATCGTCTACTATAAGAATTTTGTTCGCCATTGGTACAGCACCTCCCGAAAATAATCACTGTTTATGTTCTATGCAGGAAACGATCTGCTCCTGTACGGAAAGTATCTCCTGCAGTTTGCTTTTTGCCTTTTCGCTGTCGCCCGCTCTGAGAGCGGCAACAATTTCATTATACGCGTCATACAGCGGGGTGACGGACAGATTGCCGGTTATGCCTTTCAGCGTATGCGCGTTTTCAGTCGCCTTGGTGATATCTCCCAACTCGATAAACGGCATTACCTCAAGGGTCTTGATCTGGGGGGGCAGCTTTCCGAGCATTTTCTCGTAAAGGGCGGAATTGTTCATAAACCGCGCCAGCGCCTCTTCGGTGTTGCAGCCTAAGGACTGCAACTCGTTTATTAAGCTCATTTTACATTCTCCTTTTTAAATATATTGTTAATTGCTTTCCTGTATTTCATCGATCGCTCTGCCCAGTGTTTTTGCTACCTCGCTTATGTCGATAGGCTTTGCTATGTGGGCGTTCATGCCGCAGGCGAGGCAGTGCTTGATATCGTCCGTGAAAGCGTCCGCAGTCATGGCAATGATAGGTATCCTGCCCGCGTCCTTTCTGTCAAGCGCCCGTATTGCCGAAGCCGCTTCATAACCCGACATTACCGGCATACGTATATCCATGAGTATGGCGTCGTAATATCCCTCCGGAGAGGCTGTGAATTTGTCAAGGCAGATCCTGCCGTTCTGCGCCCATTCAAGCTCGGGACCCAGCGCGCTGAGAAGCGCCTCGGCGATCTCCCAGTTAAGGTCGTTGTCCTCCGCCACAAGAATGCGTTTTCCCGCAAGACCTCCGGATTCGGTCTTTTGCTCGTCCGTGCGGTCCTCGACGCCCATAAACTGCCGCAGTCCGTAATACATGGTGGACTTGAACAGCGGTTTTCCGATAAATCCGTTTATGCCCGCTTCTCTTGCCTCCTCCTCGATATCGCTCCAGTCGTAAGCTGAAATGAGCAGGATGGGGATATCCCCTCCCATGAGGCTGCGTATCCTCCGTGCGGTTTCTATCCCGTCGATGCCCGGGAGCTTCCAGTCAAGGAGAATTATACGGTAATCGTCGTTCTTTTTGTGGCGGTTTTCTATCATTTCGAGAGCGGATTCGCCGTTTAACGTCCATTCCGCCTTAATGCCTATATCCATAAGAGAGCCTGCCGCGCTTTTGCATAGCTGTTCGTCGTCGTCAACCACAAGCATATTCCAGTCGGGGAGGAGCATATCATCCTCAAGCTCGGTGACTTTTTCAAAATCCGCCGTGATACGGAACTCCGTACCCTTGCCCTGCTCGCTTTCAAGCTCTATGACGCCGCCCATGGCGTCGACGATGTATTTGGTGATAGCCATTCCCAGACCGCTGCCCTCGATCTTATGCACTCTTTTGCCGTCCTCGCGGGTAAAGGACTCGAATATCTTATCCTTAAATTCCGGCGCGATACCGATACCGTTATCCTTGACCTTGAGGTGTATCCTTACGAAATCGTCCCCTTGAGGAGAATCCTCCTCGGAAAGCGCGACATGGATCGTTCCGCCCTCGGGAGTGAACTTCAGTGCGTTTGACAGCAGATTTATGAGGACCTGGTTAAGCCTTACGCTGTCGCAGTATACGTTTTCACAGAATATATTGTCTATAAACACGTTAAACTGCTGATTTTTTGCCTTTACCTGCGGCTGCACTATGTTGACGATATTGTCCATGACCGCCCGCAGCGAAACTTCCTCTATATTAAGGGTCATTTTGCCGCTTTCTATCTTGGACATATCCAGTATATCGTTTATAAGTCCCAGAAGATGCTTGCTTGACATGGTTATCTTTTCAAGGCAGCTTTTGACCTGGCTCGTATTGTTGATATTTGCGGCTGCGATAGCCGTCATTCCCACTATGGCGTTCATGGGCGTTCTTATATCGTGGCTCATGTTGGATAGGAACTCGCTTTTTGCCTTTGACGCACTTACAGCGTGGTTGCGCGCTTCTTCCAGCTCCTTGAGCTGATTGTTGATGATCCTTCTGTACGCCAGAAATATGCTCATTACCGTAACGAATACGGCAATGCAGCAGCATACCATCATAAACGTCCAGCTCCTGCTCAGACCGGTGACCGCCGTTTCCAGCTTGCCGTAGGGCATTACCACCACAAGATACCATTCGGTATTGGACAGCGGGGTACACAGATAGTGCTTCTGTTCTCCGTCGAATTCCAGCACGCCGGAATATTCGCTGCCGCTTGCCATTGCATCCGAAAGCTCAGCGATGAACTTCTCCCCGGGTTTGCTGTCCGAGTGATCTCTTATTCTTTCAAAGTATGTTTCCTCAGCCGAGTCCGCAGCGCTGCCGCTGCGCATGACAAATTCGCCGTCCCTTAAAATGATATGAGCGTAGACCAGCGATTGTGCATTGTTGAGAGTCAGCATGGTGGACATATATTCCACGGGAAAACCCGATACGAGGGCAAGGCTTTTTCCGCCGTCCATTGTCGGATATTCCGCAGGTACGCCTATAACGACGACGGTTTCTCCCTCGGCGGTCACGCCTATGGTGATCTTTTCCTCGCCGCCGCGCAGGGAATTTACAAAGTACTCCGGTCTGACGAGAGTCACCTCGCTGCCGAATATGCTTTCAAGACTGCCGTCGTCCTTGCAAAGCGCGAGAAATCTGATATCCCTTGTAAGTACGTTGTCCCTAAGCTCGTCATACATCTCTTCCCTGTCGGTATAGGACTTGTCCGAAACGTCGGAGATGACCTCCTCGAGCTGCGACAGTCTGTAATCCATCATTGTTTCGAAATGAAGCTCTATGCGTTCGCCCATGCCCATCATATATGTATTTCCCACGTCGACTATGGTCTTCTGGCTGATATTGCTCATATAGATGCCCGCAGCCACGAACACCGCAATGCACACTGCCGCGATTACAAGTATCACCGGCAGCATACTTCTGTGCTTTTTATATTTCATTGTAAAACATCTGCCCTTGTATGCAATTATAAAACTGTAGATCCGAAAAATATGAATAATTTTTTATCGTCAAATCGGACGAATATTTTCATAGTTATTTTACCATATATCGCAAAAAAAGTCAACGGCAAATCGTATTTCAATTTTGTGAATTTGTCGTTAATAAAGTCGCTCATAACAGGTGCAGTGTCAACTTGGATATGAGATTAAATTCGCGGTTGGCGGATTGCTTTAGTAGTTTGCACTTTATCCCCTTATGCTATAGTTTGTTTTTTGGCAGGATGTTTTGATTTTAGAGATATGTTTAGCACGTTAGCCAATGCAAAGGGACAACCTACGGGGGAAGGGGTAGGCGCTCTGATAAACCCAAGGACGCTTGGCCGCCCTCCCCCTTCCCCCTACGGTTTTCCCTCTGCACACTCTTTCCCTCTCCCCTATCCCCCTCCAGGCCACCGCTATCTTTGCCACTGCGTTGGTTTTTCGGGACTTTGATTTTTTACTTTGAAAAATGATTGT
>JAMPAO010000152.1 GCA_023667165.1 Ruminococcus sp. | reverse complement strand
CGTTTTTGTCCTTGACAGCTCTGCCTTTTCGGAGCATCTCACCGCATTCCACAAGCACTGTGCCTTTTATTTTAATTTGTCAAGGACTTTTCGGAAAAACCTTTTATAATGCGGGTTTATAGAGCTGACAAAAAAAGAAAAAAGGACTTACTTCGCCAAATCGACGGAGAGCGTCCTACAAGCGCGTATTTCGCACGGAAATTAAATCAAGGTCAAGTTAATAGGCTTAAATTTAAAGCGCCTTAAATCGCGCGGATTTTGCCGTTTTTTGAATTTCAAGGAAAAACGACAAATTGGGGGAATTTTGCGACACACGTTTTACCCTTGTCGTTTTTCGTTTTATGAGGAATTGAAAAAATAATTTGATTATTTATAACTAATTATTTTACACTCTAACAATTTTCAACCGAAATCGAAAATTTTCGGAAAATTTCGCCTTTAGTAATATTTAGTATATTTTTTATTATAATAAGGTGTCGAAACTCAACTATTACAAACTGGGGGGTATATTATTACAAATCGGGGGGGTATTTTATTACATATTAGGGGGTATTCATATGTTTTTCAAGCTCAATTATTACAAAAAGGGGGAATTTTTAGGAAAATTTTTTCGTAAAAAATATGTGATTTTTTTATAAAATCGGGGGGCAACTATGACAAATTGGGGGGTATTCTATGACAAATCGGGGGTAATGTAATATTTTATTACACATATTGACATTTGTAATAAAATATTGTATAATGCTTTATGAGGTGATAATGATGAGTGTAACGGATAATCAAAAGAAAGCATTGACACGTTCGGAGCGGATAGCTGTGATTAAAGAGGACAAGCTAAGAGATGAGCAGTACAATTCCATTGTCCGCAAGGCAAACCCCGCGATTAGAAACGCCAGATACAGCCTATCATTACAACAACAAAGGATATTGTGCTATTTAATATCCAAAGTCCAAAGCTCTGATACCAAAGATACCGAGAAGATATTTAATATTAAGGATTTTTACGACTTTATGGAAGTCGGTAATAAGGACTACGACAAGGTTAGGCGCGATTTGCAAGCAATACGCAATAGGTCTTGGTGGATACGCGATGAAAAGACAGGAGAAGATGTCCTTGTCGGTTTTTTCAATACGGTACGATGTGATAAAAGGTCGGCGAAGGTTCGCATAAAGTGGCACGAAGATATGATGCCGTATATTCAAAACCTTGTCCGCGAATTTACTCAATACAAGCTCTGGTACATAATGACAATGAAATCCGAGTATAGCATACGTCTGTATGAGCTGCTGAAATCCGTAGCGGGAAAAACAGTTTGGAATTTTAAAATTGAGGACTTAAAGCATAAATTTATGTGTGACGGTAGTGGTTATAAATTATTTTCTAATTTTAAAAATAGAGCCATTGACCCCGCCGTTAATGAAATCAATGAAAAAACCGATATTAACGTTACTTACGAGCTTTTTAAATTCGGCGATAGCGGAAAAGCGTACACCGACATCGAGTTTACCGTAATCCCCAAAGAGGACGCTGAACGGCTCACGATTGATAAAAACATTCGTGACGAGCTCGACGGACAACAGATGTTTGATGTCTAATTTCGCCGATGGCGAATTAACATCTTTGTAAAAGGGAAAGTATGAGCAAAACAATAAAACAAATAGCCGACGAGCTGGGAATACCCAAACAGCGGGTGTATCGGTACATAAAATCAAACCACATCAGTGAAGCACATCAGGAGCGAGGTGTGATGTACTATGATGATGTGGCGGAAACGGCTATAAAATCAGCTTTTTCCAAAAACGCCACTTCAAACGAAGCGCATCAAAACCGTATCAATGATACGGCTTTTGAAGCGGTTATTGACACACTAAAACGTCAGCTTGAGGTAAAGGATAAGCAAATAGAACAGCTTCAGCGAACGGTCGAGCAGCTTACCTCCGCTCTTGCCGCCGCCCAAGCTCTGAACGCCGCCGACAAGCAGCAGCTTCTTCAGCTTGAGGACAAGCACGGCTCTCTTTGGAGCAAATTGTTTGGCAGAAAGGAAAAAACCGAAACATAGAAAATGCTCTCCGCGAAACACGGAGAGCATTTTTTAATCGTCATAATGACCGTCAACCTCGGAGATAACCACAGCATCCCCCTCAACCTTATACACAATACGATTTTTCTCGTCAATTCTCCTGCTCCAGTAACCTTGACGGTGTTTCAACGGTTCGGGCTTACCAATACCGTCAAACGGGCTTCGCATTATATCGGTTATTAGAGAATTTATTTTTTTCAAGGTTTTCTTATCCTGCGTTTGCCAATAGAGATAGTCGTTCCAAGCTGATTCGTCCCATTTTAGCTTCATTCGTCATCTACCTCTATCAAATCGTGTTCGACAAGCGGTCTTGAACCGTTTTCTATACCGTCAATAATGCGTGTTAAACGTTCCATATGCTGTTGACTGTAAAACGGATCTGCGGAGATTTCAAAGGGAATACGGTATTCCCTGCTAATTTTTTTCAGAAAAACCGTAATTGCCGCCGACATAGTAAGACCCATATCGTCTAATGCGCGTTCTGCGCTTTGCTTTAAATCTTCGTCAATGCGAAAACTTACTTGTGTCGTATTTGCCATAGTATCAACTCCTTTCATACTATATTGTATCACAAATAACGCTATTTGTCAAGCACTTGAACGACTTTTTTTAAAAATTTTGTTCCTTGCCGTTCCGCTCGGCGGCAAGCTCGCCGCCGATGAGCCGCTGCACCTTGTCCTCGACGGTTTCTCCCTCGTCCTTGAAATGCACTCTCACCTCGTATCGAGTACCGCCGAGCATTTTATGAAAGCACGTCGGTTTCCTGCTCGGATTTCTTCTTTCCATTCAATAACCCCCTATCTGTCCTCGCCCCTCGCGACGTCCCTTGCGCGGTCGCTCCGCTCGAAACGCTCCACGCCGCTTTTAAGCTGTTCAAGCTCCGCAATATCGCTCTTGATTTCGCCGTACCGTTTCATCAGAGCGCTTTTCTTTTCGTTCAGCTTGTCAACCCGATTTTGGAGCGACTGCCTGTTTGGAAGTTTCTTGTTGTCGTTCCAAAGCGGTTTAACGGCTCTTTTGGCGCTGTCGAATAACCTCAGCTCGCTTTCGTGTTTTCGGAAAAAGCCGTCCCTGTCCTTAGCCTTTCGGTACTGCTCGTTTATCGGCTTTAGGGTGAGATAGTTGTTTATGCTGCGGATATTCTCCGAAAGCTCCGTCATTTCTTTTTCAATCGACTTTATCTCATCAATGACATCAAGGCGGTCGTCGTGCAGACCGAGGATTTTTTCGGTCAGTTCCTCCTTGCTGTCGATACCTTTCTCGGTGAGCTTGTTCAGGAGCTTTGACGCGCTTTGCATATTCTGCAGAACAGCCCAACGCCGCAAGCCCTCCGAGGCTTGCACTTTCTCGTTAATTTCGACAAAGCGCCCGACGTTCTCCTTTGGAGACTGCTCACGGTACATTAAGCGGCGGTCAATTCTAAATCTGATGTTTTCTTCGGTGTAATAAAAACCGAGCGTTTTCGCGCGGGTAAACCGCTCCTGTCCCTCGGCTCGAAACGCTATATGCTTACCGTGCTTTATTTCGTAGCCGCTCTCCCGCATTTTTTGGAGGAAATCTTCAAAGCTGTCGGCGCTCTTGATACATTCGTCAATCGCGGCTTTCAGCTTGGATTTCCAACTGTTGCCCGCCTTGTCCTGCTCCCACTCGTAATGCCCCTTGCCCTTGCCGATTTCGGGCTTTTTTATTACGGACAAATCATTCTCGGCGCACAGCTCATCACTTATTTCCCTTATCCGTTTCCAAGCGGGTTTAAATTTCTTGTCGTGTTCGAGGGAAAACGACTTGCCTGTAACAGAATTTACCGAGTTAATGATGATATGATTGTGAATATGTCCCTTGTCGGTGTGAGTGGAAATGACGTATTTGTATTGCCCTTTCAGCAACTCATCGGCGAGCCGCTTTCCGATTTCGTGCGCCTGCTTGGGCGTGACCTCGTTCGGCTCAAAGGATTGTATCAAATGAAAACCTTGCGTATGTCCTCGATAGCCTTTTTCTTGTTGCTCGCGCAAAAACTCATAAGCCGCGAAAACGTGAGAACATTCGTAGCCGGCAACATATTCCTGTTCCTCGGTTTTATGCGGATTGGTTATGTAATCGACTGCGCGGTTTAATGAATTTTTGATAGGGTGAATTTTTGTAACCGCCATATTTCCTCCACTTTCTTTTTTAGAAATGCTATATCCTCATCGTAAATTCGGTTGGTCGAGTTTACCCGCGCGGCGATTTGGTTAATATTCTTTCCGATAATGCTCAACTCTCTATTGATTTCGCTAAAATCGTAAAGATTGATTTTTTCGTAAACCGCCGCCTGCCGCAAATAAGCCTCCAAGCTCCGAAAACCGCATTTTTGTTTTTTCGCTAAAATCAATGCTTTTTCATCTTCGGTAACTCGAAAATTCATCACGATTGAACGTTTGCGGTTCGGCGCTTTTTTTGCATTTCCGTCCATTTGCCGACCCTCCTTTTTTATTTTTTGTCCGCTGTTTTTTTTGGCGCGAAGCGCCCCTATCGGGTAATGTCATTAATCTAAACAGAAACAAATAAAAGCAACAGAAAAAGGTTAAA
>JAMPAO010000151.1 GCA_023667165.1 Ruminococcus sp. | reverse complement strand
CGAAAAACCATTGACTTTTATAAAAAAATATTGTATAATAATTACATAATAAACATACATAAATGAGGGATTATTTTGACCCGATCTGTGCAGGATATGAAAAATCCTTATTTGAAAACGTTTTTCTCGGCATTTGTTATCTTCCTCGTAAGCATTCTCCCCATACTCGCGGTATCCGGTGGGAAATATATGTCATTCGGCGACTATAACGAGCAGTCCGTTATTTTTGCGGAGCATATAAGCAATCTTCTCCGCAGCGGGGAAAGACTTCCCGCGTGGGACTGGAGATCGGATCTCGGCATGGACACGCTTATTTCTTACGGAGGCTTTATGTTCAGTCCCTTCGTATGGCTGCTGTACGCCGTACCGATCAAGCTGATGCCGTATGTCCACAGCTTCGCGGCTGCTTTGAAAATAGGTCTTTCGGCGCTTTTTGCCTACGTATACTGCCGAAAATATGTTCAAAAAAACAGTTCGGCGTATATCTGCGGTATGCTTTATGCATTTTCGGGTTTTCAGCTTTTTAATCTGTGCTTTCAGTTTGCGGATACGATCTGCCTGTTTCCCCTGACGCTGTACTGCTTCGATGAGCTTGTTACAAGGAAAAGACCCGGAGCGTTCGCGCTTATGCTTGCTCTCAACGGCTTCATAAATTACTACTTTCTGTGGGAAGAATGCTTATTTTTGCTTATTTATTATATCGTCAAGACAGTAAAAAAGGATTATCCTCCCCTCGAACCTAAACTTTTTTTAAGGCTTGCCGCAGAAACGCTGAGCGGCGTTGCGGCGTCTGCCGCCGTGCTGCTGCCGTCGGCTCTTTCGATACTTCACAATCAAAGAGCGGGCAAGCTGATATTCGACGCAAATATTTTGGCATATAACGACGACGGCGTAATAATGAACATAATCCAATCTCTTTTCCTGCCGCCGTCGCTGCTTGCGTACGGCTGGTATTTCGACTCAAGGCAGCTTGAGATCTCTCCGCCCGCGCTGTTTATTCCCTTGTTTACCGTGATCGGCGTTTCGGCGGTATTCCGCCGAAACAAGGGGAGCTGGGAAAACCTGCTGCTTGCGGTGTGCGCCGTCATAGCCTGCATTCCGCTGCTCAACAGCGTTTTCTCCATGCTCAACTACAGCTACTATTCCAGATGGTTCTATATGCCGCTGCTGATAATGATAATGATGACGGGAAAATACATCGACGGAATGGAGAATTTCAACGTCGACAAGGAACTGAAAATATCCGCCGTTATCCTTGGGGTATTTATTGTATTCGGCATTTATTTCGTCTATATCGACAAAGCTCATGCAGACGACGACACGGCGATCAAAAATCTTTGGCTCATGTCCGCGGCAACATCTGCGGCAGGTCTTGGAATAATGTATGTGCTTGCTCACCCGAATAAAAACGTAAGCATATTTTCCGCAAAAAATCTCGGAAAAATAGTATGCGCGATGTGCCTGGCGATATTTATCGAACGAAGCGCCGCAATAGTCCGGTACGATCACGGCAGGTATATTCCCGAAAAAGCTCTTGCCGTATGGAATGACGGCGTACCGGTGGATATCGGGGACGACAGCTTCTTCAGAGTAAGCACCTGCGGCACCAATTCCTTTAACGCAAGCCTTATATGGGGATATCCGTCGGTGGATCTTTTCAATTCCCTTGTTACCGGGCAGGAAAGCAGCTTTTACGAGGCGGCGGGATTTGAGAGAAATCAAAGAAACAATCTGACAAATTCGGATCATGCAATGCTCACCTTTATGTCGGTCAAATACTGGTTCCACTTTAACGAGCCTACGGAAAACGACGATCTGATAGACCCTGCGTATGTATTTACGAGGCATGAGGGTTTTAACGATCTTACGGTATACAACCGCTATCTTGTTTATGAAAATTCGGCGTTCATACCTATGGGATTTACATACGATCACTATATAGACATAGCTGATTTTACGGAGGATGGCGGCGGCAGCGGAGAATGGCTGAATATGGATAATAAGGAGCTGATGTTCACAAGCGAAAGCAAGGAAGATGAAATAAGTCCGCAGATAAGGGAAAAGCTGCTGCTGAAAGCCATTTGGCTGGATAAGGATCAGATCGCAAGATATTCCGATATCCTGTCGCCTCTGCCGGCGGAGCTTGCCGAGGATACCTCGGATGAGCGCTATTACGAGGACTGCAAAAAAAGAGCCTCTTCCTCCTGCTATGAATTTATACCCAACGGTAACGGCTTTAACGCTTCCATAGACCTTGAAAAGGACAATCTCGTATTTTTCTCCGTCCCCTATTCAAACGGCTTTACCGCCTATGTGGACGGAGAGGAAGCAAGCATAGAGCAGGTTTTCGGCGGACTTATGGCGGTATATGTTCCAAAGGGCGGTCACAGGATCGTTTTTGAGTATGAAACTCCCGGACTGAAAACGGGAATATGCATAAGCATTGCAGGCGCCACGTTCATCGTGATATACGCCGCAGCGGATCTTGCTTTGAAAAAAACGGGAAAAAAATCAAAAAAAATATAAGGAGAATTTATTATGGATATGTTCGCTCAAATGGTGGATGATCTGAAAAATTCGGATATACCCGCCGTTATATACGGAGCGTCGGTATGCGCGGAAAGGATAGCGGATTGGCTCGGAAAAAACGGCGCGGGCTTCGACGGGTTCGCCGTCGACGAAAAATATTACAAGGAGGGCAGCGTCTTTAAGGGAAAGCCGGTTTACGCTCTCGAAGAATATATCCGTAAAAATCCGTGCCGAGTTATCGTCGGCTATATGGGATTTACCGAGGAAAAAGAACGGGAGCTGCTCTGCTGCGGAAATATCAAAAAGCTGTACGCCCTTGATTTTGCGGGCAAGCTGACGACGGGAGATACGGACTGTCAGATCTGCGGGCAGCTTTTGGAGGAAAACAGGGAGATCCTACGAAAGCTGCGGGACGAGCTGTCGGACGAGGAATCAAAGCTGTCCCTTGACAGATACATTCATCAGAACACCACCGGCGTTTACCGCAAGGAATATTCCAAAAAAGTCCAGTATTTCGACGACGATATAATGACATTCGGAGATAACGAGGTCTTTATCGACTGCGGCGCTTATGACGGAGATACAGTGCTTGCGTTTATCGACGCCTTGAAGAGAAATACGGGGGGGGGGTATTTGCAGCCTAAAAAAATATTCGCCTTTGAAGCAGATCCCGAAAACGCCGAAAAGCTGAAGAAAAATCTTTCGCATATCGAAAACGCCGAAATTATCCCCAAGGGAGTATCGGATAAGAGCGGAGTCCTTTATTTCTCGGCTGACGGCACCACTTCGAGCGGAATAGCCTCCGGCGGCGGGATACAGATCGAGGTAACAGCCATAGACGAAGCGGTAAAGGACGAAAACGTCACATTCATCAAAATGGACATCGAGGGTTCGGAACTGAAAGCTCTTATGGGAGCTGAGGAAACCATTAAACGCTGCAGACCTAAGCTTGCGGTATGCGTATATCACAAGGCGGAGGATCTCATGACTATCCCTCAGTATATCCGCAGTCTTGTGCCCGACTACAGGCTTTATTTCAGGAATTACCGCGCAGAGGGTACCGAATCGGTAATTTACGCTCTTTGATACAGAAAGGTAGGATAAAAATGTATTTTTCACAGCCGTCCATAACCTCTCTCGAGGAAAAGTATGTACTTGACTCCATGCACAACAACATTATCTCCGGAGATGGAAGATATACCAAAAGAGTATACAGTCAATTTGAAGAAATGTTCGGAATAAAAAATATGCTGCTGACCACATCGGGTACGGCGGCTCTCGAAATGACCGCGCTGCTTATGGATATCAGAGAGGGCGACGAGATCATTGCCCCCTCGTTTACGTTCTCCTCTACCATAAACGCTTTTCTGCTGCGGGGAGCAAAGCCGGTTTTCTGCGATATCAGGCAGGATACCTTTAACATGGACGAAAGCCTTATCGAGGGTCTTATCACCCCGAAAACAAAGGCGATCTACTGCGTTGACTACGCTGGAGTTCCCTGCGATATGGACAGGATAAACGAGATCGCTGACAAACACGGTCTGTTTGTAGTCGAGGATTCGGCTCAGGCGGTAGGCTCGAAATACAAGGGAAAATATGCGGGCACACTGTGCGAATTCGGCTGCTACAGCTTTCATGAAACCAAAAATTACACCATGGGCGAGGGCGGCGCCATAATCCTCAACGAGGAAAAATACCTGGAACGGGCGGAAATGATAAGAGAAAAGGGTACTAACCGCTCCAATCAGATAAGGGGCGTTGTTGACAAATACACATGGCATGATATAGGCTCTTCGTACCTCCCCTCGGATATCCTTGCCGCCATGCTTTCGGCACAGCTTGAAAGATTCGGTGAGATCACCGAAAACCGCTTGAAGGTCTGGGATACATACCACAAATATTTTGAGGATGAGGAAAAGCACGGCAGGCTGCGCCGTCCCATTATTCCCGATTACGCAGAGCATACCGCTCATATGTACAATATACTGATGCCCGACGAGGCTTCAAAAATAGCTTTGAGCGAAGAACTGAAAAAATATAAAATACCCGCATACATATGCTACGTACCCCTTCACTCCTCTCCCATGGGCAAAAAGCTGGGTTACAAAGCCGAGGACTGCC
>JAMPAO010000150.1 GCA_023667165.1 Ruminococcus sp. | reverse complement strand
TGTATATCTCATACTTCTTATTATACCATATTTTTTCTATGTGGTCAAGTTCTTACTGTCAAGGCTTTCCCGGGACATACTTTTCCAAGTGATAACATTATTCCGGAAAATCCCGACCTCATTTTCTCCAAGCATTTCTTTAAGCAGATTTTCCGCTTTCTGTTTTTGCTCGGTTATTTCCTCCAATAGCTCGCAAGCGGAATTATACTCACTGATCAAATTTTCCGCAGTCTCCGGGAGTTCAATTTCTGATTTCGGAATACTGTTCGGAAAATGCTCAGAAAGAAATTTTTCGGAAGCCTCCGAACCGTCAAGAGCAGGGGGAATTTCCTTTTGAACGTGTTCCCAAAAATCCTTTTCAAGCTCCGTGAGCAGTGAAATAATTTCCTCGTCACGTTCAATAAATTTCCACTTGAAACTGTTGCCGCCGATAAGAACGGCAATGTATGCACCCGCATATCCTGTCACCGCCATATAGTGCTGAATTTGCAGCATATATTCGTCGGGAATTTTATTGTCCCACTCCGAAACCTTATACGCCGAGGCTGTTTTCGCTTCAAATATGCAAGTGCCGTAATTTGGGTGCTTGCAAGTTCCGTCAAGGTTTGCAAGCATAAAAGGATATTCCTCATGCTGCAAAATTTGATTTACGGTATTGACCGCAATTCCCGTACGCTTGGTAAATTCGGTACGCACCAACGCTTCAAGCTGCGTACCCCAGTATGCCGCTTCTCCCGCTTCGGAATAGGGGAGCTGTCCCGTTTTCTCCAGCCATAATTCCACGGGAGATTTGTATTTGTTTATTCCGCAGACCACCGAAGCGTCCGAGCCGCCGATACCTTTTCTGCGGTATTCAAGCCAATCTTTATAGGGCATATTTTCCGTATTCGCCAAAACTTTTGCCATATGATCCCACCTTTCATAAATTATTTCGGAACATAAAAATTGCCGGGAGAAAACTCTCCCGGCAAAATCTACGCATTAAATTCAAGCTGCCGCAAGTACCATTTCATATGCCTTGTCAATAAGCGGATTTCCCTCGATAGTTTTGGCAAACACATTTTCACGGTAGTTTGCGGTCTCACGGAGGGGCTTTGCATGGGTCGCAAAATCCGATACTGCGTTAATGAAACGGTAGCCGTTCTTGCCGAGATGTTTCAGGTCGGGAGCGTCAAAGTAACGCATTTTTAAGTCCTCACGGATACGCTCGATATTTTTCCTGTGGGTCGCAGTGGGGTTATCGTCCATTGGCAGGAGAAGTTCGATATACTCCGTAACTTTTTGGTCGGACAGCTTTACTCTGCGAAGATTTGCAAATTCCGTGCCGAGCTTGCCCATGTATTTTTCCGCAAGCAAAAGGGTGTTGTGAGCCTCGTCCATTTTATGGGCAAGGTCGCCTACGTGAACGGTAGACCACATTCTTTTTGCTGTGGAAAGGGCAATGTTAAGCGTGTTCTGACACACCACACGAACCGGGGTCATAGCAACTTTTATTGAGCCGTTGCCGTCATGGGAGCTGCTGAAAACAAGATAGGGGGCAATCTGTTCGCCCTCGATAATATACTTGTCGGGGAGTTTGGCAAGAATCCATATTTTCCTGCCGTCCTGCAACGAGCCTGCGGTTTCATACTTTACGCCCTCGCCTAAAAGCGAATCGGTAAAAGCGAAAGCCTCGGAGTTCTGCACCACCTTATAACGGTCGGTTACAACTCCGAGGACCTTGTTATCGCTTTCCCGAACGTTTGCTTTATAGCCGCTGACAGGCTCATAGCTGCTTGTCATAATGGGCTTCTGAATAACCCTCCAGTTAAGCCCGGATGCTTCAAGAGCCTCACGGGAATTAAGTGCGGATTCAACACGGACTCCCAAGCCGTGCCAGGGCGCATACCTTACATAAAACATTGATTCTACATTTGCCGGCATAAAAATTTCTCCTTTTCGTTTTTTAGATTTTGATTTTGGGTTGCTCTATTCTGCCATGAAAATTATGATCTCGGATTTGTCGATTATGTGCCATAATGCGGGAGATTCCCTTTTCCCGTATTCTTTCAGCCGCATAGCTTAAACACTTCCTCCGAAACGTCATTTTCAAGGCAAGCCGAAAATATCACTGCTGCCGTTCCCGTGACAATTGCGAGAATTTCAAGAACAAGTTTCTTGTCCACTTTATCGCCTCCTTTCGCAAGCTATCGCAGATTTTATCTGCGCTATTCGTCCATGATGTTCTTTACAATTGCCGTAACTACCGCAATTGCAAGCGTTCCGAACAATTTGCCCATAACTTTCATCGCTCCTTTCATAATGAGACTTTAACTGCACGGATATGTATTTTTACACTATTCCGCACAAGTTGCCTTCGGAAAAAAACAAACCCTGCATTACCCGAAATCGCGGTAATACAGGGATTTATTTCATTCTCCGTAAATATAATATATATTTGAAATTTTAAATTATGCGTTTAATTGCAACAAATTGATAATAATTGCAATTCAACAGAAAGGACCGATTTTATGATTACAGATTTTCAAAATGATTATCTAATCCCTTATGACGTTTCCGACGAGCTTTGCGTTTCCTTGACTACCGTTTACAACCTCCTGCGGACGGGAAAACTGCCGGGGTTTAAGGTTGGGCGGATTTAGAGGATTCCGAAAGACGCTTTGGAGAGGTTTGTTTACGGGAGTTATTGTTTGAAGTAAAAAAGCATATCCCCCGCAGACCGAATCTTCGGGAGATATGCCTGTTTTTCGGCTATTTAAACTCATTCACCATATCCTTATATTTTACCAAAGTCACATTCCCCATTTCCGCCGCTTTATCCGTGCAGCCCTTGGTAAATCCCGATTTTGAGAAAATATAATAATGATTATTCGTGTAGGGAAATATCCTGCTGCGCCTTATCAGCGTTTCAAGAACGCCTGTATCAACCTTTTCATTTGTCCATTTGCATTCGGCGAACAGGGCAGATGAGCTGTCCTGCTCGCCCATAATGTCTATTTCCTCCTGCCGCTTTTCAATAGGGTCGCTGCCCCACCAACGCCCCAGTGAATTAAATTCCACGGCGCACCTGCCTTCAAGCAGCAGTTTCCGGAGATGCTGCGTGCATATATCCTCAAAAACCTTTCCCATATAGCCCGAAATATAAGGTTCAATGCGCTTATAGGCAAGCTCGGCGGCTCCTCTTGCAATGACCGAATTATTTTCAACCACAAAGCGATACCAGAAGCGGAACATATTATCCTCGATAAAATAAACCGATTTGCGGGAGTTTTTTTCGCCGTATGGACTTTCTTTTTTTACAAGTCCGAGATTGATCAGATTTTTTATATACGTCGAGCAAACGCTTGTTTCCTCCCCGACTTTAGTTGATATTTCAGACATTCTCGACGCACCTCCTGCAATGGCTGTGATTATCGCCGTGTAAACAGCAAGCTCTCTTACCTCCTGTTTCAGAAGATTGACAGGCTCTTCATAGAGAAACGAGGACGGGTCTAAATAGATTTTTTTGATGTTTTCTTCTGCGCTCAGGGAATCGTCCGTTTGCAGCAGATATTGAGGCGTACCGCCCACAATTCCGTATATCAAAGCCTTATCCGCAGGCGAAAATTTCTTTAATAAACGGCAACTCTCCCAGAAATCAAAGGGGAGAATTTTCATTTGGGCGGTTCTTCTGCCGTACAAAGGGGATTTGTAAGCCAGCACCTTATCCTCCATATATGACATTGACGAGCCGCAAAGAATTAACATCAGCCGGGATGTATCCTTATATTTGTCTATGAGCATTTGCAGCGTTGAGGCAAGGCTTTTCGAGGAACGGGCAACATACGGGTATTCGTCTACGGCAAGGATTATCCTTTCTTTTTCCGACAGCTTGAAAACAAATTCAAACGCTTCCTGAAAAGAGCGGAAGGTCGTATCTGCGGCAATGCCGCTGCTGTATTCGATAATGCTCTTGCTTAAATTTTCCAGATTCTGCTTTTCGTTGCTTTCAACCCCGGTAAAATAAATGGCTTTTTTCCCCTCGATAAATTTATTGATAAGGGCGGTTTTCCCTATCCGCCGCCTGCCGTAGATAACGGCAAACTCAAATTTATTCGAGGAATAAAGCCTTTCGAGAGTGCTTAGTTCCTTTTCTCTTCCGATGAACATACCAAAAGCTCCTTTCAAAGTACAGGTTTATGAGTTGATTTTTATATATTACAGTATAGCATATATTTTGGATTTAGTCAAGTGTGATTTGGTAAATTCAGATTTATTATTTTGAAAATGACACAAAAATGCGCTGCCCGAATTATCAGGCAGCGCAATAAGGTTATTTTCCTCTATCAGCCAAAGGCGGAGCAATATATTTTATTTTTCCGTCGGAGGTATCAAGCGTAACAAATCCGCCGTCGTTGGTCATATACAGCCCGGAGCATTTGTCGTTTCCAATGAATTGCTTGCCGTTCTGAAAAATGTCATCAACAGAAATGAACACTTCCTCAGTCAAATTTTCCACGTCAGCCCTGTAAACATTGTTATTTTTGTCTTTATAATAGAGTGCGTTATTATATACATCAGCACCGGTCATTGGTGCTACAAAAAGTATATCATCCCGTTCAAGAGTATATATATTGCTGAATTTACTAACACTTCCATCCTGCATAAGAATATAGTAATTATCATTAATGTCGAATATCTTATATGCAGTATGACTTCTTTGAGTTGATTTGTACTCCCCGGAAATATAGATGCTATCACCTTTATCG
>JAMPAO010000014.1 GCA_023667165.1 Ruminococcus sp. | reverse complement strand
GTACTGCCCTTTTCATCGGCGAGCATATTATTGCGCCCACGTCCCTGTATTTTCCCGCAAATTCCGCCGCCAGCGCGGCAGCCTGCGTGTGACCCGTCCTTGACAGACCGACGTCCGTTCTTCCGAGAATGATATTTTGCCTGTTTTGATCCGTCTCTCCGTGGCGGGTGAAGTAAATTTTCATTGAGTATGCCGATCTCCTTAGTATTAATATTCCCCTCGGAACCGTTCGGAGCTTCCCGAACAGGCTCTGATATAATTATATAATATTTTTTCGGCTTTTGCAAGTGTTATGGTTGAAATTAGGATAAAAATATGTTATAATAAATCAGCGGAGCTCCTCGGAATGCGCTTGCGTACTTTAACGGCGGTATGCCGTCCGATATATCAAAGCTCTGCTTTATACGCGTTTTGGCGGGTTCGGGGACGCTGTACGGAATACGGGAGAAATATTATGATATTGTCAATGGAAAATATATCGAAGATCTACAACGGGAAAACCGTCCTGGACAATGTGTCCCTCACCGTAGAGGACGGGGACAGGATAGGACTTGTGGGTATAAACGGCTGCGGCAAATCCACTCTGCTCAGGATCATTACCGGCAAGGAGGAGTATGAAACGCAGCCCGAGCCGAATATCCCCGTGTTTTCCTCGGTCAGGGATTCGAGCATAGGCTTTCTGGAGCAGAACTCGGGACTCGACAGATCCTCCACGGTAATGGAGGAAATGCTGTCGGTGTTTTCCGATCTTCTTGAGGCGCAGGAGGAAATGCGGCGGCTGGAGCTTGAAATGTCAAAGCCGGAGGTGCATGAGGACCGTGAACGCTTCGAGCTGATAAGCAGGGAATACGACAGGAAAAACGCCCTTTTCGAGGCAAAGGACGGCTATAATATCGACGTTCGGATAAAGACGGTGCTCAACGGCATGGGATTCCCCTCCGAAACCTACGGCCGCGTCATATCCACTCTCAGCGGAGGAGAAAAGACCCGTCTTGCCATGGCAAGGCTGCTGCTTGAAAATCCCCGCCTGCTTATACTTGACGAGCCTACCAACCATTTGGATTTCGATACGGTCGTCTGGCTGGAGGATTATCTTTGCTCCTATAAGGGCGCGCTGCTTATTGTTTCTCATGACAGGTATTTTCTGGATAAGATCTGCACGTCTATCTGTGAGATAGAGCGCACAAGGCTGCGCCGCTGGAAAGGCAATTACAGCAAGTTCACCGAGCTTAAAGCCGCCGACGTGGAACGGAGAATGAAAGAATACGAGGCTCAACAGGAAGAAATTGCCAAATTACAGGACTTTGTCGACCGAAATATCGTCCGAGCCACCACCTCGGCAATGGCAAAAAGCAGGGTGAAAAAGCTGGAGGCAATGGAGCTGCTGGAAAAACCCGTCACCGGTGAAAAAAGGGCAAAAATACGCTTCGAATACGATTACGAGCCGCCGCTGGACGTTCTCACGGTAAAAAATATGGGACTTAAAGCGGGGGACAAAAAGCTTGCGGATAACATTTCTTTTACCGTCAGGCGGGGGGATAAGATCGGCATTGTGGGAGCAAACGGGATCGGAAAAACCACGCTTCTCAAGGCTGTGGGAGGAAGCGCAAATGTTCCACGTGGAACATTTGTTTCACATGGCACCGCAGAATGGACAAAAAATGTCAAGATATCTTATTTCGATCAGGAAAATTCCCAGCTTGACTTCAGCAAGACCGTCATAGACGAGATACACGACCGCCGCAGAGGCATGACCGAGCAGCAGGTGAGGAGCCTGCTGGGACTTGTGAAATTCACGGGAGAGAATGTTTTCAAGCAGGTGGGCGTTATCAGCGGCGGGGAAAGGGCGAAGCTGGGATTTGCCGTTATGATGCTTGAAAGGGGCAACGTGCTCATACTCGACGAGCCTACCAATCACCTTGACATTGACGCGAAAGAGGTCCTGGAAGAAGCTCTTTGCGATTACGGCGGAACGGTCATGCTCGTGTCCCATGACAGGTATCTGCTGAGCAGGGTGTGCAGCAGGATATTCGAGATCACTCCGGAGGGTCTGAACGTATTCGACGGCGGCTTCGAGGATTATATGGCAAAGCGCCGTGAAGCCTCGGAGCGTGAAAGGGCGGCTGCGGAGGCTGAGAAGCAGGAAAGACTGAGATCCGAGCGGGAGGAGAAAAAGAACGCCGCATACCGTTCAAAGGAGCAGCGGGCAAGGGACGCCCAAAGGCGCGGCAGGATAAAAGAGCTTGAACGGCTCATCGAGGAGCTGGACGAAAAAATGGCTCTGGTGCAGGAGGAGATAGCTTCTCCGGAGGTTGCTGCCGACTATCGGCTCATGAACGAGAAATGCGGGGAATACGAGCGGCTCAAGCAGCAGTCCTCGGAATATTCCGACGAATGGCTGGAGCTCAGCGAACAGACAGGTTAGGGTGAGGCGCGCCCGAAATTACGTTTTGAAGCGGAGAGGATCGTATGAACATTAACAAAGTAATTTTGGCTGCGGTCGAATACGATAAGGGCGACCCGCAGAGAATACACCATTTTATAAAAGTGCATGAGTTTGCGAAAATGATAGCCGACGGAGAAAACATCGATCCGCAGACTGCGGAAATAATTGAAACGGCGGCGGTACTGCACGACATCGGCATACATGAATGCGAACGGAAATACGGCTCTTGCCCGGGAAAATATCAGGAAAAGGAAGGCGCTCCCATTGCGCGGGAGATACTGACGGCGCTTGGGGCGGACAACGCCCTGACCGAACGGGTCTGCTTTCTTGTATCGCATCACCATACCTATAAGGACATTGATTCCGCCGATTGGCAGATATTGACAGAGGCTGATTTTTTGGTGAATTTCTATGAGGACTCAATGGGAAAGGACGCCGTAAGATCCGCCGTTGAAAAGCTGTTTAAGACGCAAACGGGGAAAATGCTCGCCGAAAATTTATACCTGTAAAATATTCGGAGCAAAACGTAAAATACCCCGAACGGAGAAAAGCGGCAGGGCAGGCGGGTACATACAGACCGAGGGATCAAGGTTTCCCGTTTCCTGCGGCTTGCCTCCGAAAAGCTGATATGAAAGGATCTGCCATGAAAAAAATCGAAGCGGTCATTTTCGACATTGACGGCACTCTCACCGACAGCATGGGCGTGTGGGAGGACGCCGACAGGATATTCCTTGAAAGGCGGGGAAAGGTCTGGACAAGGGATGTTTCCCTTGCCATGAAACCCATGCATTTTATGTCCGCCTCCCGTTATCTGAAGGAGCGGTTCGGGTTTGCCGACAGTCCGGAAAGCATTGCGGCGGAGATCACCGATATCGTGCGGGACAAATATTTCCGTGAGATCGCGCTTATGCCCTATGTCGGGGAATTTATGGAGTACTGCCGAGGCAGGGGCGTTCATATGTGCGCCGCCACGTCCAACAGCCGCGAGCTGGCAGAGGGCGTGCTTGAAAATAACGGCATACTGGATATGCTCGATTTTATCATAACCTCCGACGAGGCGGGGTCCGGCAAGGACGATCCTCGGATATTCTTTATGTGCGCGGAAAGAATGGGGACGCTTCCCGAAAATACCGCTGTGGCGGAGGATTCCCCCCATGCCGCCGCGGCCGCCTTTAACAACGGCTTTTACACCATCGGCGCGGACAGCGGATATTTCGGAGATTTCGAGAGGCTGAAGGACTGTACTCATATCAGGGTGAGCAGCTTTAAGGAGCTTATCGGGAAATTCGGATAACGGACGTATTTATGCATATTCCGATATGAAGCATCATATCGGCATGAAAGGAAGAAGACAATGGCTCAATACGGATATCTGATATCAAATCTGCCGAGAAATGAAAAATATGCCGAAACAGAGGCGTTTCTCGACAAAAAGCTGAAAGGCTTTGAAAAGGATAACGCCGTTTTTGAAAAGGACGGCTCTATGAAGCAGGTCTACCGCAGAACCGATGAGGACGGCGGCGTGACGGAGGTTTCCATTGTGAAAAATATCACGGAAAGCAGCATTGTCGTATTTTCCGACATTCCCTTGAAATACTTCAAAAGGGGCGGCGCCGTGCTGTTTGCGAGGGATATTGCTCCGTCGGCGCTCTTCGGCGTGTTTTACTGGGCGGCTGTGGGCACGGAGCTTATGAGAAGGTTTATGTTCGGTTTTGACGTGTATATCCCCGCGCTGCTGATATCGGTGGTGCTTGCGGCGGCGATAAATATGATCTCGATGAACTATCTGCGGAAGAACCGATCCCTGCTGCGGGTACAGATCATACAGATGGGCAGCGTATTCATCATTATCCCCGCGGCGGTCATATGGCTGAGGATGTTTGTTCGCGGGAGCCTTACGGCGGTGATATTCAGGTATCTTCAGTCGCCGATACCCACCGCTCTGGCGGCTGCGGTCATTACGCGGCTTATCGTGAAAATAACGGGGAGAAACAGGTATGAGTAAAAAGGTTCTTGTAGGCATGAGCGGGGGAGTGGACAGCTCCGCCGCCGCTTTGCTGCTTAAAAACGGCGGCTATGAGGTCTGGGGCTGCACGATGCGGCTTTACGATAATTCCGTTTTGGGCGGGAGCTTTCCCGAAAGCGGCTGCTGCAGTCTTGACGATGTAAGCGACGCCAAAAGCGTTTGCAGGAAAATAGGCATTGAACACATTACCCTTAATTTTACCGATGAATTCGGAAAGCACGTTATGCGCCCCTTTGCGGAGAGCTACATAAACGGAGAAACGCCCAATCCCTGCATACTGTGCAACAGGCATATGAAATTCGGACTTATGCTCCAAAGGGCGCGTCTGCTGGGGTTCGACTTTATCGCAACGGGGCATTACGCCGATATAGGACGGAGCGACGGGAAATATACGCTTCTGCGGCCGTCGGACAGGAGAAAGGATCAGACCTATGTGCTTTACGGTATGGATCAGGATCAGCTTGCTCACACCCTTTTCCCTCTTTACGGCATGGAAAAGTCCGAGATACGCAGGCTTGCCGAGGAAAACGGTCTTGTGAACGCCCGAAAAAAGGACAGTCAGGATATTTGCTTCGTACCCGACGGCGATCACGCCGCTTTTATTGAAAGATACACGGGGTACGCTCCCCAAAAGGGGGATTTTATAAGCGAAAGCGGGGAGATAATGGGCAGGCACGGAGGGATAATCCGCTTTACCGTCGGTCAGCGGCGGGGACTGGGGATCGCTGCGGGCAGACCCGTTTATGTGACGGCTAAAAATCCTGCGGACAATACGGTCACTCTTTCGGAAAGAGAGCTTGAAAAAAAGGAGATATTTCTGCGGGAAGTGAATATTATTTCCGGCGTTCCTTTGACGGCTCCGACGCGGGCGCAGGTGAAAATACGGTACGGCGCAAGGGAACAGGACGCGGTGGTTTATCCGGAAAACGAAAAGAGACTTACAAGGGTGGTTTTTGAGGAAACCGCTAAAAATCCCGCCCCGGGACAAGCCTGCGTTTTTTACAGCGGGGACGTTGTACTGGGGGGAGGGATAATTACGCAGGGTGAAGCGTAAAGCTTACCCTGAGGTTTGATATCTATTATACTTACCCGAGGCTGTTGTTCGGGCGGCTCATTTTTTCTCTCTCCCTTTCAAAGCTCTGCGGTCATATTATTTGCAGCAGGCAGAATTTAAGATAACGGGTTTCTGGAATGCTCAGCATTATGGGGTGATCCGGCGACTGGCGGCGCATTTCCGTCAGGCGCAGCTCGACTCCCGCCGCCCTTGCGGCGTCCCTTAGCGTCTGCTCGAAAAGCGGCTCGGTCATGAAATGGGAGCAGGAGGCGGTGGAAAGATATCCTCCTCTGGGGAGAAGCCGCATGGCAAGGGTGTTAAGCTCCAGATAGCCGTTTCTGGCGTTGCCTACGGTCTTTCTCGATTTGGTAAAGGCGGGCGGATCGAGGATAATATGATCGGCGCTTTTGTCATGAGCCTCGAGGCGGTTTTTCAGGAAATCGAACACGTCTGCTTTGACAAAATCCACCTTATTCTCAAGACCGTTCAGGGCGGCGTTTGAACGGGCGTTCTCCACTGCGCTTTCCGACGCGTCAACCGCCGTGACGTGAGCCGCTCCCGCTGCGGCGCAGTTAAGGGCGAACGAGCCTGTATGGGTGCAGCAGTCTATTACGTTTTTGCCCGCGCTTACGGCTGCCGCAGCTCGGCGGTTGTATTTCTGGTCGAGGAAAAACCCCGTTTTCTGTCCGTTTTCAACGTCAACGTAATATTTTATGCCGTTTTCGGTTATGACGGTCACGGGAGAGGTACCGCTTTCGCGGATATACCAGCCTTTTTCCTCGTTCATTCCCTCCAAGGCGCGGATATTTACATCGTTTCTCAGGTATATGCCCTTTATATCGCAGCCGTCTTTTTTAAGCATATCGGCGAGGGCGGGGAGAATGATATCCCGCCTTTTTTCCGTGCCGAGGGAAAGTATCTGCACGGAAAGGAGAGAGCCGAATTTATCGACCGTAAGTCCCGGGAAACCGTCGCTTTCTCCGAAAATAAGGCGGCAGGCGTTCATATCCTCCCGCGTCATGACGGTTTTTCTGTAATCGTAGGCGTATTGCAGGCGGCGGCGGAAAAAATCCTCGTCAAAGGTATCGTTGGCGTTTCGGGAGATGAGCCTTACCCTTATTTTGGAATTTGAATTGAAAAAGCCTGTGCCTATGTAACGTTTTTTTTCGCTCACAACGTCCGCAAGTCCGCCGTTTTCGGTTTCCTCCGCCGACACGATCTCATTGTCGTATATCCAGGGGTGGCCGTCGGCGGTGCGCTTTCTGCACCTTTCGCTCACGGTTATCAGGGGGTAGCTTCTGTTTGATATATTCATAATATTTCACCGTATTTCAGAATTTTTTCACATCTCCGTTTTTGGAGGACAGGTTTTTTATGCTCTGCCTGTATTTTTTTCCGCTCTGCTTTATCAGATCCGCTCCTATCCTCACGGCGGAGGAAACGGCGAAGATACCCATTGCTATCGCGCCCGCCGCGCTGAAGGCGTCCACCGCGCGGTCAAGGAACGTTTCGTTGTCGCCCGTCATCAGGGCGATCATGGTGTAGTAGATAAGTCCGCCGGGCACAAGGGGGATCATGCCGACGATCAGGTACATATTGACGGGCGCTTTGCAGAATCTTGCCATTGCCTCGGAATAGACCGCCACTGCTGCGGCGGCGATAAAGCAGCACTTTATATTGCTGTAACCCCACATTTCCGTGAGAGAGAAGATGAGCTGGCTTACAAGAGAGCCTACGGACGCCGCTATCAGATGTCCCGGACGTATATTGAACTGTACTCCGAACGCGCAGCAGGCAACGAAGCTGCACAGACAGGGGATCACCATATCGTTTACAATATCCAAGAAGCCCGCACTTCCTTTCTTACAGCTTTATTACCGCCGCCACCGCCGATCCCGCTCCGACCGCCATTCCAGCCGCCGTGAGCAGCGCCTCGGTCATGGTATATAACCCCGAAAGAAAATCGCCGGAAATAAAATCTCTCATGCAGTTTGTCATGGCCACTCCCGGGACAAGGGTCATATACGCTCCGATTATCATTTTGTCGAACTTGGGAACGAAGCCTATTTCGCTTATTCCCACCGCCAGCAGCGAGATGACCATGGAGCATACCACCGCGTTGAGAAACGTGCTGGCATTGACCTTGGAAAGAGCTGTTTCGACAAACCGTATGATCAGCGCAAGGATCGCACCGAACAGCGCCTCGGCGGCTCCTCCGCCGAAAAAGACGGTAAACGCTCCGCCTACCACCAGATAGCTTATATATATTACGGCATTGCTGTAGACGGGTCTTGCCTTGACTGCTTCTATACGCTTGAAAACAGTATCCGCGCTCGGTCTGCGCGCGCAGATGAAGCGGGAGAGCTCGTTGAGCTTTCCCACGCGGTCAAGGTTGGTTTCCCTGCCCTTGACCGAACGGGTATCGGTAAGGGGTATTCCGTTTTTATCCTTGACGGTAATGATGAAATTGGCGGGGGTGGTGTATATCTCCGCGTTCTCATAGCCGTAGGCGGCGCATATCCTGCGCACGGTGTCCTCGGTGCGGTATATCTCCGCTCCGTAGGAGATAAGCATACAGGCTATTTCCGAGCATATTTCTATTAGCTGTATCTCTGTCATGATTATCGACCGCCTTTGCTTATTAGAGGTAAGAGGTTAAGAGGTAAGAAGTAAGAGGTTCCGAACGCCGCGTCCGCGGAATGCCGGGTCAGATCACAAAGCCGCCGTTTACGCCTATTACCTGACCGGTAATGAAATCGGCGCGTTCGTCTGCGAGAAAAAGGGCGGTGCGGGCGATATCATAGGGAGTGCCTATGCGGTTTACGGGCGTTTCCTCTTTCAGCGACTCCATGACGCCGTCGTCAAGCAGGCGGTTCATGGGCGTGTCTATTACTCCCGGGGCGATACAGTTGACCGTGACTCCCGACAGTCCCGTTTCCTTGGCAAGCGCCTTTGTAAAGCCTATGACCGCCGCCTTGGACGCGGAATAGTCCACCTCGCAGGACGCTCCGCACTGCCCCCACATGGAGGAGATATTGATTATCCGTCCGTACTTTCGGCGTATCATATATGGCAGGGCGGCATGGGTGAAATTATATACGCTTTTGACGTTTACGGCGAACATTTCGTCCCACATTTCCTCTGTTATGTCGGAGAAAAGCGCCTGTCTTGCCATTCCCGCGTTATTTATCAGAACGTCCGCGCCTCCGAAAATGTCCGAAACGGACGAAACGGCGGCATGAGCTTCCTTGAAGTCTGCGGCATTGCAGCGGAATATTTCGCAGCCGGTTTCCTCTTTCAGCGAGAGGGCGGCGTTACGGTTATTGAAATAAACCGCAGCCACGTTATAGCCTGCTTTTGCGAATTCACGCGCGCATTCGCCGCCGATGCCTCCGGAGGCTCCGGTTATAAGGACTGTTTTTGCCATTTGGTTTCTCCTTGCTTCCTGCATTTTTTCTTAGTTTCAATTTAATCTGTCAAGGAGTATTTTATCGGTGCGTTTTTCCGTAACGGCTATGATTATCACTATTATCACTGCGGCTATGGATATGATGATACCCGCTTTAAGTCCCGCAGGGAAAAACGTCATTTCAATCTCATGCTCGCCTGCCGAAAGCTCTACGCCTATCAGAGCGTCGCAGACCTTTACGGGCGTTACCTCCGCTCCGTCTACCTTTATTGTCCAGCCCGGCTCCCAGCTTACGGTGGTGAACATTATCCCGTCCTTTTCGGCGGTTATGGTTCCGGTGATATGATCCTCCTCGAAGCTCGTCATTCTAAGACCGCCCTGTCTGAGCTTTTCTATATCCTCGGCGAATTTTTCCTCGTCAAGGTAATAAAACAGCTTATCCTTGAAAAGAACTTCCTTTTTATCCTCGGTGACGGTGACGATCAGGGATATCTCTTCGCCCTTTTCAAATCTGCCCAGGGTCTGGATCACCATTTTGCCGTTTTCAAAATAATAGTCGAGAAATTCCTTGTTCAGCCACAGGTTTACCTGGCGCTCGTAGCTTGAGGGGAGATACATATATATCATGTCCTCGGTGGGGGCGTTAAGGATATATTCGATATGGCAGTTCTTGCCCTCCTCTATGGGGGTGTACTTGGTATGCGCGCCGTAGCTTGACTGCCTTGCGTTTTCGGGGAACGTTCCCGAAACGGTTATGCGCTTGAAATATTCCGTTTCTTCATTGGAAACGAGATGGCTCATCAGCGTATTCTGATTGTTGAAAGGATTGTCGCTTTCAAAGGTGACGTCGAGGACGGAGCGGTCCGCCATGAACGCAACGGGCAGGGCGTAGGGATTTTCATAGACCGCGAAAACGTCTTTGCTGTCGCGGTTTTCAAGCAGGAGATCGTCATAATGCTTATTCACCGGCAGAGCCTCGTCCTCCGACGAGCCCTTTTCCATTACGTATTTTATCCCCAGAACCGCGTCGGAAACGTAGGTGCTTCCCTTATACCTTATATAATGACCGCCGTAGGAAAAACCCAGTCTGCGCAGGAACTGTATGGGCCCCGAATTCAAGGTGGAGCTTGAATGAGATATGCCGTAGCTGCCTATTACCATAGGGTCGTTTACGGTGCGGTGATAGTTCTTTTCTATACGGTAAACTCCGCCGCCGTCAAAGCTGTCGGCGGCGTATATTTTTGATACGGTATCTCTTGCGAGAGTTATTATCCTGTTGTATCCCGAATGCTTGGAATAGGTAACGTCGCTGTTTATGGCGTGCATGGTAGAAAGGGACGAGCCGAACAGCTCTCCCACCACGAAAAGACCCATTATAAAGGTCAGCACCGCCCTTGTTACCCTGTTCGACAGCTTGATATACCTCAGGAAAACGCTGTAGACCAAAGTGAATACGACGGTATACCACACGGTCAGGACGAGGGTAACGCCGTCAAAATCCTGCTTGCCCACGTAAAATACATACGCCATAAGTCCGAAAGCGGTAACTCCGATATCCTTGACGGTTATTCCCTCCAGCCGTTCAAAGGTCATTGCCGCCATTACAAGCAATACAAAGCTGAAGGTAAAGCTGTAGCGGTAGGGAAGCCAGTTGGGAACCTGAAAGCCGTGCCAGGCGATATCTGCGGTGGAAAGGTACATGGAGGCAAGCACTGCCGCAAGCAGTCCGCTCATTCCCGCCTTATGGCGGAAGCGGATCTTGCCGTTGAGGAAAAACAGGGGAATGAGTATGACAGTCAGCACTCCGCAGTAGACTACGGGAGAACCCTCCGGACGGCAGGTATCGTAGGTATTGGGGAGGAGATTTTTGAAAAAGTCCGTGAATTCGAACTGGGTCTTAAGCTCATAATTGGGAGTGGAGAAATCGAATTTTCCCAGCTTCAGCGAATGGTACAGGGGAAGAAGCACCCAGCAGGCTGCCGCCGCGGCGACGATCCCTCCGACGGCAAATTTTATCCCCGCGAACAAAAAGGACTTTACCGAAAAAGTATACTCCTTTTTGCCCGCAAAATAATAGTAAATGAAATATATTACCGAGAAAAAGGTTATCATCCAGCCAATGTAAAAATTTGCCATATACATCAGGGCAAGGGGGATTATGAAGCCTGTCCAGCTATTGCGGTCGATTATCTTTTCAATGCCGTAAACTATCAGCGGGAGATAGATAAGACCGTCCAGCCACATGGGGTTCATAAGCTGAACCACCATATATCCCATAAGCGAATAGAGCATCCCGAAAACAAGAGCGGTGGAGCTTTTGCATCCCTTGGAGCGCCTGAGATAAAAATTGAACGTGACAGACGCCGTTCCCACCTTGCATAGCTGCATTATCAGCAGGGCTTCCGTCATTACGGAGCGGGGCAGCAGCATGGGGATGACCGTGAACGGACTTGCCAGATAATAAGCGTATATCCCCATAAGCTCGCCGGTAAGGTTCCTGCTCCATGAGATAAAGGGACTTCCTTTTCCGTGGACGATATCCCGCAGATGCTCGAAATAGTATACGTACTGACCGTTAAGGTCAAGCACAAGCACCGACATATCGCCTATCGGCCATACCTTGAAAGCGGCGTAGGCTCCCAGCAGTATAAGAGCGGGGATAATAAAGGCGAAAAAATAGCTTCGTTTGGACTTTAAGAACGTCAAAAGCCTGTTTTTCTTTTTGGTCTTTATCTTGGAGCCGTCCGTACCGCCGTCGATTATCTCAACGTTGAGCTTCCTTACCTCCATTTTGCTTTCCGAGCTGTCGGACGCGGCGGGGGTGGTGATATTTTCTTCCATAACGCTCTCCTTAAACTAAGACATACGCGCACAGGGAATACGGTCTGCACGGCGGTGTCCGGTTTTGATCATACATATACATACAATATTATAATATAATTTTGTAAAAAATACAAGACATACAGGAAGAAAATATTAAAAAAAATTGTGAAAACCGTCTTGTTAATTTTGGGGTTATGTGGTATAATTATAAAAGTATAACTATTTTCGGGGCGTTTTTGCCGCTGACGGAGGAAAACGCCGGTCAAAGGAGCTGTCATGGTATGCATCTGTGCGAAAAAACCGTGGAAAAGGAAACCGTATTCGAGGGGAAGATCATAACGGTGCGAAAGGACAAGGCGGAGCTTGAAAACGGCGTTACAGCCGACAGGGAGCTTGTTATCCATCCGGGCGGCGTATGCGTCGTTCCGCTGACAAGGGACGGCATGGTGATAATGGTGCGGCAGTTCCGTTACGCTTTCGGCGAGCCGCTGCTTGAGATCCCCGCGGGAAAGCTGGAGCCGGGAGAGGATCACAGAGAGGCGGGTATTAGGGAACTGAAAGAGGAAACCGGAGCGCGGTGTGGCAGCTTTGAGTATCTGGGAGTATGCTATCCGTCGGTGGCATATCTGACGGAAAAAATTCATATGTATCTTGCACGGGATCTGGATTTCGGCAAGTCCGATCCCGATGACGACGAGTTTATCGATGTTATACGGGTGCCTTTGGAGGACGCGGTCAAGATGGTCATGGACGGCAGCATTCCCGACGCCAAGACGCAGATCGCTTTACTGAAAACACAGAGGCTCGTTTCGGGAACATGAGCCGCGTTTTTTGCGGGGACGGACAGCGGACGGAAAAAACGCCCCCGCAGACCGTGCTGAGGGGACGTATCAAAATTGCCGGATAAGGGTATATTTCCGAAAAGGTATTACAATAATCCCGCTTCCTCCGCTTCGGCTTCCGCCTGCATCATTTCGATGTGGCGCATATAAGCGTCAAGGATCTGGCTTTCGATGGAATGCCTTGCGTCGGGGGAGATGGGATGAACGATATCTCTGAACACACCGTTCTCGTCCTTTCTGCTGGGCATTGCCACAAACAGTCTTGCGTCGCCCTGTACGACCTTGATGTCGTGAATAGCGATCTGATCGTCCACAGTGATCGAGATGACCGCTCTGAGTCTTCCCTCGGGAATGATCTTCCTGATCTTGATATCTGTGATTGTCATTTTAAATGTCCTCCTTAACATTGTGTATTGCGGATATGTTTATTATTGTTTTTATCCGCTGTGTTATTCGCATATCGGAAAAAGGAAGTTTTTCCAAATTTCCGTTTCCGCAATTTAATTATAATACAAGACTCTTAAATTATTCTTAACTGAGGTGAAACTTTTGAATAACTTTGATAGACTATTCGATGAAAATATCCTTTCGGGGAAAAAGCATATCCATATGATAGGGATAGGCGGCAGCGGGATGTATCCGCTGGCGCAGATACTTCATGCAAAGGGTTTTTTCATAACAGGCTCCGACAACAACGAAACAGACACTCTTCGGGCGGTAAGGGACATGGGGATAAAGGTTTTCCTGGGGCAGAGGGCGGAAAATATCGAGGGAGCGGATCTTATTATCCACACCGCCGCCATTATGAGCGACAATCCCGAGCTGAAAGCCGCCAAGGCAAGCGGAGTTCCGGTACTCGAACGCAGCGATCTGCTGGGCATCGTAACGTCATGGTATGAAAAAGCGGTATGCGTAAGCGGCACTCACGGAAAAACCACCGTTACCTCCATGATAACGCAGATACTGAAGGACGGCGGAAAGGACATCACCGCCTACATCGGCGGGAAGCTGCCCGTTATCGGCGGCAGCGGCTGCGTGGGAAGCTCCGAGGTCATGATATGCGAGGCGTGCGAGTTTGAGGATCATTTTCTGAAGCTGTCGCCGAATATTGCGGTGGTGCTGAATATAGACGCGGATCATCTGGATTATTTCGGAACGCTGGAGAATATCATCGCCTCTTTCGAACGCTTCTGCGGCATGGCACGCACAGTCATTGCAAACGGGGACGATCCCAACGCCATGAAAGCCGTCAAAAGCTCCTCGGCGGAGGTTATCACCTACGGCGGCGCGGGGTGCGACTGGTATCCCGAAAACATTTCAAAAAAGAGCGGTATGCTCACGGAGTTCGACATATATCACAGAGGCGATTTTTTTACTCATGTGCGGCTCAATATTCCCGGGGCGCACAATATACTCAACGCCGTTGCCGCGGCTGCCGCCGCAAGCATGGCGGGAGCGTCCGCGGAGGAGATATCGAGGGGACTGGACGCTTTCAGAGGAGCGAAGCGGAGATTTGAGAAATACGGCGAGGCGGGCGGCATAACGGTTTGCGACGATTACGGACATCACCCTGCGGAGCTTGAGGCCACGCTCAAAGCGGCGGCGGAAATGGGATTTAATAAGGTATGGGCGGTATTTCAGCCGTTTACATTTTCGCGCACCGCTCTGCTGCTGGACGATTTTGCAAAGGCTCTTTCCATTGCCGACAGGTGTGTTATCACGGCGATAATGGGTTCGCGGGAGAAAAACACCTACAATATTTTCGACAGGGATCTGGGAAGAAAGACAGATGGAGCAGTATGGTTCGAGGACGTGCAGGATCATGACGAAAATTTCGAGCTGTGCGCGGAGTATGCGGCGGAAAACGCCGAAAAAGGCGATCTTATTATCACTATGGGCTGCGGCGACGTAAACAAATGCTCATGGCTGATACTGAAAAAGCTGGAGGAGAAATACGGCAGGGAGGCTATGTGATGAAAGAACTCAAGGAGATCCACAAGAAAGTGTACGATTACATCAGGCAGAGGACGCAGGAGGGTTATTCTCCGTCCATAAGGGAGATATGCCGCGATCTGGGCATCGCTTCCACCTCGACTGCCGCAAGGTATGTCAATTACCTTATAAGCGAGGGGTATCTGGAAAAAATGGAGGGAAAAAAACGCGCCGTAAAGCTGGCGGGCGATATGGGAATGCGTCTGCCCGTGGCGGGCACCATTACCGCAGGTCAGCCTATAACCGCAGTGGAGAATATTGACGGCTACATATCCTTTCAGCCAATGAAAAGCCACACGGGAGAGCTGTTCGCACTTAGGGTCAGAGGCGACAGCATGATAAACGCCGGTATTTTCGACGGCGATTACGCTGTCGTGGAAAAATGCGGCTACGTTGACAACGGAGAGATCGCCGCTGTGCTGGTGGACGGGGAAAGCGCCACGGTAAAGCGGTTTTACAAGGAAAACGGACATTACCGCTTAGAGCCGGAAAACGATTCGATGCAGCCGATCATAGCGGACGAATGCTCCATAATAGGCAAGATAGTGGGTATCGTTCGTTATTTGTGACATCGGACGTAATTTTCGGAAAAGGAAAATAAAGATATGGATAATAATTTTAACGGATACAACGTAAACGGCGGAGGAAATCCGGACGGCTCCGGATATCAGCCGTCTTATCAGCCCTACAGTTCATCGGCGAATTCGGGAGCGGCTGCCGCTCCGCCGCCGCTTATGCAGATGGATCCGAGAGAAAGAAAGCGTATAAAAGGCTGCTATTCGGGTACGTTTATTATGGCTCTGATACACGGTATAGGCTCTTTTGTTCTGGCTCAGGCGGTCTTTATCGCAATGATGCTTTCGGGTTATGAGTTCAGGTTTACCGAGGACGGCACTGCCATTATCGACTGGGCGTACAATATTGCGGGAAGCCTGCCGTCGATGATATTCTGCGCCGGCATATTTATTTACGACAAATACTGCTCGGGAACGTCGGCAAGGGCGTATATTGATACGGAAAGGATAGGCGGGAAAACCGTTCTCGCTTTTTTCGGAATGATAATGCTGGCATACGGGATCTCGATCATATGCCAGAATACGGTGATAAGCGCTTTTTTTGAAATGGGTATTTCTCCCGTTTCCGAGGATTATCTGACGGAGCAGGACATTACGCCCGCTTATCTGATTTGGGAAATAATCCTTACCGCTGTGGGCGCGCCCATATGCGAGGAGCTTATGTTCAGAGGAGTGATCCTCAGGAGGCTCAGCTCCGTCAGCGGACGTTTTGCTATAATAATGTCCGCTCTTATATTCGGCTTTATGCATGGAAATCTGATACAAGCCATACTCGGCACGGTTATGGGACTTGTTTTCGGATATACGGCGGTAAAGACAAATTCGCTTGTGCTTCCCATAGCGGGTCACATCTTTATAAACACCTGCGCGGCGTCCGTCGGCTTTGCGGAATATTTTTTCGGCGAGGAGGCGTCTAACGTATACTGGGGAATGCTTATCATCGCTTTTCTGCTGATAGGCTCGGTCACGGCTGTTGTTGTATTTGCAAAGGGACTTGTCAGACTGCCCGAATACACCGAATATCACAGAAAACGCACTCTGCCGGTCGCTGCCGCCTGCATTTCGTTCTGGATAATGTGCGCTTATTACATTTACCAGGTGATCTCAAAGTTCGGACCCGTTACGGACAAGCTGCTGGGAGAATGAACAACGTGAAGAGAAAAATTATGTTGCCGGAAATAAAAACGGAAAGGCTCATTCTCCGCAGATTTACCGAAAAGGATATCCCCGCCGCCTGCTCCTACGTCGGCAGCGCGGAAAACACCCGATTCTTGATCTGCGGCGTTCAAAGCGAACAGGATTACAGAGATTATATAAGATTTTCCGCGAAGGATGAAAATTATTATATTTTTGCGGTCACGCTCAAAACGACGGGCGCACTTATAGGCACTGCGGATCTGGGACTTATCGACGACTGCACCCAAGCGGAGATAGGCTGGATAATCCACAGGGACTGCTGGGGCAGGGGTTACTGCACCGAGGTAGGAAAGGCTCTGCTGGCTTTTGCATTCGACGGTCTTGATCTGCGGCGGGTGATCGCGCACAGCGATACGGAAAATATCGGCTCGTGGAGGGTAATGGAGAAAATAGGCATGAGGCGGGAGGGCTGCTTTATAGAGGGCAGACGCCCTTATGAGCATGAACCCTGTTATCACGGCAGCGAGTACGCCTATGGGATACTGTCGGAGGAGTATTTTTCGCCGAGAGCAGATCACGGAGAAAAGATGAGAGAGCTGCTGGCTATAGAATACAACTGCTCTCCCGGCGATCTTTCGGGCGCGGAGAACGTTATTACGGTATCCGCCTCAAATGAGGGCAGAAGAAATTACGGTGAGGAAAGGTATTTTTTTCACATGGCGTCAACGGGAGGAAACGCGGTGATCACCGCCGATTGTTGGCTAATCATAAAGAAGTTTTTACAAATATTTTATAAAGATAATACAGCGGATTATAAAACAATTTGATACCATATTGAATGTTTTCAATTATAATATCAAAAGCGGGTTTGCCGAAAACAGCAAACCTGCTTTTGATTAAACGTGAGTTATTTATCACATTTTAATTGTCAACCACCTCAAACCTGACTTCCGCGTCTCCCGTATTTTCAAATACCTCAACGCCCGAATCAATATGCCCCAAATGCTGACGTTCAAACTGTTCGCCGTTTTGTTTGTAAAGAATAACCAAACTTCCGCCGGGCGCCCAGTACGCAATATCGCCGACCTCGTAGCCGTCCGAACGCAAATTATCCGTGGGGAGAGCGTACGCGCCGTACCGATAGCACATTTCACGTCCGTACAAGTCCATCATCGGCAGGGTCATAGGCATTTGCTCTATGATTGCCCGAGTAGTCGCGTTGTCTTCCATTACCGCTGTAAGCTCCGTTTCGCCGACTGTTATTTTGATTTTCATTTCCGATACCTCCGTTTCGCTGCTTTCATTTTCGGTTTTGGAATTTCCCTCGTTTCCGTCCGCAAGCGAGACAGTCACGCTGAGCGTTCCCTCCAAAGCGTCAAGTTTTTCCTGTGTTTCGGTAATTTTTCCGAGTATGACAAGGTCGCCCGTATTTGCGGAATTTTCCTCGCCGTCCACAAAAATTACAAAATTATTCGCGGGCGTCCAGAACGCCAAATCGCCGTTTTTATATCCGTTTTGCACGTCGCTTTCGGAATACTCGATGTCAAGATTTCCTCCGCAGAAATCATTGTCCGAATCGTTCAGAACAACGGTAACGGGAAGCTGCGAAACAAGACTTTGAGCGGGCGCGGAATCGTTCAGATAACCGTTCAGAACAATATCTCCCGCCGTCAGAGTAATTGCTGTTTGAGTTGTTTCCTTTTTGCTTTCCGAAACAAATTCCGCTGTTGTTTCAATGTTTGCCGCAATTTTTTCCAAAGCCGCAGAGGTTTCCTCCGAAACTCCCGCACGTTCGCAGGCGGAAAGTCCAACCGCCATTGCGAATGTCAATAATAACGCTAAAATTTTTTCCATAGTAAATTCTCCTTTCTTAATTTGCCATTCCAATATCCGTAAGCCATGGGGCAATATCATCGCCGAAATCCTGCCGCTCGGAACGCAGGGTAATTCCCTCCAAAACAGCCGCGCCGTCCGCAAGCTCGGCAATATTTTTTTCGCTTTTGCCTATTCCCGCGCCAAGCGTGGTACAGAACGGAATTACCGTTTTCCCCGAAAAATCGTACTCCTCAATGAATGAACGTATCGCCATAGGCTCGGCGTACCACCATATCGGGTAGCCAATATATACGACGTCGTATTCGTCCATATTTTCCAAATGTGAGGAAAGTTCGGGACGTTCGTCCGCCAGCATTTCTTCCTCCGCGATTTCCGAGCATTCGCTGTGGCTCACGGGATAATTCTTTACGGTTTTTATGGCGAACAAATCGCCGCCCGTCTGCTTTTGAATTTCCATAGCCGCGTACTCCGTGTTTCCGATTGAGGGCGTGGCGTAAGTAACAGCGTCCGCGCCCTCGGGTACGGTTTCCGCCAAGGAAAAATACGCAATGAGCGTTTTGCCCGAGACTTCCGCCGAACCCGTTTCTTCCGATACGGCTTGAAATTCACCGCCCGTTTGGGAGGTTACGGTCATTTCCGAATATGGGGTCTGCGCGGAAATATCCGCAAATTCCTCCAATATCGGGGGATTGCTTTCACTTCCGCAGGCTGAAAAGACCGACAGCGCAAGCACAGCCAAACAAGCCGACCATTTCCTTTTCATAATTTTCAGCTCCTTTCATTTTTTGATTTTCTTAAAAGCTTTGACAGATAGTACGCCGCAGCCGTGAACAGTACCATAATGCACAAATAATCGGCAAAGAAAAATACGGCAGGCTCGCTGTAATCGAAAAACGCGAAATGCACAAGCAAAAACAGCCGTTCCGAAAGCTGACGGGAAATAAACGCGCGAACGCCGTAAACCGAAACAAGCAGCGCGATTATTCTGCCGATATGCCCGCACGTCTTGCTTGCTTTGCCGTTTGGAAATTTCTTTTTGACCATTCCCACAACCATTCCCCAATGCAGACCGATGTGCATTGACATAAAAATATACCCCCAAGAGGTTGACAGCATATGCAGCCTGCGACCGAACATTCCCGCTCTGATTTCCAAAAATCCGAACACCTCGTTGGAAAGCATTACGCCGCTTATCATCATTCCGACCATTGCCGCAAGCAACAGGAAATTTACCGCTGCCGCCAAAATGCGCGCCGCCGACCACTTGCCTTTAAACAGTCCCGCATACCATTTATAATTCAGAATATGGTGGAGAATAAAAAGAATAAACAAAACAATTCCGAGCCATTCGTGGAGCTTGCTCCCCGTGACGTGGTACGCCATCATTGCCATAAACAAAGCCGTCATAATAACGTCCAGCGATATTTTGAATATTTGTTTGGACTTCACGTTTATCACCCTCAATAAGTTATATTAAGCTCCGAAAGCCATTCAAGCAGCGCCTCCCGCGAGCCTGCAACCTCGGGACGGTACGCGCCGAACTCTTTAAGCACCGTGCAGTCCTCGGGTAATTCATTGCCTATATCTATAAGGCTTGCCGCAAACCCGCCCGTGCCGTGAGAACAGAACGGAATTATGGTTTTCCCGGACAAATCGTGTTCGTCAATAAACGTCAGAATTGCCATAGGGCAGGAATACCACCAGTTGGGAAATCCAAGGAAAATAATGTCATAATCCTCCATATTTTCGACGTGCCCCGTTATCGCGGGACGTGAGCCGCTGTCGTGTTCCTCCGCCGCGCGGTCAAGGCAGGTATCATAATCGCTTGAATACGGTTCCTCCGCTATGATTGAAAACCTGTCGCCGCCTGTTTCTTCCGCTATCCATTCGGCGAGCAGACCGACGTTTCCGGGCAGCAGAACGCTTGCCGAGGTCGTTGCGTCCGTATCAACCGAGCTTGGGTCGGCAACACTTGTATTTTCCGCCCACGTAAAATACGCTATTAAAATATTTGTCCCATTCTTTTCCGTTACAGCTGTTTCATTACCGCGGACTTCTTCTGCCGTGGTTTCGGAATATTCCGTCCGAATTTCTGCCGACGGCTGGGAAAAAGTTTCAGACCCGCCGCCTGCCGTCGGGTTTTGCGTATCGGAACAGGCAGTCATAGCGAGTGTAACGCAAACCGCCGTAAAAATGCCTATAAGCCTTTTCATTGAACCGTCTCCTTTCTTTTTTCCCATATCATATAATCAATGCGGTCAAGCAGCCGCTGCTTTTCGTGGATACCCTCCAGCAGCTCGGAACGCCGCTTGCGGAGCATATGTATCTGCTCGTCCGTCGTTTTGCTGTTCCGCATAAGTTCCATATACCTTTTTAAATCTTTGAATGAAAAGCCTGTTTCCAAAAGAAATTTTATCAATCCCAGCTGTTCAAAATCTTCTTCTCTGTAATTATCCGCGCCGCCGTTTGCCGAGGTGCTTTTCAGCAAACCGTTTTTTTCGTACTGCCGCAAAACGTCTTCGGCAATACCAAAGCTTTTGCTTGCTTCCCGCAATGTCATTCCGACCTCTCCTTTGATTTTGGTTTCTGTAATTATTTTACCCCATTTGCCGCTGTATGTCAAATGCTTATATTTTATAGAAATGTATACGTTAAAGGCATATTTGCAGCCTAATAAAAAAGCGACCGAAAGCAAGCACGCTTATCGGTCGCAGTTTTTATTATCATCATTGCATTTCGGCGAAATTCTTAAAATGCTCCAAAAATTTTCCCGCCGTTCCGAAATTCGGCTGAAATTTTTTCCAAGCGAGGACGGAGGTCATAGAAAGTTCGGGATAAAGCGGACGGAAAACCATTTCGCCGCCGGTGAACAAATTTACCGCGCCCTCTATCGTAAGCGCGCTTGCCGCGCCGCCGCTTACAAGCATTACGGAATTTGTAATTATATTGTGGGTTGCGAATATATCAAGGCTTGAAAGACTGTCCCCAAACCAGTTTTCCAGTTCCTTTTGAATAGAAAGCCTGTCCGTGGTAATGATAGGCTCTGCCGTCAAATCCTCTCTCGTGATATATTCCTTTGCGGCAAGCGGGTTGTCGGCTCTTATAAGCAAACCCCATTTTTCTTTTTCTTTCATACGGATATAATCGAATTTCGTTATGTCGACAGGTTCAAGCAGCAGTCCGAAATCAAGCAAACCCTGCTCCAGCCGTTCTTTAACAAATTCCGCGCTGTTGGTGTAAAGCTGATACTGCACTTTCGGATATTTTTTGCGGAAACTCTCCATTACGCTCGGCAGAATTTGCGACGCGCCAAGTCCGCCGCTGCCGATTGAGATAACTCCTCCGACTTCGCTCTGCTCCTCAAATTCGCTTTCGATTTTGTCCATTAAGGCGACAACTTCCTCCGCGCGGTGACGGAGCATTACACCCGCGTCCGTCAAAAGCAAATGCCTGCCCCGTATAAAAAGCTGCGAGCCAAGCTCCTCCTCAAGCTGCGCAAGCTGACGGCTGAGGGTAGGTTGGGTGACGTGCAGAATGTCCGCCGCGCGGGAAATATTTTCCTCTCTTACCACCGTAAGGAAATAGCGAAGTACGCGAAGTTCCATAAACTTACCTCCGATATAAATTTTTCTCCCTATTGATATTATACCGCAGGTATGCCTTAATTTCAACATTTTTTTGAAAATATGCTCTGAATTTATACAAAGGCTCAGTTTTTGAATTATAACAATTCCTCAAAAAATAACATAGGGGCGATTACATAACCGCCCCCGCAAAATTTATGCAAATATTGTCATCTGACATTTCCGCTGTTAAGTCCCGCGTTTCCGCTTTCAAGCGGCAGCCAGTCAAGTACCTTTGCAATTTGACTGTTCCAGAACTGCCAGTTGTGCTTTCCGTCCGTTTCGTCATATGTAACGTCTATGCCGCTTTCGGCTAAAACATCTCGGAAAATACGGTTCACGCCGATAAGTCCGTCCTGCAAACCGCACGCCATATATATTTTCGGGCGGGGAGTGTTGGGGTTTTCCGAAACGGCGTGGTTTAAGCCGCGCAGGGCAATCCGTGGGTTTTTATCGGTTTCCCTTGCCTTTTCCAAATCGCCGAAACAGCAGTCCTCGCCGAACAGACAGCGGTCGGATACATCTGCGGGAATTTCAAAAATATTAAGCGCGGAGGAAAGGGCGGCAATATAACCGAAAGTATCATAATACTTCAGCCCGTTCCGCAGCGCGCCGAAACCGCCCATTGAAAAACCCGCGATAAAGGTATCCTCCCTTTTCCGCGACAGGGGAAACATTCTTCGGGTAATGTGAACAAGTTCCCTGCCGATAAATTCGCCGTAGTTATTGTTTGGATTTACCGAGTCCACATAAAATGAATTGTCGCCCGACGGCATAACCACCGCGAGATTTTTTTCCGCCGCAAGAGCTTGAATATCCGAATGTGAAATCCAGTCGGTATAGTTGCCCAAAAGCCCGTGCAGCAAATACAAGGTTTTGAACGTTTTTTGTCCGTCCGTATCATACGCGCCGCCGAACAGCCTGTCAACAGGCAGAATAACATTCATCGGGACGGTTCTTTTAAGCGCGTCCGAAATAAAATTTACCTGTAATAACGCCATATTTTAACCTCCTATGATAACGTCCTCCCCGCTGTACATATTTATTATTTCAGCTTGCCGTATTCTTCCTCCGAAACCGCCTCGAGCCACTCGGTCGAACCGCCCTCCGCAGGGACTTCCACGGCAAGGTGCGAGAACCAGCTGTCGGGAGCCGCGCCGTGCCAGTGCTTTACCCCTGCGGGAATGTTCACAACGTCCCCCGCGTGAAGTTCCCGAGGCTCTTTACCCCACTCTTGATAATAGCCTCTGCCGTTTATGCAGACGAGAATTTGACCGCCGCCTTTTTCAGCTTTGTGAATGTGCCAGTTGTTGCGGCATTTCGGCTCGAAAGTGACGTTGAAAATTCCCACCTGTTCGGCAGAAACGGGCGCAAGGTAGCTTTGACCGATAAAATATTCGGCGAACCCGTCGTTAGGCTGACCTATGGGAAAAACCATTGAATTTGCGTGTGCAGCCTTTTCGTCGGCGGCGGGAACATTCTCCGTCCAGACCTCTTTAGCCATACGGAACGCCGCCCAAGCCTTTGACCAACCCGAATAGAACGCCGCGTGGGTGAGGATTTCGGCGATTTCGGTTTTGGTAATGCCGTTTTTCTTCGCGCTTTCGAGGTGGAATTTAAAGGACGTATCGGTAAGCCCCTGCGCCATAAGAGCCGTGACCGTCACCAGCGAACGGTCGCGGAGGGAAAGCTTATTCTCCCTGCTCCACACCTCGCCGAAAAGCACGTCGTCGTTAAGCTCCGCGAATTTCGGCGCGAACTCGCCGAGTGCGTCTCTGCCTGCCGTTTGTTTTACTGCCATTTTAATTACCTCCAAAAAAATTTATTTAAGAAATTGCCGACTTTTTTATTCGGACAGCGACAGCACCGCCGTAACATCGCCGTCACCAAGTATGTCCATAAGCTCCTTCTGGGTAATGTTATCAATTTTTCCCAAACGTGTGAAATTCCAAGAATTTGCGTCATAGTAAATCACGAAAGAATTTCCCAAATACAAAATCAAGTCCCCCGCCTCGGTGGTTGTCTGCACATCGTTTCTCGGCAGGCTTTCGGGAAGTACCCCAACCTTTTCCATATTGGCGTAATCGTGCATATTGACCGTCACGTCCCTCTCGCGGAGCAGTTCAATCAACGCCTCTGCCGAGGAATTTTCGGCAAGGGTCGCCGTGAGAGTATGTTCGCCGATTTGGATATTCATTTTCATTTCGGTTTCCTCCTTTGTAGTTTCGGTTGTGGTTTCCGTTTCCGAAAAGGTTTCTTCGATACGTGCCGTCATATCGGTTATTTCAGCCGGGACAGATTTGTTCCCGTCCGTACAGGCGGTAACGAAAAGCGTAATAATCATAAAAATAATTGCCGTGAAATTTTTGCTCATACACATCACTTCTTTTAAAAATTTGGCAGATTTGTTTTACTGTTTTAATTATAGCAGTTGTTTTATTTAATGTCAAATACTTATATTAAATACACATCTATGCTCGCCAAGCATAGTTTTTGTAAGTATAGTCCAAGTCTGCTGTTTCAAATTTGTGAAAGAAACGTAACATTATTAAAAATCGTGTTTGCTGTTATGTTGTTTACAGTAAACACGATTTTTACTAACGTTATTTCAATAATTTTAATATGCGCCTCTACACCCCCGTAAAAACCAAATCGTACCCCACCCTAAAGCAATGAACAATCCTCAAAATATCGGAATTGTTAAAGGCTAAAATTTTCTCATTGTCTGTAGAGCTGTCAAACAGGTCTGCAACCTTCCTCCGAACCAAACCGCAGGCAATCAAATCATCTTGGTAAATTCCATTCCGTTTGAGATTTTCAGCAATAATCCTCGAAATCATAACCTGCAAATATTTGTAGTCCCTGTTGGCGGGTATCCTCGACAAAATGTCAATGACCAATTCCTTGTCCGACAAGCAAGCCGAGGAATCCGTCTCGGATTTTTTGCAGACGTTGTTATCGTCCTCGGCAACATTCCGATTAAGCAAATAAACTTTTTTGCACCTCAAATAATTCGCAACCCTATCCAGTTCGCTCTCGGTAAGCTCCCGACCGCTTAAAATGCTTGCGATATAGTCGGGGTGAATATGCGCAACAGCATAAATCTGCCGAATACCGTTCGTATCGTCCTTAATCGCCAATTCATTTTGCTGAACTTCCTCAAGCGCTCTCTCCTCGTCTTTGAGGAAGAAATAATCCACAGGCACGCCGAAGTAGTTTGCAATCTTCTCCAAAGTCTCGGCGGTAATGGACGCGCCGCCTTCCCAACGTCTTAAGTTTCCCGGACTGATGTCCAGCTTTTTCAAAACAGGGGTAGGCTTTTCTCCGTACTCTCCGCAAAGTTCCATAAACCTGTTGTAAAACATAAACAATTCTCCTTTTCGTTTTTGTGCAATGTAATGAAATTTTTTTGTAAATTCACAGAAAAAGCTAAAGTATTCACTATAATGAACCGATATAATATATGTAAGATACTTTTATGTCCTTACATATCAGTATAACACATTCCAAAACTAAAATCAATGACATAATTGTGAACAAACAACAGTTCTTAATGAATTTGTTCAGCAATGCAGACCAAAACAATAGGCAATGTTCGCGGCTTTGCCTGTTGAGTTAGTCGGCAAAAATATCGGGAAACGGTTCATATTTTTTAAAGGAGGCAGGATTTCGCGTACAAAAAAATCACGGCAAAAATCATTGCAAACAACAATTTGGTTTTGAAAAATTTTTAAAAAGTTTAAGGGGTAACGCTTAAAACAAAAATGGGAAATTTTGGAGTATACGTATACCGTTGTTTTGGGTATGCGTAGCAAGCCATAGAAAGTGGTGCATACTTTCCCACTTTCTCCCATTTTGATGAGTTACCCCCTCAAAATGATTTTAGGGAACCCGAAGCATTAAATGCTTATCCCCTAAAAAATTAGGCAAAGCCTAAAACCGCAAAATATGAAACGGAGGAATTTTTATTGAGAAAATACAAACTTGTAAAAGAAAAGAAAGTGACTTATCCGCTTGACGAATGGCGCGAAGTCGAACGCCGAGCCGCAGGCTTATCTATGAAAACGGGAACGTACATCAGGCAGATTTCCGTCAACGGTCAAATTATAAACTGCAATTTCAAGGACGTAACCGCCGTGATGAACGCTCTGCGTATCATCGGAAAAAACATCAATCAGCTTGCGAAAAAGGCGAACGAAATAAATTCGATTTACGCAGATGACTATGAAAATTTTAAAAAGGAGTACGAAAAAATTTGCCATATGTTAAATCAATCAGCATTCACCAAACAGTCAACCGCAGCATAGCTTACATTTTAAATCCCGACAAGACTGAGGATTTGATGTATGCTACCTCGCTGAATTGTCTGACCAATGCGGCAGACGCATACCTTGCAATGCGTACAGTTTACGAGCATTTTTCGGGGTACAAATTTAACGAGCCAATTCCTTTAAAGGGCAAGGGGCGAGTTAAAGCGATACACTATATTCAGTCGTTCGACCCGAAAGATAATATTTCTCCCGAACTCGCCCACAAAATCGCAAAGGCGTTTGTGAGAAAAACTTTCGGAGATGATTGTCAGGTGGTTATCGCGACGCACGTTGACAAGCGGCACGTCCACAACCATTTCATTTTGAACTCTTACGGAATTGACGGTCAAAAATTTTACGCCAACAAAAAATCTCTCGACAGAATTAAGGAATATTCCGACAGGGTGTGCCTTGCTTTCGGAGTTCAGCCTTATGATAAATCAAAAGGCAAGGGCAGGACAATGAAGTACAACGAATGGGAGAGCAAACAACGCGGCGCGTCTTGGAAAGAAAAAATCAGAATTGCAGTTGACGGTTTGCTGGGTACTGTTAAAAATCTTGACGAATTGATTTTTGAGTTGGAGCGGTTGGGCTTTACTGTCAAAGCGGGGAAATATATTTCCGTAAAAGCGCCAGAACAAAAGCGTTTCGTTCGTTTGAAAACTTTGGGAGATTTTTATTCCGAGGATATTTTGAGTGAGAGAATTAAAATTGCTTTTGATGAAAATTATAGCGGTACTAAAATTAATTCTCTGAACAAAATTTTTTACGAAAGGATTTATCAAGTCAGCGAGCTTGTCAAAAGCAATTCAAAACTTCCGAGAAAGTATTTTAAAAATCAGCCGTACATATTGCAGAATGATTTTGATGTGTACACTTTGTCGGCGCAGCTTGCGGTTATTAACCGCGATAATATTTGTTCAATTGGCGAGTTGGAGAGTAAAATTAAAAAGTTTACTTCCGAATATGAAAATGCAAGGCAGGAGGTCAACAAGCTGTCGGAAAAGTTATCTCAATTTGAAGCGGTTGAAAAACAGGTTGGGGCATATTTTGATTTGCTTGAAAAATCGAAATTATCCGAAACGGAAAAACTGCAATTTCAGATGTGCAAGACTGTTATGGAACGCTGTAATATAAAAGAACGTGATGAATTACAGCGGGTTGAAAAACTGCGGAGAGATACTTCCGAAAAGGTTGAAATGCTTACCGAGCAGATGAAAAAATTTAAGCAGATGTACGATACTTACCTTGGTATTTCAGATACCTACAAAAAGATTTCAGAGGGCGATTACATTTCAAACCTTATCGCCGAGAAAAAGCGCGAGGACGAACGTGTTCGCCGTTCCGAAAACAAACCAACGACCGCCGCCAAAAAGTGCGGCAGATAGGAGATTAATGATTAGAAATGTTTCAGTTGCAAATTCCGCCGTAGTGAATACGGCAGTGTCCGAATATAAAATCGGGCATACTATTTATAAAGTTGTCACAAAATTTAATTTTAGCGGCGAAAATTTAAAAGACGTTCTTTCGCGGCTAATTAAAAAGGAAATTCAAAGGTCAGCATAAATTTGATATAATCGGCAAATTAGCGGATTATGTCAAAATAATCAATAAAAATTTAGCAATTTACCATATTGAATTTTGAATTGAGATGTGGTATAATTAACACATAATCCGCTGTATTTGTCGGAAAGTGAGGATTATATGTTACAAGACAAGATTACAGCGTTATACTGCCGTCTTTCGCAAGACGATATGATTGACGGTGAGAGCAATTCAATTACAAATCAGAAAAACATTCTTTTAAAATACGCGCAGGACAACCATTTTCCAAATCCGCAATTTTACGTGGACGACGGTTGGAGCGGCACAAACTTTAGCCGTCCCGATTTTACTCGTATGACAAAGGATATGGAGGACGGAAAAATCGGAATTGTTATCACGAAAGACTTGTCACGACTTGGGCGTGATTACTTGAAAACGGGAGAGTATATTGAGATAATTTTCCCCGATTACGATGTTCGGTACATCGCCGTAAACGACAGTGTGGACACGTTTAAAAGTGAGAACGATATGATGGTTTTCCGCAACGTATTTAATGACTTTTATGCCAAAGATACGAGCAAAAAGGTCAAGGCGGTTTTCAAAGCGAAAGGTCAGTCGGGAAAGCCTTTAGGCAAGCCGCCTTACGGTTACAAAAAGTCGGAAACCGATAAAAACGCTTGGGAAATCGATGAGAAGTCCGCCGAAATTGTAAAACGTATTTTTAATATGTATATCGGCGGTTACAGCGTGAAAAAAATTGCGCTGACCTTGACAAGCGAGAAAATCCCCTCGCCGTCCGCGCGTTTGAAAGACGATGAAAATTCGCATATTTGGGGCAGAACCTCGGTAAAGAGCATACTTCAAAAAATCGAGTATGTCGGGCATACCGCCAATTTCAAGACGCGGAGGAAGTCCTATAAAAACAAGAAAAAGGTCTACAATCCGAGGTCGGAATGGCTGATTTTTGAGGACACTCATCCGGCAATTATTTCACGGCACGATTTTGATTTGGCGCAGGAAATTATGAAAAGCAATCCCAAAGCGCAGAAATGCGAGGAAATCAATCCTTTTTCGGGAATGGTGTATTGCGCGGACTGCGGCAAAAAACTCTACATCAACAGGGGAAAGAATATTTCAAAAACGCAGGAGCATATGAAATGCGGCACATATACCGAAACAAAGGGCTGTTCGGCGCATTACATCAGGACGGCTGTTTTACGGGAAATTCTCCTGAACGAGATAAACAAACTTTTGGAAACGGTTCGTTTGAATGAGGAGGAGTTTGTGAAATCGGCAATGGAAAACTCGATTTCAAGTCACACCGAGGAACTGAAAAAGGCTAAGAAAACCCTTGCGAAGTCGGAAAAAAGAATTGCCGAGCTTGATAAGATTATTTCAAGGCTTTATGAGGATAACGTCCTTGGGAAAATTTCCGATGAGAGGTTTGCAACACTGTCCAAAGATTATGAAGTTGAGCAAAGTCAGCTTAAACAAACGGCTGATGAGCTTACAAAGTTTGTAGAAACAAACGAGCAGAAATCGGCAGACGCTTCTCAATTTTTGGAAATCGTTCGGAAATATGAACACATTGATGAAATAACTCCCGAAATTATTCGGGAGCTTGTGGAAAAGATTGTTGTTCACGCTCCCGATAAGTCGAGCGGGCATAGGGTGCAGCAGGTTGATGTTTACTATCGGTTCAACATTGCGGTTTCCACGGCTGTTGCCGAGGGGAAGAAGTATGGCGGGAGCGAAAGGGCTGCCTGACCAGAAATACTTCTTTTGGATTAGCCTATCATCCGTGCCTGCACCCTTTTTTGGAAAATTTCATAAAAGGCAGGCAGGGGCATATGCTGTTTGAATATCCGAATCTTGCGCCCCTTGAAAGGGAACTGGGAAAATACGGATATACTCTTACGCAGACGTATCATATGTTTATACATTCACGGGACGTTCTGCCGGAAAGGAATTACCCCGTAAAATGGTTTTACGGAGAGGAGATAGGGATGTTTTACTGCGACGAACTGTTTCCCAACGCTATATGCGACAAATACCGTCCCGAGCGCCCCGACAGGATAGCCGTATGCGCTTACGACGGGGACGTTATCATGGGGATGGCGGGCTGCTCCGAGGACGCTCCCCATTGGCAGCAGATAGGGATCGACGTACTGCCGGAATACCGCTCAAAGGGAGTGGGGAAATACCTTGTGACTTTGCTGAAAAACGAGATACTACGCAGGGGAGATATACCCTTTTACGGCACGAGCCTGTCAAATTACCATTCTTGGAATATTGCGATAGCCTGCGGTTTTAAGCCTGCCTGGATTGAGATAGGGGCGGAGCGGGTAAAAAATATATGAAAACAGACAATTCCGTTTATTTTGACGGAATTGTCTGTTTTGCGTGTTATAGGGTTATCATCAGCTATCGATGACGATATCCAATATAGGCTCCGCTACCGACGCTCCCGCGGGAACCATGGGCAGAACGTTTACGTCCTTGTCGATGATACAGTTGATAAGCACGGGTTTGCCGCAGGAAACTGCCTGCTCCAGCTTCTGCCGTACCTCGCTTTTCTTGGAGATGGTAATGCCCTCTATGCCGAACGCTTTGGCGAGAAGCTCAAAATCCGTGGGTTTTTCGAGGGTGGTTTGAGAAAAGTGACAGTCATAAAAAAGTCTTTGCCACTGGCGGACCATTCCCAGAACGGAATTGTTGAAAACAAGCTCGATAACGGGGAGCCGGTATTTTGCCAGCGTTGAAAGCTCGGTCATATTCATATAAAAGCTGCCGTCCCCCGCGATATTCACCACGGTCTTTTTGGGATTGCCCACCTTTGCTCCGATAGCCGCGCCCAAGCCGTAACCCATTGTGCCGAGTCCTCCGGAGGTGGCGAGAGTTTTCGGGTTCTTAAAGGGGTAGTATTCCGCCGTCCACATCTGGTGCTGACCTACCTCGGTGGTTATGATCGCGTTTTCGCCGGCAATATCCGCAAGGGTTTCCAGCACGTACTGCGGAAGAACGGTTTCCTCGCCGCTGCTTGTCTGTATCAAGGGATATTCGGTCTTCCACCGCTTGATATCAGCCATCCAGCCGGGGTGGGACATTTTGGGCAGCTTATTCATAAGCTCCGTCAGGACGAGCTTGACATCGCCGTTTACGTGAACGTCGGCGGTGACGTTTTTGTCAAATTCCGCAGGATCTATCTCAATATGGACGATCTTCGCCTTGGCGGTGTTTTCCGCAAAGGACGCCGCGCTGCAGGTCACACGGTCGGAGAAGCGGGAGCCTACCGCGACTATCACATCGCTGTTTACGAGGGCGAGGGACGAGGTTTTTGTGCCGTGCATTCCCAACATTCCCGTATATCTTTCGTTTGTATTGTCGAAGGAGGACATTCCCATAAGCGAAAGAGCCACGGGTGCGTCTATCATATCCGCGAATTTGGCAAGCTGCGCTTCGGCTCCCGAAAGGGCGACTCCGCCTCCCGCGAATATCATGGGTCTTTCGGCATTGGCTATAACGCGGGCAGCCGCGTCTATCTCGTAGTTATTTACGCTGTAGCTGTGACCTGCGGGAGTTTTGCGCTCAAACTCGCACACCGCCGCTGTGATGTCCTTGGGGATATCTATGAGCACGGGACCTTTCCTGCCGTCGTTGGCGATAAAGAAAGCCTCTCTGATGGTATCCGCAAGATCTTCAACGTCCTTGACTATGTAGTTATGCTTGGTAATGGGCATGGTTATGCCCGTGATATCCACTTCCTGAAAGGAATCAAGTCCGAGCAGGCTCGTTCCCACATTACCCGTGATCGCGACCATGGGTATGCTGTCCATATTGGCTGTGGCTATGGCTGTAACGAGATTTGTGGCGCCCGGTCCCGAGGTGGCTATGACCACGCCCGTTTTTCCGGTGGTTCTGGAATAGCCGTCGGCGGCATGGCCTGCGTTCTGCTCATGTGAAGTAAGGATATGGGTGATCTTATCTGAGTAATCGTAAAGCGCGTCGTAAATATTCAGCACGGCTCCTCCGGGATAACCGAAGACCGTGTCCGTACCCTGTTCAATAAGGCATTCAATAATGATCTGTGAGCCGTTGAGCTTCATGTTTATAATCTCCTTTATTTTAATCTGACCGCAATTCGGCATAACATATGATTATTTTATCACAGTTTTCACGGGTTGTCAATGATTTTGAAACGAAATTCTGTTCGGGATATTATTTTGCACGGTTTGTTTTTTGGCGGGATATTTTGGTTGATCGCTTTAGTTTGCACTTTATCCCCTTATGCTATAGCTTGTTTTTTGGCATTCTGTCTTTGTTTTGGAGATATGTTTAGCACGTTAGCCGATGCAAAGGGACAACCTACGGGGGGAGGGGGAGGCGCTCTGGTAAACCCAAGGACGCTGGGCCGCCCTCCCCCTTCCCCCTACGGTTTTCCCTCTGCA
>JAMPAO010000149.1 GCA_023667165.1 Ruminococcus sp. | reverse complement strand
AACATAAAAGAAGAGGATTTTTATTGTATTGGGCAATTGTCTGTTGATATGTCTTCAGATGCTGCACAAAAATTTTCATTGTATATGGACAACAATTCCGATGAACTGTTTTACTTTACAGGCATAAGAACAATTTTTTGGGGTACTGAAAAAAATGACGAGGTTAGAATGCATACATACAAATTTGATGGCAATTCAATAGAGAAAGATGAGATTGGTTTTTATTCATACAGATATGATCCGTCTGATCCATATTCTGATAAAATTTGGATTGATGATAATTATTTTATGAGCAATCATGTTGAACCCGGATATTATGACAAATACAAACTCAACAGTGATTTAGGCGTTGATAACTATTTATCACAATTTGAAAAGGTTGAGGATGTAAATATTGAAATATTATGGTGTGATTCAGATTGGAATAATATTAAATCTATTATAAAAGAATCATTAAGCGAATGGTTATAGGTATTGTTGATTTTATAATTGAATAACGAAAACATAATCTTATTTATATAGATGTGTATAAATTAAATGTATAGCGAAACAAGGAGGACGTCCAAATGAACCTAGAATAATATCCGCAAGCCTGTCTGTAATAATGGCATTGAATACAGTGACACTGCTGCCCGCAAACGTCTTTGCAGCAGCAGGCGACAGCCATGTATACGAAAAGAACGGCTATACCGTTATATACGCCCCAGTAAAAAAAGGAGAATGATTTATGAATAGTAAATGCAAAAAAATATTGAAGATCATTCTTATTATTCTTTCAGTGATATTAATACTAAATCTTAGCGGAAAGCTGTTTTTGCGATTGGCCGGTTCTCCGGATAACGGTAGGAATTATACAGTTACTTTCTGGGAATTACCTACAATTCAGGAAGATCCGCCCGCAGGCAAACTTATCAGATATATGAATGACAAGTATGGCATTAAATTCAGAAGGTATATGGGTGAGGAATATCTTTTAAACGGTTATGAAACCGACCACACCGATTCCGAGGGATTTGCAAAATATTTTAATGGGATATTAGTTGAAACAGACGAGTACCCGGGACACTATTTTTATGTTTGCGATTATTACGGGACATATTTAGACGATTATTACTTTCATATTCATCAATATGAGGCAGAACAATATTTTTATAAAAAATTACAGAGTATCATTGATTCGGAATTTAAAGTTGTGTGTCATCCAAAGTATAAACAAAGATATGCAGTGGATTCTGACCTTTGGTCCAGTGAGTATATAAATCATTGCAATTATGATTTCCGTATATACATAAGCGGTGACGGAAAAAATGCCGATGAGGAGCTGGAAGCAATATTGAGTGTGATAAGACCTTATCTTAATGCAAAAGACAAATGGCTAAGGATTTACTATGTTGATTCTGAACAATTTAATTCAGTAGATTCCTCAGATTATTTAAGTTATGCAAGCGATGATTTCAGTTACATAAAATATGGCTGCGGTCGTGTATTATTTTATGAAGAAACACAGTGGGAATGGGAATGGATAAAATAACAACCTTAACTCTTGCACATTTTTTCAATTTTAAGACAATGGCAAGGCTCTATTTTATGGTTAAAAAACGGCAAATTATTAAGAAATCTTTATCAAGCAATTATGAAATAGAAGCGGGACAGTCTGCCGATTTTGGATATATCGTCACATGTGCGGACGCACTTGTTCCCGAAGATATTGAGCTTTGCAGCAGGAGAATTGACGTTAAATCGAGGTATGAGATATGTGATTGACGGTGCAAAGGAGCTTGAGGAGATTATCAATGAAGCAACGGAGATCGTTAAAAAATGCTGAATTCCAATTTACCGCAGACCTTATTTTGACAGATCGAATAGCAAAAACGGCGTCGCTTTGACAGGCGACGCCGTTTTTACCGCCCAACAGCGGTCTTTATATGAATATGTTGATAAAAATGCTTATGCTGAAAATATACGAAAAAATAATTTGACATTTTATGAAATATATGTTATAATTATTGGGAAAGGGTCAATTAAGCTTTATTTGACATTTGTCATTGTACAAATGTCTGCGGCGAGTGCGTGAAAATTCTTGAACAGGAAATACTCAAAGAGCTTTTCTTTATCCTTTTCGAGTATGGCTTTTTGGCGGATTTTGTTTATATTTTGGAACAAAAACAGCAGCGTTCGCTGTATTGATGTTTTTTGATACATTAAATAAATCTTTAAATGGAGATGCTTTTATGAAGAAATTTACCGTTATACTTATTTCCGCTGTAATCGTTTTTGCGGTGGCTTATACGGCTGTTGCCGTAAAAAATACAAATGTATCCGATACGGCATCGACGAGGGAAGCTGCTTATGACGAGCCGGACATTCCGCCGGGAAAGTATTATTTGAATGGCAATACGGAAGAAATTTATTTGGAAATTATATCTCGGGACGAAATCTCCTTTGCTGCAAACGATAATGAGCTTCTTGACTTCTTTATACCATCGTATCCCGATTACGGCAAGTGTTCCGATGAGGAGCAGCAATTGATTGACGAAGCAATAAATGAACATATTCAGTTTTGGCAAGACCCTCGAAAGTATGCTGTTAAAACTATATTTTCTGATGATGTCCAATATACTTATGTAGCTGTTAAATGGGTGCTTGATAATGACGGCAAATATTTAGGCTTGAGCGAGCCTGTTTATTTAGATCCGACAACATTGACATACTGCGGCTGCGAGTTTGTATTAATGCCGTAACAAACGCTGAAAGGAGTGGTTGATTTGATTGTGTTCGTTTAACTTCCGGCGGACATCGGGGTTTTGACAAAACTTCACATAAAATAAACGGAGATAATCGCACTTATTTAAATTAATAAGATTTTCATCACGGTTGACCGAACGTTTTTCTTATTTTTGAAAGCGGGAAATTACCGTGAAAATGACAAAAAGACATGCGGCAACAGTATCGTCCGGTTATTGACCGCCGAAAATACGCGCATGAAAAGCCGTTGAACGTACTTTTGCAAAGAGTCTGCCATATTACGCTGAAAGGATCGTATTATATGTTTTTTGGAATTGGAAAAAATAAATCAAACGATAAACCCTCCGCACCTGTTTCCGTACCCGTTTCCGCGCCGTCCGTACCGTCAAATGCCGTGTCGGGCAAACCCATGGATCCCGATGATTTTTTCAAGGGGATGGGCAGAAAACCCAAATCTCCCAAGGATATTGCCGCTCCCGAGGTTACGGGACTGCGGGAAACCGCTCCTCCCGCACCGGAAAGCACTTTGCCCGATCTGGGAGTGAACTTCATAGAAACTGACGGACTTACGGACAAAAGCGCACAGGATAACAGCGGATATTCGGCGGATATTGATGAAATAGGCGGAGATATAGACATTGACGCCGCGTTTGCCGCAGCCGCCGCACCTAAGGTTAAAGAACCCGAACCGGAGCCGGAGCCTCCGAAAATGCTCGATCCCGAGGACTTTTTCAAGGATATGGGGCGCAGGCCTAAGAAAAAAGAACCGGAGGTCAATATAGAATCGCCCGATATCATAGGTCTTAGGGAGGCTCCCGAGCCTGTTCCCGAAAGTACTCTTGCCGACATAGACATAGGCGGGGTGGACATAGGCGTGCTGCCGGACAAGACCGTTCCGGAGGCGGGTGTCAAGTACGGCGATATAGCTGAAATATAACAAGCTCGAAGAACGGCTGACGTCCTTGCCGCACAACGGTACTTGTATTGTGCGGCAAGGACGTAGTTTTATCTGCCGCCTTGCTGCCGTTTCTCCATTTTCCGCCAGCTTATGAAGCCGTAAATATCGTTTGCAAGGAACATCACGAAGCATATCATCACGGAAAAATAGGATATGTCCGTCATGCAGGCAAGCGACCACAGGACTATCAGCACGGCGTCGTTTACCGCGTATAATACGGCGTAAAAGGGACTTCGTCTGAAAGTAAGGTACGCCGCGGCAAAGCTGGTGGTCACGGAAACGACGCTTGGTATAAGGTTTGCGGTGTCAAGCGCCTTGAGGATAAAATAAAACGCGGCGGTGACGGCTGCGGTAAGGATCATCATAAAGAATATCTCGCGCCTTTTTATCCTGTTGACCTTTACCTCGCTCCTGTTGCCGCCGTAGGGATTTTTAAGCCACGATACAAGGGATATCACTGCCATAGGCGCGGTCATTCCCAGGTAGGTCAGCATCTCGCCGTAATAGCGGAAGGAATACGATATGATACCGTACATAACGCTGAATATTATTATCAGCGCCTGCCCTGCGGGATTGCCTTTGGCGCACAGCATAAGCGACGCCGCGCCGGTCAGGGACGCCGCAAGGGCAAGGTAATTCTGTCTGTCAAATATAAAAAAGGTTACGGTTATAAGCGCGGCGGATAAGCTGAGCAGCAGCAGTTCTCCCGCCGAGAAATAGTTCTTTATTTTAGCTGCGCTTTTCATAAATCTAAAACACCCTCCCAAAAAAAGCGCCCGTGTACACATCTTCAAAGGCCTAATGATGTGTAACGAGCGCATTGTCTGCCCGGCGCCAGCGCATTATTTGATAATTCGATCCGCAAGCCTTGACATCGCACAGAGCCTGCGGAAGATAACTGGCGTTCCCGGCGGGATTCGAACCCACGGCCTTTCGCTTAGGAGGCGAACGCTCTATCCTGCTGAGCTACGGAAACGTATCGTTATAAACAGCGTATGTTCACTGAAAAGACGGTATAGTCTTGTTTATTCGCTGTTTTTTTTATATTTCTTGTATATTATAACATAAAAAAAATAAAAAATCAAGAGAATTTTTCATAACTTTATATTGAAAATTGTAAAAACATATGGT
>JAMPAO010000148.1 GCA_023667165.1 Ruminococcus sp. | reverse complement strand
CGGCTTCCAGCTTCCCCAAAAGCTCCCGGCATTTCTCCGGCGTTCCCATGTAGAGGATGTCCCCCAGCTTCGCCATGCCGTTCTCCTGTGACACATATTCCTGTAAGATATGGCTGTTTTCCCGGCTGTCGCTGTACGGGTTCTGCCGCACCTTGCAGAATGTCCCCGGCGTGGGATTGTTCCCCGGCTCCGCGTCCTGTGCGGCTCCCTGCGGCTGCTCCGGCTCGGTCTGTTTCTCTGCGGCGGCTTCCCGCCTTGCCCGTTTCTGTAACTCCGTAGGGCTTTCCCCGGTAAGGGGCTGTATGCACTTAATACGGTCGGCGGCATAGATCGCATTGTCGTTTAGCTGCCGCTGCCATGCTTCCGCGCTGGGCGCATAGCGGAAGCCGCTGCCTTTCAGTTCCTCCCGGATCTCCTTATCCGGCTTTTCGTCAAAGAAGATCTGTAAACGGTTGTCCGCTGTGTTGGCTTCCACACGTCCCCCGTCAAACTCCCAGCCCACATAGCCTAATTCTTTCCGGCGGGTAAGGGCGGTGATGCGGTCTTTCAGCCTGTGGATCTCCGCGTTGTTGTTGGATAGCTGGTAGCTTTCAAAAGGCTTCGGGTTCGCCCGGTAGCTCCCGGACATGGACGTTTTTAATCTTTCGATCTGCTCCGACGATAAATGGGGGCAGCCGTCAAGGGTCTTGTTCTTACGGTAATAGGCATTGACCGCTTTCATGGTTTCCTGCGCCTGTTCCAGCTTCGCAAGTTTGCTTTCCAGTTTCTCCACGGCGTTAGGGTCGTCGGCACTGATGCCGCCCATGCCGGTGCTGCGGATCTTGTCAAGCAAGCCCTGTATCTCGTTAAACTCCTGCATATTTTTATCTGCGGCGGCGTTCTGCTTCTCCTTTTTGCGGACAGGGAAATTGCTTCCCCCGGTAATGAGGATAGAGGGGACGCGGGCGGTGATCTCATACCCCTTGTTCATGTTTTCTGCCAATTTCCGGGCGTAGGTGTCAAGCAGCCCGTCGATCTTCGCATGGAAAGAGGGGTCAACGCGCTTTTTCTGCCTTGCGGCAAGTTCGGCGGCTTCGTCTACATAGTGGCGGTATTCTGCCGTTGCGCTTCCGGGCTTGTAATCGGAATAGCTGATCGCCTGTTTTGCGCGTTTCGCCGCCGCTTCGTTGATCGGGTAGTATGTAACCGACGTTTCCGGCTGTCCTGCTGTCTGGGTCTGCGGCTCGGCGGTTTTCTCTGCCTGTTCTCCTTTCCGCTGTGCAAGCGTCTTTTCCGCACGTTCCCACACGTCCTCACGGACAGGCAGCGAATACAGGTCAGAGGTTGAGGAAAAGCCGACGTTGTTAAAAACATAGTCAACATCCGTTTCTTTCAATGCCCCTGCCGCAAAATAATCCTCCCTTGTGGGGGTATCGCTCACTTTCCCGTCCAGTATGTCATAGTTCAAGCCTGTTTCGATATGGGAGCAGATCTTACCATCAACGGCAAGGGTCACATAGTACCAGCCCAGATACCCGCCGCTTTTTTCGTCCGTCCCGTCGTTAAACTCCACGTTAAGCAGGGTGTAGGGCTTCAATCCCTTTTGGGCGGCGATCTCATTGTCCTTTGTTTCCCGCTTCCTAAGTGCAGAAACGGCGGCTTCCTTTGTGGCGGCTATGATCTCCGGGTTATACCGTACCAGCGCAGCGTTGACATCTTCATTCTGTACCCTTGCGGTTTTGGCTTGCGGTGTCCTGTGGTTGCCGATAAAGAGGGATGCGCCATTGTCAAACTTGATCGATACGTCGCTTGTGCCGCGCCATTTCCCGGTACAGGGGGACGTTTCTATTTTGCCCTCCGTGCCGCCGAAAGCCTGTGCAATGATCCCGATCCTCTCCTGCATGGGGAGAGCTTCGTACTTTGCGGCGATCTCAACCGCTTTTTTCTGTAGATCCGTAAGGGGTTTGTCAGCGGTCTGTTCCGGCGTGTCTGCTTTTTCAGAAATAGAGCTTTCCGGCTCCTGCGGTTTTTCCTGTGCTTCGGTTTTCTCCGGCTCCTGTGGCTCGGCGGTCTGCGCCGCTTCCTGTGCCTGTGCAAATAGTTCTTTCACCTGTTCCTGTGTCAGTTCCCCGGCTTCCAGCTTCCCTAAAAGCTCCCGGCATTGCTCCGGCGTTCCGATAAAAAGCACGTCGCGGGGGATCGCCCTGCCATTCCCCTCTTTCTCGTAGGCTTGCAGGAAAAAGCGGTCATTGCTGTTTTCGCTCCGGGGGTTGGCTTCCATTTTGTAAATAAATTCCGGCTCCGGCTCGGCGTAAGGCTCGTACCCGTTGGCGGCGTATTCCTCCACGGTCATTCCTGCGGCGGCTGCTTCCTGCGCGATTTCCTCTTTGACGTGTTCTTTGTATGCTTGCAGCTCCGCGTCAAAATCCGCAAGCTGGGGGACGGGCGGCAAGTTATATTCACCTTGATTGACAAGCCCCCGGCACTCGGAAACATAGGCTTGCATGGCGGTATGGTAGGCAGCTTCGGTAGAAGTCAGACTGTCCCCATTTTGCAGGGCTTCCGCAGCAATGCGCTCCATTTCAGAGAGGTTACAGTGCAGTTTCAGATAGGGGACAAACTCATTCAAGAGGAAAGCCCGGTGTTCTTTGTCGGCTTCCAGTGCTTCCTTTCCCTCATGCTGCAAGAGAAAGTTGTTCCAGTTGGGGTCATTGGCATAATAGGTATGGTACTTTTCGATATGCTCGATCAGTGCGCCCTCCCCGTCGCCCAAGTCCTGCCGCCCCTCGTAGTGGTCGGCTTTGCCGTCCATCACAAAATCAATGCGGAACTCCGTTTTGTCGTAGCCGGGGCTTGCAAGGTTCGCTTCGTCAAGGGCTTCGATAAGGGCATTGGCACGGGACAGGGGGATCACCTCGCCCTCCCGTAGCTGGCTGCTCTCGCTCCAAAGGATCGTGACGGTCGGCTCGGCGGTAAGGTCGGGGACGGTTTCTGCTTCCGCTTCCTGCTGTTTCGCGGCTTCCCGTTCTTTCTGCAATTCTGCGAAATGCCCGTCAATGCTGCCTATGATCTCCGCTGCGGTGGCGCGGATCGTTTCAAGGGAACTTTTCAGCTCCGCAAGCTCCCGCCCGCTGCTCCACCCGGCGACGTACCCAAAGGAATAATCGGATGTGTCAAGCCCGTAGTGCTGGCATACCGTGTAGGCAATGCTTTCTGCCTGTACCTCACGGGTGCGGCGGTCGGGTCTGTCCCCCTGTTCCTCCTGCGGGGCGTTAAGGTCTATGTCATGCAGCTTTGCGTGGGCAATCTCATGGATCGCGGTCTTTAGGTTCTGAAGCTGGCTCATGCCATCGTCTATGGCGATCCGCTTTTCCTCCAAGTGGTAGTAGCCGTGGGCTGTCCCCTCGATCTTCTCAAAGCCCATAGGCACGGGAGAGGTCTTTTCCAGCGCGGCGAAAAAATCTTCGTATTTTTCCACGTCCCCGGTCAGCTCGTTTGCGCCGATGCTGGGAAGCTCCCGCCCCTCGGTCTGCGACACGTCGAACACGGCGACGACTTTATAGGCGGGGATCTGGATCTCCTTTGTTTCCGTGACGGGCTTCCCGTCCGCGCCGATCACCGTCTTTCCCGTCTGCGGGTCTTTCTTCTCCACCTCCTGCCGGATCTTGTACGGCGACGGGGCAAGGATGCGGATGCCCTTTTCCCCGCGCATCACGTTCCGTCCAAAGTTATTCTTCCATGCGTTAAATCCGGCGATAAGGGAAGCGTCCGGCTTCTGCATGGCGATCAGCACCGTGTTGTTAAAGCTGTAATTGTGGAACTTTGACATGACCTGTAGATATTCCTTGTAGCGTTCACTGTCAAACAGTTCCGTGATCCCCTGCTCCAAGCGGTCTGTGATCTCTTTCAGCTTTTCAGCGGGCTTGTCGGCGGTGAGGATGATCGGGTTCACCGGGCGCGGCTGGGGCGGCGGCTCCGGCTGGGTGTCATTTCCTGCGGTTTCCTGCTCCGGCGCGGCTTCGTCCTTTTCCAGCCTGTCCGGGTCGGGGCGTTCCGGCTCCGGAAAACTCATAACGCAGTATTCTTTCGGTATGTCAGTTTCGCGCCCGTTGTACCATTGGGAAAAGGTGTTGCCGTTGTTGTAGATATAGCCCTGTTCTGTGAACCGTCCTTTATCTTTCTGTACCGCGTCCCGCCCGTATTCCTCGTACTTGAAATATCTCTTTGCTTCTTCGGGCAGCTCCAATTCGTCCAGCTCGTCAATGAGGTAATAGCCGTAGTCGGCTTCGCTTCGGACAGCGGGGTAGATCCAGTAGCAGTCAAGGTTCTGCGCAAGGTTGATAAGGTCTTTCACGCTCCCGGCGTGTTCCCCCAGCGTCACCGCCGCCGTGAATTTATCCCGGTCGCCGTCGCTCTGCATGGCAAGCAGATTGCCTAAATAATTCAGCTCGTCAATGGTGCTGTCCTGTACCACGGAAAGCGGCACGTCAAAAGGGTAATCCTCCGTATTGGCAAAGCCGTTGATTAAAAAATCCTGCGGGTTGTCCGCAGTGATGCCGAAGCTCCGCATGGCGGCGTGAAGCTGCTCCGTGGTAGTCGGCATGGGTAGCCATACGCCGCCCGGTTCTCCCGTTGCAAGGCGGCTCCGGCTGTCAAGTAAGACTGAAAATGTTTCGCTCATTCGTTTGCTCTCCTTTCTTTTATGGCAGCGTTGCGGTAGCTGCTCCCTTTATTGTTGCCCGGTCTGCCATGCAGCACCCGCGCTTTCTGCCATGATTTTTGGTTTTTCTAAGAGGGTTTGGGACACTTCCCAACAAGCAAAATCCCCCGTCCGGCGCATAAGCGCAGAAAGGGGGATTTACGGAAAAAGGGTACTCTTTTCCTATGCTTGCTGCAAAAGTTATTTTTTCTTCGTCAGCTCTATCTTGTAGTTGACGTACTTCCCGCCCGTATCGGCTAAAACAACGGCTCCGTCGTAGGTTTTGCCTGTTTTCG
>JAMPAO010000147.1 GCA_023667165.1 Ruminococcus sp. | reverse complement strand
GTCACTGGTTCAAGTCCAGTCGGGGGAGCCAACCTAAAAACCTCGTAAACAAGCCGTTTGCGAGGTTTTTCACGTTCAAAAACGGGTGACTGTTGATCAAGCGGGTCTGAAAAATATTGTGCAGATGTAACAAAGTTTTGAGAGTATAATTATGAATATGCAACAAAAAGTTTTGGACTGATGTTTGATCAACAGTCACAAATTTTATGCTGCATTGGCGGGAAGAATTTATTCTGTAATGGAATGCAAATCTTTTAAGGGATTTATATGTGTCTCCTGCAAACTGTAAGACGGCAAATGCTGTTTACGGTTTGTGGGAGACTTTTTTTATTTATCCGAAAAATCGGAATTGTATATACGCAAGGAGAGCGGGAATTATGTTTGATTACTATTACGGCGATGAATCGGAGCAGTTTTCGTTTTTGATGATACCGAGGGTGATGTTTACGGAAAAAGAAACGTTCGGCTCGTTATCCAATGACGCCAAGATACTGTACGCTTTTCTTCACGAGCGTATGACGCTGAGCAGGCGGAACGGCTGGATCGATGAGGACAACCGTGTTTATATAATTTTCACCATTGAGGAAGTGTGCGGGGTAATGAACTGCAGCCACGGAACGGCGGTGAAGCTCCTGCGTGAGCTTGATGAGGATAAGGGGATAGGGCTTATTCAAAAGAAACGGCGGGGGCAGGGAAAGACGGCGATCATCTATGTTAAAAACTTTGTGCGGCTTGATACGGGGTGTTCCGTTTTTTCAAAGAAGCCTGTTGAAAGTGTTGAAACTGTTGAAAATCAAAGCGAAAAGGTTCGGATCGGAGAGCCGGAAAATGTCCGAAAGGCGGCAGAAGTTCAGAATGCGGAAGTCTTGAAGTATAAAAATTGTACTTCAAGAAGTTCGGATTTTGGAAGTCAAGAAGTTCAAAATTTGGACTCAAGTTATATTAATATAAATAATATTGATTTGAGTTATATTGACTTCAATCAATCGGTCACGCCCGCACAGACCGCCGAAAAAATTTCGGCTGACGGAATGAATGATATAAACGAACGCAGTGAAATAGAAAAGCAGGTTTGCGATGCCATTGATTACAATGACTTGTACACCGAGGATGAGACGCTGCGTTCAATGGTCACGGAGATAAAGGACATTATGGTTGACGTTATGTGCGGGAACAGGAATGTTGTTATCGGAAAAAAGATAATTCCTCACGAGGCGGCGAGGTCTGCTTACAGCAAGCTGACAAGCGAACACATAACGACAGCGCTTCATAATATTCTGAATTTCTCCGGGCGGATAAGCAGGATAGACAACTTTATTGCGGCGGTGCTTTACAATGCTGCCTTTACGTTGAATCTGGATACGTTCACGGGATTTACGGCGGATACGGGTATCAGACTTATTGAGTAGATGTTCCGGTGGAACATTTTGAACGGGAGATGTCTGAAATGGAAAATATTTTATTCGGTCAGAAAATTTACAAGGCTTTTGTTTCAGAATAAATTTCAAGAGTGACAGCGTTTTGCAGTCCGATGTTCCACCGGAACATTTTAAAAAATACTGAAACAAACGGTAAGGACAGATAGGACGGATAGGATTTATTCAGTCAAAACCGCAAAGACTGCGGAATTAGTCGGATATGCTTTTGCGGAAATTTTTGCAATCTGTATTTCGTTCAAAAGTGAAATTTCCGAATCGGGAAAAATGATATATTTTGCAAATGCTTTTACGTTTTTACGGCAGTGCTATGGGAGATGAAATTTCCGGACAGGCAGTTGTTTAGGCAATACGTAACCGTAAAAATGTTCGGGAAATGAAAGGAGAAACCAAATGAGCCTTTATGAATTTCTGTATGTTGACAGTTTTGACAGTGACGATGATTACACGGTTCATCAGCTTACGCTTAACAAGGGCAGCGAAAGCTGTATCACAAAGGAAAAGCTGATTGAGCTTGCAGAAGTAAACGGTATTGAGGTATATAAATATCCGAAAAAAGAGGAGCTTGTAAAGGCGGTTTATTCGGTTTTGGGAAAGGGGATCTTGAAATATTGCAGGCACACGGGTGCTGCAGCGTATTCGTTTATGATAAAATTCCGGTTACTGTCCGGTGAGGTTGAACGGTTTGCCGCTGCGGGGCTTTTGGAAATTACGGGTGATGTTCGTATTTACAAAGGCGGAAAAAGCAAGTACATAGATCTGTACAGTGCGGAGCAGTATTTTAATTTGACCGATGAAAAAATTTCGGAATGGAGGAATGTTATCAATGGGAAGAAAACGTAAAATGTACAGCATAAGCGAATACTGCATGAGGTCGGGGCTTGAAGCGGGTATCTTTTTTGATGAGCTGAAAAAGCACCCTAAGTATTCCGAGCGGCTGCGCACAAATTCAAGAGGCGAATATGTTATTGACGAAGATACGCTTATGTATGTGGGAGATATTCTCCGAGGGCGGAAAAAGCGCAGACATGGAAACGGGACGGACGCAAAGGTCTGTGCTGCCGCAGTTGCTGCGGAGATAAATTCGCTCACTTATGAAAAGGAGCTGTTGAGGGCAGAGGTAAAAAGGCTTGTTTCTGAAAATGAGCGGCTTTGCAAAATTATCAAAGACTCGGAAAAAGAGAAACGGTGCAGCAAGCGAAAAAGGAAAAGTTGATTATTTCTTTTTCGCAAAAAAATAAAAAAGCGAATTTTATCAAAATGGCATTTTTGCGGAAATTCAAAAATCTGCATTTTAAGTTTTCACTGAAATGATAAATTTACTGGTGGTTCTGTAATGATGTATTGCAAGCGGTTTAGAGAAACGCTGTAACGAGAGAAAAAGGGAAAAATGATTTTTTCTTTTTCTCAAAAAGTAAAAAAGTGCATTTTATCGGAATGGCATTTTTGCGGAAATTTAAAAATCTGCATTTTGAGTTTTCGCTGAAATGATAAATTTATTGGAGGTGCGGCAATGATTTATTGCAGGCGTTTTGAGGACGGGACAGGGTGTATTATCCAAGCTCCCGAAAATATCGGTCGGGCAGAAATTGATTTTCTGCTTGAAAGGGTAAGGAGTGAAATTTTGAAAATGAAGAAAGCAGAGATTTTGAAAAAAGCGTTTTTGGCAGTTTTGGTTATTCCTGCTGCGGCTGTTTCCGTTGCTTTTGCCGTGAAGAAAATGAGGAGGGAGTGATGATATGAAAAATTTATCGGCTGATGAAATTGAGAAAACGGAGAAAAATTTTCTCACTGCGTCCGAAGCGGCGAGGGCTTTGGGAATTTCTTTGAACACGTTTTACAGAAAAAACGGTGAGATGAATTTTCCCGTAAGGCGGATCGGCAGGAAATACATAATACCGAAGAAGCCGTTTCTGGATTTTCTTCGCGGGGAAAGGAGCGGAATATATGGATAATTTGAAAAACGGTAACGGTGTTGTGACCGTTTGCTATGGAGAAACACGGGAATGGAAAAGTCGGGAAGATGCAAAAAAGTTTTTCCTTGAAGCGATGATGAACTCGGAGGGTTCGGAACGGGAGAGATATTCAAATGTCTATTTCGGAATAATAATGGGCTTTCCGATTTGCACGGACAGCGGATAAGGCTTTTTTCCAATTTCTGCTTTTTGGTGTGCCGTACCTTTTGAAAAAAAGGCTTACAGCGCACCGTGAGGGCAGTTTGAGAGGGGAGAGGAGGGGTTGTTTTCATTCTTATAGCAAGCGTAGAAAAACAACCCCTGTTTTTCGTGATCCACATTCAGGGACGCCCTGAGACCCGATAAAATACATAGAAAGGATAGTAACAGTATGGTAAGGAAAAACGAAAGGAATATCCGATTTTCCGACGGCGAGCTTGCTGTTGTGAAAGAAAAAGCGGCTGCCGCACATATGCCCGTGGCAAGGTTTGTCCGCAAAATGGCGGTGGAGGGTGAGATCAAAATTTACGATATGAACGATACCGTAAATCTTATGAGGTCCTTTAATGCCATCGGGACAAATCTTAATCAGATCGCAAAAGTGGTGAACTCAACGGGCGAGGTTTACAAAAAGGACATTGAGGAAATGAGAGAGATGTTTGAGTATTTTCACAATGTGATGAACAGTTATTTGCGTGAACTTTTGCCGAAAGAAATTTTGAGGTGAGGAAAATGCCTGTTGTGAAATATGTTGCGGTTCATTCTACGCCGTTATCGTTCTTGAAGTATGTGACTGCCGAGGGGAAAACAAAAAATGCACTGGTGTCGGGGCTTAACTGTTCCTCCGATGTGGGCGCGGCTTATGAGGAAATGAAATTTCAGTTTGAGGCGTTTACAAGTGAACGGTTTTACAAAAAAACATTAAGCAGCGAAACGGAATTTAACCGAAAAGAGGAAATTCGTATGCACCACTATATTCAGTCTTTTGCGCCCGGCGAAGTCACGGCGGAGGAGGCGCACAGGATAGGTTTGGAATGGGCAAAAGCTGTTTTCGGTAATAACCGTTCGGTGATAGTTTCCACTCATATTGACCGTGAGCATATCCACAATCATTTTGCGGCGGCGGCTTTTGATATGGACGGGAAACGATGGTACGGAAACAAGACTACGCTGAAAATGTGCAGAGATATTTCCGATAAAATTGCAAAAGCTCACGGTATTTCGGTTATTGAAAAGCCGAGGTACAGGGCAAAGCAGAAGTACGGCGAGTATAAGGCATGTCTGGGCGGGTATTCCTGGAAACGTAAACTTTGCGATGATATTGATAATGCGGTTTTGAGGGCGGACAGCATTGATGATTTGCTCAAACAGCTTGAAGCGCAGGGGTATGAGATTCGCAAAGGCAAGTATATTTCCGTTAAGGTCAGGCGTGACCGCAGACCGATACGTACTTACCGTTTGGGGGACGGGTACTCTCTTGAACATCTGGAATATCGGATAAGAAACAAAAATATGGAAATGCCTTTGTCGGAGGTTTTGAAATATGAGGGGATTCAGAGAGAGTGGGCTATGTGTATCCGTCAGCTTCAAATGGAGATTTCCCGAAAACCCGAAAATGACAGGCTGCGCATTGCCACATATAA
>JAMPAO010000146.1 GCA_023667165.1 Ruminococcus sp. | reverse complement strand
AAGCATTTCGGCAGCGATAAAAACGTTCATATTTATGCTTCCGGAGCCAATCCTTCGGGAGGTAAAGCCGCCGACAAAAATGCTAAAACGGTATCCGACTGGATTTCGTCTGTGAAGAAAGATAAGGGCTGGGAGGCAGATGCAAGCTTTGGAAAGGGCGATCCCTCTGTTTATAAAAATAATTTGGACTGTTACGGACTGCACCGCTACGCAAACGGGGACATTGCCGTAAATAACGACCGTATCAGTCTGACTATGGATCAGAGAGATCCCAGTGGAGGATTGCAGACGCTGTTTTGTATGTATGAAGATCCGGATAAAATAAGAGAACAGCTCTCCGTTTTTTCAAAAAAAGATATTGAAAATTGGGTTAAAAAAGCTAAGGAAAAAGGACTGGATAAAGCTTGCGATATGACTGATAAAGAAATACTTGATCATTTTTCGTCAACGCCGGATTGCGAAGTGCCGTGGTTCTGCCAGTCTATCCGTCAGGCAGCCTTTTATGTAAAAAAATATATGAATGGAGAATGCTGAAATGTGTACTATAGGAAATGCTTTTTACAAGATGAACGGGATCGGTGTGCAGTCTGTTTTCAAGCAGTGCGATTTGACTGAGAGTACAACATTTATTGATCCGAGTGTGCTGACGGATAATGTTACAGGTATACGTTATGTTCCCTTTACCCGTCACAAATGCAACGATACTTCGGTGTGGGCAGGCATAAACGAATACGGAGTAAGCTTTGTTGCAGCGGATTCGTATATCGACAGCCGTAAAAAGGACAGTTGTAAAAGCTCGGAAAGAAAAAACGCTTCGGTATTTGAAATGTACCTTGAAATTATTAAGTCATTCAAAACAGCGGAGGAAGCGGTAAAAATGGCAAAGGAATTTTATGAAAATAAAATTTATGCCGACTGTACCGACCCTTTGACCGATATCCTGCTTATTTCGGATTCGGATAATATGTATTTTATTGAAACCGTCAATAAAATTGTGCGTATCATTCACAGAACAGGCGGACATTTTGCGTCGACCAATCATTGCAGAATGTTTTTTGAGGCTGCGCCCTATGAGGAAAATCACAGTACATATCTGCGGCTGGACAGAGCCGAGAAAATTCTACAAAGCAATCCTAATATAAAAGGGATCGGGGAGTTGCTGAGAGATAGCTATTACGGGGAAACCGTATGGTCTGTTTGCAGATATGCAAATCAAGGTGAATTGGAAAATGTTTCCGGATCTGCTACAAGCAGCGGTGAAATTAAAGAAGATATGTTTTACACGCAGGCTGCCGTTATTTTTACGATTGAAAAAACCGATGCTGACAAGCCAAGGGTAATATGCGAATATGTTCTAAACGGAAATGCTTCCGAAAAGGGAAAGGGTAAGGTTTGGCGTCCTTTTGAAACTGCGCTGACCGAATCTGTCGATTTTATAGGCATAGATCAAAATTATAAATAAAATATCATATCATACAGATTCAGAGCGGTCATACGCAGCACGTCTTCCGCTTGTTGAGATCGGAGCTTTGAAACAGGGAACAGCGGATCAAACGCTGTTCCCTGTTATTTTGTATTTATAGGGTTTAAGCCGTGTAAATGCGCAGAATGCACCCGTCAAGACGTCTTTAGGTTCTTTTCGGGTGCATTCATTATGCGGTGTTTATATTAAAACAGGCTGCAGCTGTTTGCCCTCAAGCGCGGCTGCCGCCGAAACAGCCGTTTGCGAAAAATCAGCCACAAGAGAGGCAGGCTTTTTTTCGTGATCGTCCTGACCGAAGGGTACAAAATATATTCCCTTGGTGTTAAGCAGCAGACCTATGTTCTTTGCCGACGCCGAAAGCGCGTCGTTGGTGGATACGGCTATAAGTACCGGTCCGCCGCGCCTAAGATGGGATTTTACCGCCATTGTTACGGGTGTATCGGTTATCCCCAGCGCCATTTTTGCCAGAGTATTTCCCGTACACGGGGCGACTATCAGCAGATCGAGCATTTTTTTTGGACCTATCGGTTCGGCAAGCTGGATCGTATTTATTACGCCGCGGCCGCATATATTTTCGGCGGTCATTATGTTCTCGGCTGCGGTGCCGAATCTGGTGTCAAGAGAGGAGGCGTTGTGGGACATTATGGGAATTAGCTGCGCGCCCTCGTTTTTCAGATTTTTCATCTGCTCGAAAACCTTGTCAAAGGTGCAGAAAGAGCCGCACATTGCAACGCCGATTTTTTTGCCTTCAAGAGCTTTTTTACTGTCCGACATATGTTTCACCGCCTTTCGGATAATTCTTGTCTGATTTTATCCATCGGTTTGTTTCAGAATATTTTCTATTGCCGTGCCGATTATCCTTCCCGCCGACAGGGGAGCGGTCTTTCCCGGCAGAGATAAAGCATGTATGGCTTTCAGACCGAGAATGCCCGCGGCTTGAAGATCAATTCCGCCGGGAGAGGAGGCAAGGTCTATTATAAGACAGTTTTTGCCGCATTTTTCAAGCAAGCTTCTGTCAAGTATAACGTGAGGAACGGTGTTGAATATCAGATCGGCGTTTTCGAGAGCGCCGCTGTCTTCAAGCTCGGAGATGTTTACCGCTTTGCAGCCGTACACTTCTGCCCATGCAAGATCGGAAAATTTTCTTGCCGCTGCGGTCATGTCTGCGCCGTAGCCGCTGAGTATTCTGACGAGGCATTTCGATATCCTGCCCATGCCGAGAATGAGGATATTTTCACCCGCTATTGTAACGGGCTGTTCGGAAACGGCGAGCGCTACCGCGCCCTCTGCCGTGGCTCTGGCGTTCAAAACAGCCAGTTCCTCCCTTTCCAGATAATCTATTACCCGAAAACCCTTTTCGGCAAATATGCTCCGCACATTATCCGTAATTCGTCCGCCGAATACCGTTCCGCCCTCCCTGACCGCCGATGTCAGACGTGAAAGCTCTGTTGTCTTTTCGGCAAAAGGTGCGTTCAGAGTAATTCCGTCGCCGGATACAGGCATGGGCAGTATAAGATTTTCTCCCTGTACATCGAGAAGCTCCGGATCGTTTATCACTTTGATGTTTTCGCTCTCGGCAATATTGTCGCCCAATCCCGCAGCGCAGACGGTATATTTTTTTCCAAGCTGCTCTGCCAAGGCTGAAAAGCGCATATCGCCGCCGGCAATGATAAATTTATATGACATAAGCGCCGTTCCTTTCCTACATATTAGTACGTGTTGACGCTGCCGTCAACGCCCGTCTTGCAAGCGGCTTTTCCTTTTTTGTCTGAAATACGCAGATATTTGCTGCGCTGCGGATTTTGTCCCGAAAGACAAAAGCTCCGCCTGCGATCCGAGCGTTTCGGACAGCGCCGACGCGCCTCGGGCAGGGCAGGATCACCGCCCTTACATATATAATATGAGAAAATAAAAAAAAGGTTAAGGCAAAGCCGGCAAATACAGAATGCCGTCCCCTGCGCGGCAGTTTATGAAAAAATGCAGGGTTTGCGGTAAAGATCCGCAAACCCTGCATTGCTCAAATATAATATCAGATACGGTCTGTTATTTATGCAGCCTCGTCTGTTTCGGGTATCGTTTCGGCGGGAACTTCAACGGGAGCTGCAACTCCGTAATCCCCGTCGGAGTTTATGGCTCTTATCATAGCCTCGATAAGCTCCGGCTGAGTGATCTCTTTTGTTGTTCTGTCAATGATCCCGAAGCCGTTCTTGCCGTTCCAACCGTTATCCCAGTAAACGGGTATGCAGCCGTTTTCTTTGGCGGCTTTTACGGTGTACTCCAGCCAGTAGCGTCTGAAATGGTTTGATATTTCATTAATATGTGACTTGTCGGTCACTCCCATCTCTCCAATGACAACGGGGTAGCCTTGGCTCACGAATTTCTCATTGAGCTTTTTCATCTGACCGTCAACATAATCCTCCTGTCCCCAACTGTCAAACTTTTCATACGCGTACTGACCCCACTGGAGAGTGGCGGAGGAAATATTCTCGTCAAGAGTGAAGTTATAAGGATCGTAGAAATGAACCGATACCATTATCCTCTTGCCGTCGGCGGTACAGAGGGGATCGTCGGGTATCTCGAAGCTGCCGTTTACGGTATAGTCTATATTGGTGTTCCATCCGGGCATGAGAAGCCATCTTTTTTCATTGTTGGAACCTGTTTTTCTTACCGTTTCCACGAAGATCCTGTTATATTCGTTGATGTTTTGGTAACCTGTTTCGTTGGGTTTGCCGTAGGTGTTGTCGAATACCTCGTTCATGGATTCGAAAATAAGGTGTTCGTCGTAATCCTTGAAACGTTCGGCGATCTGCTCCCATACCTTGGAATACTTGTCCTTTATCTCGTCCTGATTTTCGTCAACGCACAGCAGCCAGCCGCCGTCAACGGTGTAATACCCGTCCCCGTGGATATTCATTACGGTGAACATATCGTTGTTAACGGCGTAGTCCACCACCTCCTGCACTCTGTCCAGCCATTCGCCGTCGATGGTATAGTCGGGAGCCTCGCCTATCTTTGAAAGATAGGAAACGGGTATTCTTACGGTGTTAAAACCCTGTTCCTTGACGGTTTTTATGAGATCCTCAGTGATGACCGGATTTCCCCATGCAGTTTCGGAGGGTACTTTGTTTGAGGACGCTTCAAGCTGGTTTCCCAGATTCCAGCCCATTCCCATAGCGGCTGTAACGGCGTCGGCGTCAAGCTCGTTCCATTCGCTTTGTTCCGTTTGCAGCGCTTCCGCCGCAGCGGACGAAGCTTCGGCAGCGTCAGCGGGTTCATCGGCGGAGGGAGCGCCTGATGAGCAGCCCGAAAGAGATACTGCCGCCGTGAGGATAATTGCGTACATATTTTTTAATGTTTTTTTCATAATGACCTCCGTATAACAATTTTTCAAAGCTCTGCTTCCGACAGGCAAAGCGCGCGCCGAGCGAGCAAGCCGTATTCAGTGGGGATATCCTTTACGGTTATATAAATTATACAACATATGCAAAGGTTAAATATGTATAATATGTAAATTTTAGTGCGTGTTGACACTATCCGAAATGCTCGGATTGCAGGCAGATTTTTCGTATTTCAAGGCAATTTTCCGCAGGCATACTCGTGTATGGCAAGGAAAA
>JAMPAO010000145.1 GCA_023667165.1 Ruminococcus sp. | reverse complement strand
CAATATGCTTTTTTCTACTGATAAAACAATAGAAAAGTATTATATTGTACGTTCATACTGTGAAATTCTTGATCTTTTTAAGGGTGCTTATTTAAATGCAAGAACTACATATTTATCAAATAAAACTACAGATAATGCGAAAGCCTTTATAACTTATACCGATATGTATTTTACCGCACAGGATATAGGCAGTTCGTTCGGTATGGATTTTCTTAATACCATTTACAGCGGTGGTTTGCTTAACAAACTTTTCAGTAGCAAAGAGGAATATGAGCAGATCGTTGCTTCGAATCAACGCATAGGAATATATCTCAAGGAGGCTCACGAAACGGTTACAATGTCGTGGATAACAGATTTATATACAGATAATTCCGAAATGTATGAGATATATGCTGCTATTCTCAAAAAAAACAAGAATTATCACGTGTACCCTACACGAGTTGAATTCAGTAAAGATTCAGTCGAATGGGGACTTAATGACAGCATATATTATGGCTGGGACTGTAAAGTATATCCCAGTAGCGCAAACTGTAAAGAACTTACCTATACATCGTCTGATACAAGTGTACTCAGTTTTCTTTCTAACGGAAATATACAGCTGAAAAAGACAGGGACTTGTACAATTACTGCAACATCCGTGGAATCAGATGATCTTTTTGATACTCTGGAAGTAACCGTTGTTTCCGGAAACGGTGCAGATGGATCATCTCTTGAATTGCTCACACCGACAAAAGTCGTAGTGCCTGTCAGCAGCGATTTTCAGTATACGATTTCAAATGGTGTTACAATAACCAAATATACGGGAAGTTACCCAAATATACAAATACCCGATACTATTGAAGGGTATGCTGTGACAAAAATTGGCGTCAACGCTTTTTACAATAATAAAAGTCTTGCGAGTGTAACTATGCCTGACAGCATAACAAGCATAGGAGATTACGCATTTAGCGGCTGTAAAACACTTTCAAAAGTCACTCTGTCAAAATCATTGCAGAGTATGGGATATGGAGTGTTTAATGAATGCGACAGTCTAACAAGTGTAGAAATACCTAAGAGTCTTACAAGTATTAGTTCAAGCACACCATATGTATTTCAAGGCTGTGATAAACTGACAAATATAACATTTGAAAATGGCACAACAAAAATAGCTTCATATTTATTCGCAAATTGCGACAGTATAACTTCAATTACTGTTCCGAGCGGAGTTAAGGAAATAGGCAGATATGCATTTTATGATTGTGACAAACTGGACTCAGTGAATATTGAAAATGGTTTGCTGATAATAGGTTCTTACGCATTTTCAGACTGTAATATGCTTGCAGCAATTGCGATTCCTGATAGTGTAAAAACAATAGAATCCTACGCTTTCCAAAATTGCGATAGATTATATTCAGTCGCACTTCCATCGGGAATATTGGAATTGAGCAGTTATTTATTTTATGATTGCGATAACTTAGAGACGCTTATAACTCCAAATAATGTGACGAAAATTGGTAATGACGTATTTCAGAATTGTGATAGATTGTCAACAATAATAATATCTGACAGCGTAACAAACATTGCGGTGTTTGAGAAGATTTCGGAAAAACTGAAAAAGAGCTTCACGGTTGATAACGGAAAAGAATTTGCCGCCCATAAAGAGCTTGCCGCGGGAACTGGAATGAAAGTTTTTTCTGCGACCTTTAAAGTCAAGAATCAGTCTTCACAAGATCGGTGTGCAGATTTTCAAGTACGATTTTGTCAATGGCGAAGCCAAAAGCCACAGGAATACTTGCCGTATTTCAAGGTTTTTAAAGGCAATACCGCACAAAAATTGCCATACAGATGCGCAGCAGGTGTAGGGTAAAGGCGTTAGCCGTTCTTTGTGCGGTGTTGTCTGAAAAATGTTTTATTCCATTTTTGAGGGTTTAAAAACGTCGTTTTCCCCTGACGGTATCGCGTTTATAACTATCGCCGGATAGCTTTTCTGTCCGCCTGACTTAAAATTGCAATCATTGAACTGATTCATATCAGTTATCCAATATTTCTTATTATTTGTCAAAAGATATATCGGGTCGGAATTATCGGCTTTTATGAGTATCGCGCCGTCGGTAATGGCGTCGCCCGTAGGTATGCCGTCGACTATTTTTTCCCATATTGTACCGAGTTTATCGCCGTCAAGAATACTTTTCCAGTCCTTAAACAAATTGTTGTACGTAGCGGGATTGGGGATATGTCTTTTTTCACCTTTCATAACCAAATAAACAGCGTCATTGTCCTTTGTTTTAATGCACGAGCCGTTAAACCAATTCGAGTCAATATCTATCGTTATTGACGAATCGCTTGCCTCCTCAAGACGGGATGCCAGGGTCTCAAAATTTTCAAGAGTCATAATAACATTTCCTTTCCTTTTTATTTTTAGTACAGTCTGTCTGCAATTCCGTCATATCCGCTGTAAATAAATCGGCTGAAAGCCTGTATTTTACGCGGTTCTATATAATACGACAAGGTATGCGGCTTTTTGTAACACATATCAGCTAAAAATCAGCAAGATCAACAAGAATATTTCTTTATATTGTGCAATACGCCCACTGATAAGACAGGCAGCAAAATACAAACCGTTTATACTGTCTATCAGCCTTCTGTTAACAGAAAATAAAAAAAATCCCACACCTAAAATTTTGAGCCGAACCCATTTGTTCAGACAGTACAAAAATTTCTAAGGTATAATATAGGAGCGTGTTCATATAAACCGTGACGCGCGTCTTTGGGGTAAAATAATACCGTATTTTACGTTAAAAATCTCGGTCATACGCGAGTATGACTGCGGTTTTTTGACTTAAATACGACAAAATTACGTTTAAAAATCCGCACGTCCGCTTTATGTGAACACGCCTCTTGATCAAGTTTTTTACAATCTATTGCAATCTGCCGAAAATATATAGATCTTAAAATATACTTATATCAATTTTGCAGATATCATCAAGCGGGATTTTCTCACCGCTTACAAAAACCATATTAAAATTATATTCGTCAATCCTCCTGAACCTCCCCGAAAAAGCGCCATATCTTCCGCCCGACTTTTTCTCATCGGGAATAAAATACTCCACCGTTATTTCGGGACGTTCCCCCGCGTGTTCCGCAAGGAAAGCTATTTTTTTATTAAGGTCTGAGATTTTATCAGACGTAAGTTCCTTTTTTTCATCGGTAAGCCGCGCGGTTTCTCTGACGGTATCATCGTAACCCGTTAATGCGGCAAAAGGTGAAAACTGCGCCGCCCTGTCATGCATTGACATCTGAGAATGCGCTGCCGAAACATGGTGCGGCAAATTTATTATATCATCATATTTTCCCATTTATGCCTTATGCCCTCCTACCTGTGAATTTCGGCTTACGGTTGTCGCGCCCTCCTCTAAGTTCATACCTCGCAGGACAGCGTTTTTACCATACCTGTGTTTAAGTTCGATTATTGCTTTCTGCATATTTTTCTCGCGCTCAAGGGCGGTATCTTCTTTTTTTCGCTCGGCTTGCTTTTCTTCAAAATCTGTGAAAAAATCAAGCTGCTCAGCCTCATTTTCAACAGCAATTTCAGTTTCGGGAATTACTCGGCAGGCGGCAACATTTATCCGGCGCGAGGTCAGCCGCTTGTCGATTATTCGGTCGAAAAGCTCCATAGCCGCCGCTACAAGTTTATTTGTGGAGGATGTATATCTGTCAAGGTTTATGGTGCCGTGTGCGTGTTTTGGGATTTTCCTTCCATATCGGTCAATAGTTACCTCTCCTTTGTATTCCCTGCTGATTTGTTCGTCCGCAAGATTTTCAATATCGTAACCTACCGTCAGCACAATTTGATTTGTGACAAGTCCTTTTTCCACTAAATCGAGGGAGAGCAAGTCGGTCATTTCGCGGACTATCAGCTTTGTTTTTTCGTAGTCATATGGACATTGCAGTACCTGCCCCGTACTTATGCTGTTGTTTTCGGGACGGTATTTTTTTATTTCATCAACTGTACAGGGCTCATATCCCCAAGCATGGTCGATAAGCAATTCGGCGTTCACCCCGAACAGCTTGTACAAAAGATTTTCATTTAGGTAGGAATTTTCCTTGCCCACGGAACACCGCGCAACGTCCCCCATTGTGTACATACCGTATTGCTCCAGCTTTTTTGCGTAACCCTTGCCTACACGCCAAAAATCGGTAATGGGACGGTGATCCCACAAAAGTTTTCGGTACGACATTTCGTCAAGCTCGGCAATTCTCACGCCGTTTTCATCGGCAGACATTTTTTTCGCAACAATATCCATAGCTATTTTGCAAAGATACAAATTTGTCCCAATGCCCGCAGTTGCGGTAATTCCCGTAGTCTTGAAAATGTCGTTTATCATTGTCATAGTAAGCTCGCGGGCGGTCATCTTGTAGGTTTGCAGATAGGACGTAACATCGATAAAAACCTCGTCAATCGAGTACACCACAATATCTTCGGGCGCGATATATTTCAGATATATCTCATAAATTTCCGTACTGCGTTTTATATAGTGCGCCATTCGCGGCGGCGCGACAATATAATCGACTGCAAGAGCCGGATTGCTTTTCAATTCGGTGTCAATGTACGATTTTTCGGTAAAATCAAACTTGTAATCCCGCACGTTTTTTCGATAATTGCAAAGCCGTTGAGAGTTTACTTTCCTGATACGCTGCACAACCTCAAAAAGTCTTGCCCTGCCCGAAATGCCGTACTGTTTTAAGGACGGTGAAACTGCAAGACAAATAGTTTTTTCCGTACGGCTCTTATCGGCAACTACAAGGTTTGTGTCAAGCGGGTCAAGTCCGCGCTCAACGCACTCCACCGATGCGTAAAAGCTTTTTAGATCAATGACCGCGTACCGGCGTTCCATATTCCTGCTCCTTTCACAATAATTTCTAAAAATATTATATCATACTTTTAAAAAAATATCAATTCAAAAAATTTATTATGCGATTAGCACCCGGAAAGAAAAACAACTTGACAAACGTCCCTTTTTCGGTTATAATATATGCATAATATATACCACCGTGAAAGGGGCGGGTGTTATGAGAACTTGACCACATAGAAAAAATATGGTATAATAAGAAGTATGAGATATACAAG
>JAMPAO010000144.1 GCA_023667165.1 Ruminococcus sp. | reverse complement strand
TTGGGGCTAAAAACTATATTCGTTGGTCCTATGCTGCCTCTTTGGAGGATATTCGGGAGGGTATGGACCGATTGGAGCGATTTTTATTAGGATGACTTTACCGCTTTTTATGTTGAAGAGATAGAGGGAGAAAGAAAATGGGATTGTTTGATTGGTTTAAGAAGGAGGTAGAGACAGCGGAAAATAAGGCATATCCACAGCAGCCGGAGATGGATACGGCCTACCTTTTACTTATGGATGGGGTGAGGGAGGATGCCTCCAAGGCAGGAGAGGTCATTGAACGGGCCTTTGGCCCTGCTACTGTTGATAAAATAGACCAAAGCAGCGAAAATGCTATCCCTCGGCACGCAAGAGCTTTATGTTTGTGAAGTAAAAATTAAAAAAATACCGTATAAATTTAAAAATCATAATACCCCCTTGACAAACGCGAAAAAATGATTATAATATAAGATAATCGGATATTAACAAATGCGCTGACGGGGACGGAGCGCCGAAGATAAAGCCTTGCAGAGAGTCTGCGTGCGGTGGAAGCGGGCGGCTTTTACGGCAGTTATCCCATCACCCCCGAGCTTTGCAGCCGAATGCCGGTGTGCGCCTGCTTCAAGCTGCGGCGGGATTCTCCCGTTACAGGGATTTTCTGTATACAGCAGAAAAAATGAGCGGCGTTTTTCCGAAATTTACGGAAAGGCGCAACAAGAGTGGTAACGTGGGTACATTTGTCCTCACCTCTTGACGGAGGTGAGGTTTTTTATTTTCCGAAAAATAAAAGGAGGATCATCATGCTTACACTTGATATGGTTTACAGCGCCTCGTACAAGCTCAAAGAGGTAATAAGACAGACAGACCTTATCCCCGCTCCCAAGATCTCCGATAAATGCCATGTATATCTTAAAACGGAGAATTTGCAGGTTACGGGTTCGTTTAAGGTCAGAGGAGCCTACTATAAGATATCCCGGCTCTCCGACGAAGAAAAGGCAAGGGGCGTTATTGCGTGCAGCGCGGGAAACCACGCCCAGGGAGTTGCCCTTGCCGCCGCAAAGAACGGTATCAGATCCGTAATCTGTCTTCCCGACGCCGCCCCTATCTCCAAAATTGAAGCTACCCGCTCCTACGGCGCGGAAATATGCCTTGTAGACGGGGTTTACGACGACGCTTACGCAAAAGCCATCAGCCTGAGAGATGAGAAAGGTTATACGTTCATCCACCCCTTCGACGACGAATATGTTATAGCGGGTCAGGGTACTATAGGCTTGGAGCTGCTCGAGCAGCTTCCCGACGCCGACGCCGTGGTAGTCCCCATAGGCGGCGGAGGACTTATTTCCGGAGTTGCATTTACTCTTAAAAAGCTCAAACCCGAAATAAAAGTCTACGGAGTTCAGGCAGCGGGCGCGCCCAGTATGGAGCAGTCCTTGAATCACGGCAAGATCGAGCGGCTTTCTCATGTTTCCACCATGGCGGACGGCATTAAGGTAATGGAGCCGGGAGAACATACATACGATCTGTGCAGAGAGTATGTGGACGGCGTTGTGACCGTCACCGACGACGAGATATCCTCGGCAATACTCACCCTTATGGAGCAGCACAAGCTCATTTCCGAGGGCGCGGGGGCGGTTCCCGTGGCGGCGGTAATGTTTGACAAGATACCCGATATCAAAGACAAAAAGGTGATCTGTCTTGTTTCGGGAGGGAATATTGACGTTACCATACTTAGCAAGGTCATTGAAAGAGGTCTGCTTACATCGGGAAGAACCTGTCTGCTCAATATCGAGCTTATTGACAAGCCGGGACAGCTTAAGGGCGTTTCGGACATCATAGCCTCTCTCGGGGGAAATGTTATTTCCATTCACCACGAGCGGGCAAATGAAGGCAGCGACATAAACGGCTGCTATCTGCGGATAATCCTTGAAACCAGAAATCATGAGCATATCCGTCAGATAAAGGACGCGCTTGCCTCCGCAGGCTTCACCCTTGCCTGACCAAAAAGAAAGGGCGCATATGTACGAAAACAGGTATGATTTTGAAATAAACGCGGGCAAGGGGCATTTCGAGCAGCTTTGCCTGTGGGTGACAGCTCACGGGGACAAGTACGCTCTTACGGAGGAAAAAAGCGATCTTTGCCGCTGCTATAAAAGTGAAAACGGCAAGGGATTGCAGGTAATGCTTGAGGACGGCAGACTGACAGTCGCCTCCGAGGATGATCTGACGGAATATTTCCGTAAAACCGAGGAAGTGCTGTCGGGCAGAACCGATGAAGCGGTTTACCGCAGCAAAGAAAACAAAGCGGTTCTTCTGCTTATATCCCTCGGATTTTATACTATGGAGGCTGTACTGCCGGCGGTGCTTTGTATGTGCGTCTATGGGCTGAACGGAGGGTCGATCGCCGTTTTCGCCGTCGCTGTTTCCGCCGCAATGACCCTTTCTCACAACAAAATAGCCATGCGCTGCGGCGAAAGCGCCCGCGCGGGAGCAAGAACCGTCATTATTCAGGCGGGAGGAGTATTTGCCCTTATAGCTGCGGCAATAACTGTTATAGGTATAGTTATAATCTTTTTAGCGGCTTATATTTCGCTCGATGTTTTTTTAATAATTGCAAATTTGTACTACGGTTTATACTCTGTATTCGGAGATATTGTATTTGACATACCGGCTATCTGCATATATGCGGTTATCTGTCAGATACTGATATTCCCCTCAGCGTTTCTTTTATCGGAAATATTCAAATATGCAATAACAAAGTTTTCCAAGCGGCAGTAATGCCGATAAACATTTTATTTTACGGAGGTTATCATTATGGAAAAAATCTACACAAAGAAAGCGCCCGACGCAATAGGACCCTACTCACAAGCGGTAAAATGCGGCAGTATGCTGTATACATCCGGTCAGATAGCCATCGACCCCGCAACGGGAAATGTTGAAGCGCAGGGAATAGAGGCTCAGACGAGGCAGATATGCGAAAACCTTAAAGCAGTTCTTGCGGAAGCCGGCTGCACCTTTGACAATGTTGTCAAGACCACCTGCTTTCTGGACGATATGAACGATTTTGCCGCTTTCAATGCAGTTTACGGCGAATATTTCACCAACAAACCCGCCCGTTCCTGCGTCGAGGTATCAAAGCTGCCCAAGGGCGTTCTTGCGGAGATAGAGGTAATTGCCGAGCTGTAAAGAGCGTACGGTAACCAAAATGCTGCCCATGTAATTTCAGGGCGGCATTTTTTTGTAATAAGCTATTGTGTTCAAGCTCTGCTTTCAGTTTTTTCCGTCTTATATTGCAGCACTGCAAATTTACCCGGAAAAATTTCCGCCGCGATTGACATTCCCGGAAAAATATGTTAAACTAAAATCAAACAGCAATACGCCTGTTCGAAATCTGCGGAGCGCCGGAACGTTCAAGAGCTTTGGCGGCGCTTCGAAAATTGCCGGACAGGTCTGATATCGGAGATGAGATAATGCTTGATTTTATTACCGAAAAGGAAAATTCCTGGGATCGGCTGAAAAATACCGATCTGCCGGTTTTTATCTACGGAATGGGCGACGGCGCGGAAAAAATACTTAAGATATTTTCCGAATACGGTATTGCTCCCGCAGGCTTTTTTGCCAGCGACGAATTTGTAAGAGGACACAGTTTCAAAGGACATCTTGTGCATTCGCTTTCGCAGATCGAATCGCTTATCGACGATTTTATCATTGTACTTGCCTTCGGTGCGGGTTATGAAAGCCTGTATAAGCGTATCGAAGCGATTGCGGACAGACATATTCTTATCGCCCCCGACGTTCCCGTCGTGGGAAACGGACTTATTACGTATGAATACTGTCTGGAACACGCCGAGGAAATACAGCAAGTGTATGAGCTTCTTGCCGACGATCTCTCACGCAGGACATATGCGGACGTACTTAACTTCCGTATCAGCGGAAAAACGGAATATCTCACCTCCTGCACCTGCTCCGCCGACGATATTTTCGGAAAACTCATTCCCCTTTCCGATAACGAGGAATATACCGACATGGGCGCGTATAACGGTGATACCGTCCTCGAATTCGTAAAGCGAACAAACGGAAAATATAAGCATATCTTTGCCCTCGAACCCGATTCGGGAAATTACAGAAAGCTCACCAGGAATGTTTCGGATATGCCCCGAACCGACCTTATAAACGCCGCCGCGTGGAGCTGCGGCACAGAGCTTTCATTTGAGGACCGCTCGGGAAGAAACGCAAGAATATCAAAAAACGGCGGCAGACTCAGACAGGTTCCCGCTGTAAAGGGCGACAGTTTTACCGAAAATGCAACCCTTATAAAAATGGATGTGGAGGGAGCCGAATATGAAGCGATAAAGGGCTGCGCAAATTCGATAAAGAATGGCTCCAAGCTGATCTGCGCCTTGTATCACCGGACGGACGATTTTTTCCGGCTGCCTCTGCTTGTACATGAAATAAATCCCGAGCTGCAATTGTATATCAGGCATCAGCTTTATATTCCCGCATGGGAAACCAATCTGTACTGCAAGCCGCGTGAAATGTGAAGCTCGCCGATCCTGCCGCACATCAGCCGTGCGTGCAGCTTTGGCTTGAAATACATTAATTTTCGGATCGCTCCGGCACGTCTGTTTAAGGTTAAATATATTCATATCTTGAATTAACAAATTGTAAATTTTACAAAGTATCTTGACAAAATTCCTTATATGTTGTATACTTATTAAGTGAATTAAATATGCAGATGTGGCGGAATAGGCAGACGCGCTAGATTCAGGTTCTAGTGGTAGTAATACCGTGTGGGTTCAAGTCCCTTCATCTGCACCAAAAAATCCCGATAAATCGGGATTTTTATTTTGCGGAAATTGCATTGCAGGCAAATTTACCCCTACTGCAACATAAAACCATTTTTATCCGTTATACGACTTTAACCCATTAATTTAAAGAACAAAGTCCTCGAAAAAGCGGCTTTGTTTACGAAAAATGCTCGTTCGCACCGAAAAATTTATTCTAACTCAAGCAAAATCTCTTGACAATTTAAGAATAATAATATATAATAATATATAATAATATATATCATTGTTTCTGCCCGTAGCTCAATCGGATAGAGCGTCAGACTCCGACTCTGAAGGCTGCTGGTTCAATTCCGGTCGGGCAGACCAAAAAATCCCGATTTATCGGGATTTTTTTATGCTGATTAAACCGCTAAAGATGTCAAATCAATCCTTACTACGACATTACTACGACATAATTTTTTCCTCGCCG
>JAMPAO010000143.1 GCA_023667165.1 Ruminococcus sp. | reverse complement strand
AAAGAGATAAATATCATAAACAAGGTGAATTGATAATTGCAGAAAAAGTTGGAAAAGGTTTAATATTACATCACCCGCCGTATTAAAATAATTGAAGAACTATATTTAAAAAATATATAAATAAATTTTAATTATAAAAATGTTTCTACAGCATAAAAGCTATAGCGTGCTCACGGTTTACGTGAACACGCTATAAAAAAGTTATCAAAAGAAATATTTTTATGTTTATTATTATCGAATTATGGCTGCTTTTGGGTGTTACTATATGATTAAGTGACAATTATGTCCTCAATAGCTCAAGAGGAAAGCCGTAAAATTTCCGAAAGAGTGAAGTGGGGAATGAAACGCCGTATGGAAAAAGGCGTTGTTCTCGGCTGCGGACGGATTTACGGCTACAAGGTCATTGGCGGAAAACTTGAAATTGTTCCCGAAGAAGCGGAAATTGTAAAAGACATTTTTCATATGTATTTGTACGAGGGAAAAGGTTCTACTGCAATTGCTCACGAGCTTGACGAGCGCGGAATACCGACTTTAAAAAATCGAGTTTGGAGCGGTCAGCACGTTTTGAAAATTCTCAACAATGAAAAATATGTTGGGGATTTGACGCAATGGAAAGTTTATAAACCTAATGTTCTTGCCGAAAAAACTTTTATTAATCACGGTGAAAATCCCGACGCGCCGTTAATTACGGTTAAAAATCATCACGAGCCGATTGTTTCGAGGGAGGTTTTTGACGCCGTTCAGGAAGAACGAAAACGTCGCGGCTGGCTTACCCGCGAGGGCAAAAAACATTCAAATAATTTTTGGCTGAGCGGTAAAATGGTTTGCGGAAAATGCGGTTACAGTTTTATTATGAGCCGCACGTCTAAAAATTCAAGTGCCAGTTTAAGGTGCAGAAACCGCGCGCTTTACGGCAAAGAAAATCACACCGCAATTAACGGCGAACTGCTTGGCTGTGACGCGCATACCGTTGACGAAAGAATTGTTGCGGCGGCAATGAAAAATATTTTGGGACAAATAAATGAATTTCGCCCCGTTCTTGAAAAGCAGATGATTGAGGAAATTCAAAATATTCAGCTTGTTCAAAAGGACGTTGATATTGCTCCGTTGAAACAGGAAATTTCAAAGTTGGAAAACAAAAAACATAAGGCGATTGACCTTATGCTTGATGAATTAATTTCCAAAGAAGATTTGAAAAAACAGACGGAAATTTACGACAAAGAAATTGCTCGGCTTACCGAGGAAATAGCGCGAAATCAAGATATTTCTGCTCGGCAAAATACTCAAATGGCAGAAATAAAAAAGACTGTTGAGTATATGCAAAAACTGTCGGACTGCAATTCAGAGAGTAAAGAACTTTATCGCTCTTTATTAAAACAGATTGTTGTTCCCGATTATGGCGTTCTTAATATTTTTTTAAACGGCGTGCCATTTGGATTTGATATTAGGTACACCACTTTGAAAGCGCCGAGGAAAGGCATTTATGACATTATTATCAATTCCTGCGAGATTATTTTTTGAATGTGTTTTTGGGAATGGATAGTACCACTCATTGATAATGTTGCGGAAAGGTGTGAAATCGTCCGTCTCCCTGCTGTTGTCAACGCCGTCGTTTACAGCGATAAACCTGATACCGTTTTCCGTGAAAAATATCTCGGTGTAGTAGCCCACTTCAAGATAGTTCCTGCCGAAGCGTGACATATCTTTTACAATGACCGCAGCTACTTTTCCGTCCTCACAGTTTTCTATCATTCGCTGAAAATCAGGTCGGTTGAATGTTGTTCCGCTGATACCGTCATCAACATAAAATTCACAGTTTTCAAAACCGTTATCCTCTGCAAATTTGAGAAGAATTTTCTTCTGAGATGTGATTTGTCAAGGGGTTTTTCTGCAAAACATTATACAAATTTAAACGTTACTATTTTATCTTTATAGTTCCTATCAATAGTAAGCTGAATTGAGTAATAATCCATACTGTTCATTTGTATCTGTTCAATAAATAATTAGTAAATACGAATAAAAAATTGTAAGAATTTTTAAGATTTTGCAAGAATTTGCAAGAAATTTATAGGGTGAAATTTAAGAAATATAAAGTATCATATTCATTAATAAAATTTGTTGTCCGCTTGAGGCAGGAAAGGATAATACAATGAATATATACGAGGAAATTCAAAAAAGAAATTTTAATAAAAAATCCGAAACCGCGCTGGGAATACGGTGCGCGGACGGCGTTACCGAAAAGGTGACCTATTCCGAAATGTTTGAACGGACGGATATGTGCGCCGGAAATTTATCCGCTCTCGGTTTGAAAAGCGGAAACCGCATAGGTATTGCCGCGCCGTCGTCGCCCGATTGGGTAATAAATTATCTTGCGGTGCAGAAAATTAACTGCACCGCGGTTTTGCTTGACAGCAGTCTGCAAAGGGACGAACTGCTGAAATTAATTGAAAAATCGGATTTGTCCGCGATAATTGTTTCTTATGACGTTAAAGAAAAAATCGGTGTAATTTCACAAATTCCAATGCTTTCCGCAAACCTTTTGGGTACGCCTTTTGCTGAAAGTACGGCAGATATTCCGACACCGAAAATAAAAGAAGATAACGATGTTTCCACAATATTTTTTTCGTCGGGAACAACAAAAACCGCTTCGGGAATTATGCACTCGGCAGGCTCGATAATCGGTACGGCGGACGTTACGATAAAAGCCAACAAACTGAAAAACGGCTCGGTATTTTTCGGTATGCTGCCGAACAGCCACATTTACGGATTGATAACTCAAGTAATGGGTTCGCTGCTTTTGGGCGGCAGCGCATTTTATCTTGAAAATTTAAACGCCACCTCGTTGATGAGCGGCTTTGAGGAATACAAACCCCATATTTTTCCCTCCGTGCCAAAGGTTTACGAAATGATACAGGCGCAGATTTTAAAGAAAATTAACGGAAATTCCTCCAAAGCGTCAATGTTTAAAAAGTTTTTCCCGATTTGTCTTAACGTCAGAAAAACTACGGGAATAAATCTCGGAAAGACGTTTTTTGCCGAAATACATAAGGCTTTCGGCGGAAATATTGACGTTCTCGCCTGCGCGGGTTCGCCGCTTTCAAAAGAAACCGCCGAATTTTATTTCGGCGTAGGATTTAATATTGTTGCCGCATACGGAGCGACCGAAACCAACGTACCGACGATTGGAAATACCAGACTTAAAATCACAACCGATACCTGCGGAAAATGTTACGGGGAAACGCTTGCAAAGCTTTCCGACAATGGCGAACTGCTTATAAAAACGCCGTTTATGATGAAAGGATATTTTAACGACGAGCAGTCCACACGGGAGGCTTTTACCGAGGACGGTTGGTTTAAATCGGGTGATTTGGCGGCGATTGACAAAAACGGCGTTGTTAAAATTCAAGGCAGAATTAAGGAAAATATTGTGCTTGCCACGGGCAAAAAAATTGCTCCCGACGATATTGAGGAATTTTACGGAAATATTCCTTTTGTAAAAGATTTGGCGGTATGCGGAATTACCTCTCCAAACGGCGGATATGACGAGGTACACTGCTTTGCGGTAGCGGACAGCGAAAATACGGTAAAGATTCGGGAAATGCTTTTAAAACGGAGCGGCGAGGGTTCTGTAAATATGCGGTTATCGGGAATACATTTTGTTGAGGAAATTCCAAGAACCGCCCTTAAAAAGCCGAAACGCTATTTATTAAAAAATATGATTGAAAATGAAATTTCGGCGGGAATAAGCGTTATTCCCCAAACGTCCGCTGACGGCAGGCAGATTGTTTTTTCAATGATTGCAAAGGCGGCGGGACTTTCTCCCGATGACATACGTCCCGAAACAAAAATATTCGAGGAGCTTAATATTGACTCAATCGACGCCGTTACACTGCTTGCGGATTTGGAGGAAAAATTTGGCTGCGTTTTGGACAGCGCGGTAAAGAAAGAACTTACCGCCGAAGAACTGGCGGATACGGTGTGCGGAAACGGTACTGAAATTCAGCGGAATAATTTTGAAAATCCCGCCGAATATCCGATAAAAAAGACGGACAGGGATTATTTGATTTTTAAATTTTACAGCAAAATCGCAAAACGGCTTTACAAAATATCTGTGCAGGGAAGCGAATGTCTGCCCGAAAACAGCGCGTATATTATTTGCTCTAACCACGTTTCAAATTTTGATTATTTGTACCTTACGGCAAATTTCCGCAAAGAGCGTTACAAAAAATTATACTGCGCGGCAAAGCAGGAATTATTTAAAAACAGCCTTTTAAGCAGGACTTTGACAAGGGTTGCGGGAATGATACCCGTTGACAGAACGGGCATTGCAGCTACGGCTATGAAACGGCTGAAAGAAATGCTTAACGAAAAATGCGGCGTTATTATTTTTCCCGAGGGAACGAGGAGCAGAGACGGCAAGCTCGGCGAGTGCAAAAAGGGCGCGGCGGCGCTTTCCATTGAAACGGAAAGTCCCATTATTCCCGCGTATATAAACGGCGCGTATGAAATTTATCCGTCGGGAAAATTCCTGCCTAAACTTCTTAACGAAAAGGGCAAAAAATTTGAGGTAAAAGTTAAATACGGTCAGCCTATTTATCCCCGCGGTAAAAGCGCGGAACAGCTCACCGAGGAAATCCGCGCGGCAATACTCAAGCTTGCTGGAGAAATTCCGATAAAAATATAAAGGTTGAAATTTTTTAAAATGTGTGTTATAATTTATTTTGGGAGGCGGTAAAGGTGGAAAAAAATAAAATACTTATTGTTGACGACGACGAGGAAATACGGGGGCTTATCGACACTTTTCTGAGCGGCGAGGGATATAAAATAATTCAAGCGGAAAATGGCGCGAAAGCTCTTGAAATTATCGACGGCACTTTCGGGCTTGTAATTCTCGATATTATGATGCCCGAAATGTCGGGGTACAGCGTATGCACAAAGATGCGGGAAAAATATAATGTTCCGATTTTATTTCTCACTGCAAAGGGAATGGACTCCGACCTTACAATGGGGTTTTCCGTCGGCGGCGACGATTATCTCACAAAACCGTTTTCCTTTTCTGAATTGCTTGCGCGGGTCAAGGGACTTTTGCGGCGGTACTATGTGTACAGCGGAAAATCCGCCGAACCGCAGGATAATTATTTTACTTACGGCGCACTGCGGGTCAACAGCGAATTTAACGACGTAAAGAAAAACGGCGGAGAAATTGATTTGACGGAAATCGAGTATCAAATTCTGCGTAAACTTATTGAACATAGAGGGAAAATTTTTACTATGCAGAATTTATATGAAAGCGTGTGGAACGAGCCGTATTTTTCCATAAG
>JAMPAO010000142.1 GCA_023667165.1 Ruminococcus sp. | reverse complement strand
GCACCAGCGGAACGGAAAATTCGTCGTACTGTTCACGGGTCAAAAAAATCACCTCTTTTTCACATATTGTATTGACATTGTCATAACAATGTGGTATAATAATCTTGAAAGGAGTTGATATTATGCCACAAACAACCGTAAGTTTTAGAATAGACAGCGACCTTAAAACAGGTCTTGAAAAAACCTGCGAAGAGCTTGGCATGAGCATGACCACAGCATTCACCGTTTTTGCCAAAAAGGTGACCCGGGAAAAGCGCATTCCTTTTGATATCTCCATTGATAGGTTTTATTCCGAATCCAACACAGAAGCCATCGAAAAAAGCTTTAATCAGTATAAAGAGGGCAAAGTTGTTATTAAAACAATGGACGAATTAGAGGCAATGGAAAATGAGTAGAATTGTTTTTACAGACCAGGCTTGGGAAGAATATCTTTGTTGGCAGAATGAAGATAAAAAGACTGTCAAGCGAATAAATGCGCTGCTCAAAGATATAAGCCGCAGCAGCTTTGAGGGCTTAGGCAAACCCGAACCGTTAAAGCATAATAGTCATGGTAAATGGAGCAGACGTATTGATGATAAGAACCGTTTGGTTTACAGCATTGAAAAAGGCGAAACAATTATTTACCAATGCAAAGGTCATTATGATGATTAAACCAAAACAGGAGTGCTTGAAAGCCTCCTGTTTTTAGTTTATTCAGCCCCCTCAATGATCTTTCTTGCCTCCTCCTTGGAAATACCGATAGAAACAGAAACGATATTGACCGCCTGTCCCAGACTGAGCGTACCGGCTTTGTACTGAGCCATAACAGAGATCAGCGACTGCGTTTGCGCGCTGTTCAATGTCTTTCCGGCTTCCTTTTCAGCCTCTTCCACAATGTCCTCGCTGTCGGCTTCGTCATCCGACGGGTCAAACGTTTCGTCACCGCCCATAACCGCCGAGCTGTTTTCCTCGTTTATCCGTGCAAGCTCCTTTTTAGCAGTTTCCTCGTCGCACTTGAGTATCTCCATAATAGCCGAAACCTTTGATTTAAGCCCTGCCGACACCAGCTTGATATTGTTGTCTATCAAGGTGTTGTCGTCAATGATAACGCTGTCCTTGAAACCAACGGAAATTTCATAACCGCCTCTTGGCAGCTCTCCCGTTTCCTGCGCTAAAGCAATGACCGCCTTAAGCATATCCCCGAAAAATTCCGTCAGCAGATTTTTGTTGCACTTCAAAGTAAGAGCCGTTTTGCTGTTTTCGGAAACGACCTCTGTGGCGGTTTTCATTCCTCCGCTGCGGTCAAAGGACAAAGCGCCCGGGGACAGTCCCGTCTGAAAACAGAGGATATTAAGCAGCGCATTTATGCCGTCCACATGCTCGGTGATACGCAGCTCAACGGTATTGTCGTTTATCTTCAGATCCTTTTCCTCGTCGCATTTGAGCGCCTGATAAACCTCGTCGTCGGCATCGAAATATCTGCACACCTCACCCGTGTCGGGGTCTACCACCGTGCGTATGCAGGAAGAGGGAACAATGATCCGTTTTTTGCCCAGAACAAATTCCCTTGCAAAGCTGTCAAATGCTATGTCAAGAGCTTTCAGCGTGTCCCTGCAGCATTCGAGAACGCTCTGACCCAAAGGGATATTGCCGTATATCTCATCGAACGAGTTGGTTATATCCGGCTTGAAATACTGAAACACAGGCACATCGGACGGATATATCACGGTATCCGGAGCATTTGGAAACAGTTCCGTCAAGGGTACTCTCCGACCTAAATCGTTCCCGTATTCCGAACGGAAAAGCCTTGTTTCCACCCTTGCTTTGCCGTCAAAATAATGCCGTTCAAAAAGAGTGTAATATTTTTCTCCGACTGACGAAACATCCGCAAAAATGCATTCGGTTATCCGTTTGTTGTCCCATTTCAAGGGGATAAACTGCCTGCCCTCGCAGTATCCAAGGCGTACCCTGCCGTTTTCTATGTATTCCCTAAGACCGCAGCCGCCCTGTGCAAACGCCTTTGAAATGTATGCGGGTATGTTTTGCCAGAATCCCTCACGCTCCAGAAAATCCTTTATAAATTCGTCCGCCGCTTCGTTTCCGCAGGATATTTCGACCTGCTCGCCGAACAGCTTATGCCCGAACTCATCGCAAAGGATCTTTCCCGTGTTCATCTGATTAAGCTGACGTTCTCCGGCTTTTGCAAGTCCCGAACGTTTCACCCGCCGCCATTTTGGTCTGCCGCTGAAAATATCCGCCCATTCGTCGATTTTGCCGTAATAGGCTGACAGCTCCGGCAGTCTTGTATCTTCAAACGCTTCTTTTGCTTTATCGAATATCACCTTAAACCATCCTTTCCATTATATCCCTCATATACGCCTCCGTGCTGTACTCCTGTGCGTCCAGATTGTCTATGTTAGTCGTACCGTCGTCAAGCCTTACGTCCTCGGTGGGATATTTTCCGTCCCACATAGCCTCGGAAAATGCGTCTACGGTGGCGGTGCAGGATTTCAGGATCTTGTACCTGCCCGTGCCCATCATCGCGGTGTAAAACCTTATGCGGTCGTTGATAGGGCATTTACGGGCGTTGTGAAATTCCAGCCGCAGATCCCGCTTTTCGCCGTCTGTTTTCATACCTCGGATAAGGGTCTGCTCCGCACTGTCGCAGTAAACGTCAACAAGCGGAACATTACCCAGTATCATGCGGCATTCTGTAACAAACTGCGCAAAATCCTCATAAAGCTGTTCCGGCGTTGCAGCGTCTTTCCTGCGGTAATCATGGATCGTGATTATTTCCCGACGTCCCTTTGTAAACCCCGTGCAGTTGAACGCGTGAGCCGACTTTCCTCCGCCGAAGTCCACGCCCACCGTCGCAAAGGCAATATCTATCCCGTCAAGATTTTCAATGACAAACCGTTTCGGGTCGTCATTGAACGCCCTGTAAATTACACCCTCCGCATTGACCCAGTTACCCAAAACATAACGGTCATAAAAAACCGTGCCGAAATATTCCTTTTTGAGATTTTCCGAAAATTCCCTTGACAGGTAAGGGTTATCGTCAAGAGTGTATTTCTGATGAAAAAGGTCAACATCGGAATCCAGAAATTTTTTGAACCAGTGATTTTTATTTTCGGGATTGCACGTTCCGTCAAATCTGCTGTAAGGCTTGTCAAGACGGGATTTGAGCATATTGAAAACGTCCTCATGCCATGTGACGACCTCGTCCCCATAGCAATACTTTATTGACGAACCCCGCAGTCTGTTCACCTGCGATACCTTGTCCGCGCCCAGACAGTAGCACCGCTCTCCGAACAGCACAGCCGTATTGTCCGACCGAATATCGGACACAAAAGAACCGCCCCAGATATTCCGAAGCGGTTCGATGATATTTCTTTGCAGCGTGCCTTTCGTGTTTCCAAGCAGCACCGTCAGACCGTCCTTGCCGGCTGCCGCACGAATGCGCTTCGGGATCAGGAAATAGTCCATGTAAGTCTTTCCCGAACGGGTAGCACCGGATTTTACGTTCCACCTGTGATTTGCCTTTTTGAAATATTCCCGCTGCATTGCCGTAAAAGGCATTACTCACCGCCCCCTATCTTTTCCAGGACCTCGTCCAGCTTGGCAATAGCCTCGGAGCTGTCGCTTTCGGGACGGTCGCTCCACCCCTTGAAATTATTCGCAAGGGAGAATTTCGCTCCGTTCACCCCGTCCCGATCGTACAGCCGCCGTTCCGCGTACTCCTCACAGCGGCTCTTTGCGACCGTGATAATATCGTCAAACGCCTTTGACCTTGCCTGATAATTCAGCAGCGACTGCCTTGTCTTAAACCCCAGGGCAAGAGCAAGTCCCGTGACCGTGGGAGGACGCGCACCGACGATAACGGGACGTCCGTTTTTGTCTTTAAGGGGTTCACCGTTTTCATTGGTGAGAGGATATCCCTCACAGTCGGAAAAATATTCGTCTATGACCTCCTGCATTTTTGCAGCGGAGCTGTATTTTGGCTTGTTGGTTTTTCCCATAACCGTCACCTCCTTCAAAAATCGAACAGAAACGCCCCTCTGCGGCGTTTTAATTGCTTTTATGAATTACCCTATGAAAAATACGACGCCGTACAAAGCCTGTCAGACGTGTTCTTGGCAGGGTATAAAAAAGAGAGTACATTTCTGTACTCTCGGTAACAAGCGTCCGGATTTGCACCGGACATTCATAATTTATATGCGTGTTCCTCACAACACTTCTACTTGTTATTAATATTGTACCACGTTTTTGTTACCCTGTCAAGAAGTTTTTGCTCTTTTGGAGATAATGTGTAATCTCCCTTTTCGTTATGCAAGTAACCTTTATGCTTATGCGGTTCTTCATTAACTCCGTTAATTTTATGTGGGTGATCCGTGTCGATTTGCTTAAACCTTTTATTGTTTTTATCGTAATATGTTATTGATTTTATTTGATTTTGATTATTTACAGTAACATAAACTCTGCCTTTAGTCATAGTTTCCATAGGAGCTGTAGCCGAACCCTCGTTAGGCGTTACAAATTTTATATTACCACTCTGATGAAGCGTCGTATACTCCGTCCCGTATCTCTTTCCCTTATCGCTTATTCCGCTGCTCGCGCCGCGTCCGCCCATCGCATTTCACCGCCTTGAATTTTTCCTGAAAAGACCTAATCCGTATAATATTCCCTCTGCATTCATCGGGAACGCTGCCGTAAAAAACAATAGTTTCGGGATAAAGCCGTTTCATCATTTCCGAATAGCCGTCCAAAAACAGCTCTTTCGCATAGGCGTTATTCTGCGTTCCCACAGAAGAAACAGCTACCGTGCCGCCTGTCGGTTCGCCGTCAAAGCACCAGTCAAATGAAGCTGCATCGCTCCAGCAAACAGTCGGTATGACCTCGATCCCCTTGCTTTCCCAAAACGCCGCCAGCCAGTGTTTACGGTAATGGTTATATATCTGCATCGCAGCAGGAAAATTTCTATAAAGGGAAAAGTCGGGAGATAAGACAAAAGCAAACCTTTTAATCACGGGAATGTACCGTTCGGGATCGTTCCACAAGCGTTTAAACTGGTAATCGTCAAGAAAGAAATGCAGTCCTTTTCCCGCCGTGTCCTTTATACTTTGCGCATAATTAAAGCCCGCAAGCTCCGCAATATTCCTGCGGCTTGATCCTTTGAGCGGCGGTATGCCGTATCTTCCCGCACCGTCAAACATGGCATACTGTAAATTTTCATACCTTGACTTGTTTTTATACACAACACTTCGCCTCGCTGTCTTAAAAAACGGCATAAAAAATCCGCCTGTCACAAGCAACAAGCGGATAAGTATATTGATCTCATTATAC
>JAMPAO010000141.1 GCA_023667165.1 Ruminococcus sp. | reverse complement strand
ATCATAAACCGACAGCATTTTTTTCAGCTCCGCCTTAAATTCCTCCCGCTTTCGGGCGGGAGAGATTATCTCCGCTTTATCACCGAATGAAAGAAGAAAGCGGTAAAGAGAGATATCGTCCTGCCATGTGAACGTCAGGATGACGTCCCCGTTTTCGTCATAGGACAGATCTGTTCCGAACTCGTCGTAAATTCGCCATTTCACCGCCTTGTCGAACCTTACGGTGACTTTTGTTTTTCCTCTTGTGTGCCTGAGCTTGTCGCAGGAAAATTCCGGTATTTCCCTTTCTTCGGCGTTTTTTCCCGTGCGTTTCAGATCGGTCATTCTCGAAAGTCTGAAAAGCCTGAAATCGTTTCTCAGCTTGCAGTAACCCCATACATACCAGCTTGACCATTCAAATACCAGTCTTATGGGGTCGACGATCCTTACGTTTTCATCGCCGTTTTCCGATTCCGGCGAAAGGTATCCGAAAGAAATTTCCTTGCCGTCGTCCATGGCAGACCTTAGAAATCCTATTTTTTCCGACACAGCCGACCTGTCCCAGCCGGAAAGATCGATGGTAATGCCTCCCGCCGTGTTCATCAGACTGTTTCTCTGCTCGCAGAGCTTGTCCATCAGCCGTCGGCTGGTCCCGTCGACGCTGTCAAGAGCCTGCAAACCCGTAAGCAGCGCTTTCATATCGCTTTTGGAAAGCACGGCGCGGTCGAGCTTGAAATCCTTTTCGATATAAAATCCGCCCTTGCTTCTTCCTCTTATGCTGCCGATGGGTATGCCCGCCATGCACATATCTTCAATATCTCTGTAAACAGTTCTGAGGCTTACCTCGAATTTTTCCGTCAGCTCCGCCGCAGTGACCGTATCCCTTTGCATAAGCACCGACAAAATGCCTATCTGTCTGCTTATCTTCATATTATTGCTCTCCTTTTTACAGCCACCTTATAAACGCCGTTTTGTCGTCGCTGTTAAATCCCGCGCGACGGTAGAAATCAAGCGTGCTTTCGTCCTTTGCGCCGGTCATGAGCATTATTTTATAGCAGTTTTCCGATTTTGCGATATTTGCCGCGTATTCAAGACAGGAGGAAGCAAAGCCTTTTTTTCTGAACGCCTCGTCGGTTATCACGTTTTCTATGAGCGCATAGGGGCGCTGACCGCGGGTAAGATTCGGAACGATGATACATACGCATGAGGAAACGATCCTGCCGTTTTCCTCTGCGGCTATTATATGGTGATTTTTGTCCGCCAATATGCTTTCCCACAGATCCTCAAGACTGTCCGAGCTTTCGGGAAGCTTATTTCCGTGAAGCTGCGTGTACAGACGCAAAAGTCCGTTCAGATCGTCTTTTGTAACTTCTCTTACCATTTTCGTTATCTCCTTGCAATGCAAATATTTTATTGACCTGCGGATAACCGAGGCAGATATTTTACGTTCACCGCGCCGATTTACGCGCTGCGTAAATATACCGCGCATTGTTTTTTTCAAAATCGTCAAATGAAGCATCTGCGCAGTCGGTTTGGTGCAGGATGATTTCGTACCATTCGCCGATATTTTCATCATAAAAGGCTTTTTTGTATTTTTTTACAGTTTCCCGCTTTTTTACGAGCATATCGTACGAATTTCTTGTAATATCCGTTACGCTGTATGTCATTCCGTTATCTCTGAGCGCACGGGCGATAAGAGTAGTTTCGCTGTTTTTCGTTTTAGCGGCTAAATCTCCCTCTTGATATCCGATAATAAAAACCCCGTTTTCCTTCAGCCATGAATCTGCCTGTGCGGCAAACCGCGTCATATCCGGAGCGAAATATACGCTGTCCATTGAAATAACGGCGTCAAAGCATAGGGGCGGATATTCGGCTTCTCCGATAAGTCCGACGGTGAAGCGGCGGTTTTTCCCGCCTTGGGAAACGGCGCTTTTTATGGCGTTTTCGGAGTAATCGAAGCCGCAGACAAAGCCGCCGAGCCTCTTTTGCAGAAATCCGAGCATTTTCCCGTTTCCGCAGCCTGCGTCAAGAATGCGCAGGTCTTGACTTTTGGGAATAAGCTCTGATATATATTCTATTTGCTTTATATCGCTGAAACCGTCCTGTGAAAGATCTGCGCCGTATGATTCCCTGCAAAATTCCGAAAATACCGCTGATCTTTCCGCCATTTCATAAAATTGCTGATATCCGCTGTAAAAAAGGAGGCAGTTTTTCATAATCATATCTCCAAATACGCAGTTTCATGATATATTTGACAAGTTTTCGCAATATCATATCCCAATTATACCATGCACCGCAGACATATGTCAAGGAAAAAAATAATATACAATATCCGTGAAAACACGGTTCAACCCCATTGACTTTTATACGGAAATATGGTAAAATATTAACCGTAAGATTATAAAATACGGTTTTTTTCCGTATTTTTGATGTTTGGAGGTATTATTATGATAAAAAGCAGATTGGTTTCCGTGATAGCGGCTGCGGCTGTTTCGGCGTCGGCTGTTACGGCTCTTTCGGCGGGAGTAAGCGCGGAATGGGTAAAATCGGACAGCGGTTACAGCTACACAAGCGATAAAACGGGGAAAAAACTTACCGGCTGGCAGACCGTAGGCGACGGCAAATATTATTTCGATAAGTACGGTATCGCCCTTACCGGCTGGAAGAAAATAAACGGCGATACATATTATTTCAACTCCGCAAAAAAGGGAAAAATGCTTACGGGCTGGGTAAAGATAGGCGAAAGCAGATATTATTTCGGCAGCGACGGCAAGATGCGCACCGGTATGAGAAAGCTGGGCGATGATACCTATTACTTCGGATCCGACGGCAAAATGCGCACGGGCAAGCTGAAAATAAACGGCAAGATATATGATTTCGGAACGGACGGAAAGCTCAGGAATGCTGCGGCTTCGTCGGAAAGTATGCTTGACAAGCCTCTTAAGGGGCTGTCATGGGGCATGAGCATGGACGATGTAATAGAAAAGGGCGGCTTTGAAAGCTACTTTATTCAGGAGCCTATGGTGATGGTTTTTGATACCGAGCCTTACGGGTATTATATTTTCGATTCGGACAGCAAGCTGATGGCGTGCGGATACGCCATTGACTATTCCGACGGCAGTGTTGCAAAATTCAAGGGTTGGTTTAAGGACGAAGGCTGGAAATTGGAGGATACCGACGATGATAACGGTACTTCAATGTATATTTATTCAAAATCTGACAGGAAAAAGATCGGCGCGGTAATGTACAACGGCGATATAGTTATGTCCCTTGTATTCTCCGACGAGATAGCGCAGCAGATCCTTGACGGCGACACCGGCGCTCTTTCAAGTCTTATGTGATCTCAGAGCCTGTTTGAGTATCTCCCGGCATACGTATTTTCTGCAAAATTACGCTCGGAAATACGCATACGACGAGATACCCAGCAGGCTCTTAAATCAAAGTTTCAAAATATTAAAATTTAAAGGAGATATCGGCAATGCAATATGCTTCGATTTATTTAGTTGTTAAGGATTTTGACAGATCGGTTTCGTTTTATGAGAAGCTTTTTGATATGAAAGCAGGCGATGTAAACGGAAAACGCTTTGCTAAGTTTAATATCAAAGGATTTAATCTCTGTATCATGAACGGTTATTATGACAGTGAAAACCCCGAGCAGGTAATAACGAAAGGCGAGTATTGTGAAATATATGATAACCAAAAAGAAATTGCGGACAGTATAAATACCCGTAAGGTATTTATTAATTTGGTGACGGAGGATCTGAAGGCGGAATATGATAGGATAAAAGAATCGGGAATTGCGGAGCAGATGACGGAAATTCGGTTTATAAACGTTTTTTCACCGTACTGGTATTTTACATTTATGGATCCCGACGGAAATCCTGTCGAAATTACAGGCGGATATACGGAAAAAATGTGACGGGAGCGCCGGTATATTAACGGTCATTCGGCTGCCGTCGCATATGGCTGTAAAAGTTTTTTGGGGAGAATGATACGTATTCGGGAGGAATATGAAATGGGCAGCTTCAGCTTTGCGGTATCCGGCGTTACGGAAACCGTTTTTATGGATAATGCCGCGATAAATTTTTCCGAACACTCCCATTCGGATAATTTTGTCGTTTCGGCGGTGCTGCGGGGAACGGCTTTTACGGAAAAGAACGGCTGTACGTTCTCAGTAGCGGCGGGCGGCGTCTTTACGGTGTTTCCGTATGAGGCGCACGCTTTTTATTCCCTTGGCAATGTCACGGCAGTTTCGCTGTGCATAAATAAAAGTGCGGTTTATGAGTCGGAAAGCGCAGAGATCGGCGGGTGGGCGGAGAGAGCCTTGCTGCCGCTTTGTTTGACGGAAGAAATGCTCCGGCTGATAACGTCAAGAGCGTCGTATCTCGGAAATGAACATTACAGGGAACTGCCCGAGCCTTACAGGCAGGGAATAGAATATACGGAAAATTTTCCCGAAAATGAATTATGTCTTGACGAGCTTGCCGAAAGGGCGTATGTAAGCAAATTCCATTTTCTTCGGGAATTTAAGAAAAATGCGGGTCTTTCGCCCAATAAATTCCGTTTGTTCAGGCGGATAAGGATGTCCCAGCGGCTGCTGCGCGAGGGGAAAAGCGTTACGGAAGCGGCGGTACAGACGGGTTTTTACGATCAGAGCCATTTTGACAGATATTTCAAGAAGGTCGTGGGGGTAACGCCGTCGGAATATATCCGGTCGGTCAGCAATTTTTTACAAGCATAAAATTACGTTTTCCCGTATAATCAAAGTAACGCTTCGGATATTTACGGGCGTACGGAAAATTTATAAGGGAGAGGTTTTTATGGAAAATTATTTTGAAAAGCTCTGCTGCGGTCAGCTTATTTCCGCCTGCGGGAAAAAGAGGATCGGTGAGCTTGGCTGGAACAAGCACCCCGAATTTGAGGGAGTTGAGCTGAAGCATATCGTTACCGCCGGGGACACGGCGGGTGAGTTTAGCTGCCATATTGTGAAAATTGCGCCAAATATGAAGATCGGCAGCCATATTCACCGTGAGCAGACGGAGCTGCACGAGGTGATCTGCGGCGAAGGCGCCTGCATTATGAACAAACGAGAGGAAGCCTACACCGAGGGAACGGTATGCATTATTGACCGAGGCACGGAGCATGAGGTAAGAGCGGGGGATAAGGGACTTTTCCTTGCGGCAAAATTTATTCTGGCTCTGTGCTGAAAAAATATGCAAATTTCAAAACGGCGGAGTGTGAAACCGCCGTTTTTTTTATTTTCGTACGCTTTCAGCCGTTAAAAATGACCGAATATGCGCATAATTAAAGTATAAGAACCTGTCTTCACAAGATACAGCGCACGTCTTTTCGGCAGATTTTGCCGCTG
>JAMPAO010000140.1 GCA_023667165.1 Ruminococcus sp. | reverse complement strand
GGGAGCCGTTTTCGGCTGATACAGATGCTTATACGCTTTTTTGTAATCAAGTTTTTCCATTTTTATCAGCTTCCTTTTCCGAATTTTGACCGCAGTACGCTATGGCGTCGGCTTGAAAAAGCAACCCCTTTTCTCCGCCTGTGTGGGCAAAATCTGTCTGAATGGATTTGCGCACGGGATATTTTCCGTTAAATCTTTCCTTTATGACCTTTTCCATGACGGGGATATTCCACACATCCCTGAATAAGCAGTCCATCTGCACAACGCTTTCAAGGGTAAGACCCGCCGATTCCAGCCGTCTTTCCATTTCATCGAATGCGCCGTTTATCTGCTGCTCTATGCTGCCGCCCACGTTTCCCGCACAGTAGCTTAAAAAGCAAAAATCGCCGGCTTTTATCAGTCCCGAGTGCGCCCATTCTTCGTTTACATCAAATCTTTCCATCATTTTCACATACCTCCGCAGCAGCAGACAAGCCTGCATTTTTTAAGTCAATACGTAAGAGTTTATTTTTCATTTGAAACCATCTTCCTTTTGATGTATGTTTTATTATTAAAGTCCCAATATTCCATATAGGGCGTTGTAAGGGTATAGCTCCATGAATAAATGAGCGCGGGGGAGATTTCCAGCAGTATTTCCGAGGGCAGAGAGGAATATGCCTTATATGAACCGTAAAAATGTTTTTTAAATCTCCTTGCGAAAAAATCGTTTTTATCCTCAAGAGGAGTTCCTATACAGCGGCATTTGCCCTCAACGGAAAAATTTTTGAAGCAAAGGGCGACGTTATCGTTTTTTTCTATCTGTTTGAATTTAAGATAATTTTTATCGGTCTGACAGTAAAATTTGCCGCCCGTAACGATCACGCTCATAGACCGTGACGTTATCCGATCACCGGCGCAGGTTGACAGCGTCATTATACCGTGATCTCCTATATTTTTCCAAAGAGATGTCAGGAACGTCTGAAGCTCTCCGTGACGCTCCAGTTCTTTTGCTGCAATATCGGCAGCGGATTTACCGTATGCCATTTACAATTACCTCTTTTCCATTCCCGAACTCCGGGAAATTTTTATTATGAAATAATTATATCACAGCTAATATGACAACGGTATGGCATATTAAAAAAATATTTTCGGCAAAATTTTTTCTGCCGAAAAAATTCGTTCCTTTTGCGTATCATTCACACCGTTCCCATGGAGTAAACGGCTATACCGCCCAGAATAAGCGCCATTCCCAACGCCTGGCGGCGCGTCAGCTTTTCCTTGAAGAATATGTATCCGAATACGGTGATGAAAATATATCCCGTAGCCTCCAGCACGGGGGACATGGATAAGGGTACTACTCTAAGGCCGTACATGGTTATCAGCGTGCAGCCTGCAAAGATAATGTACGCCGTTATCACCAACGGGTTCAGGTATTCCTTTATTTTGGACGGGTATTTCTTTTCCGCCGATTTTTTCAGCATTACCTGCGAAAGCGACGAGATGAAGCTGCTGAGTACTATGATCAGCGAGTATTTAGTCAGTTGATCCATTTTTATTATCCGAGGTAACTATCAGCAGTACGCCGATCGCCACCGTTATTCCTCCTATAATATTGAGCGCCGTCAGTCTTTCGCCGAAGACCGCCGTGCCGAAAAGCATACTCCAGACGATCGTTACCGATTTGTTCACATATGCAAGATTAAGGGGTATTTTTTTCAGTATCTGCTGCCAGCAAACTGCATACGCGCCTAAGGTGAATATCAGACCGCCGTAGAGCATTATCCAGCGTATTGACATAAACTGCTCGTGCGACGCCAGCTTGGAAAATATCCCCCCGAACGAATACACAAGCAGAATAATATGCAGAAAAATATAGGTGCGAACTTTGTCTTTTTTCATCGGATCGTTTCTCCGTTATCGTTATTATCAATGTTTACAAGCTCTTTAAGCACGTACTGAGGCGAGTTGTTTATGCTTATGTAGATCCTTCCCACATACTCGCCGATAAGTCCCAAAATGCTCATTATAAGTCCCCCCAAAAAGAGCATGACCGCCATGGTAGAGCTCCAGCCGGCTTCCGTTGCGGGATTGAGCAGCTTGTGTATGATGACGTATATCCCGTAGATCACGCCCGCCGCCGCGCTGACGATACCCACTACCGACGCCGCTCTTAACGGCTTGACGGAAAATGCGGTAAATCCGTTGAGCCACAGCTTTATCAGCTTGCTCAGCGTATATCCCGATCTGCCCTCCGCGCGGCTGCGCTGCTTTACGTCTATATTGGCGGCGTTCACGGTGGCTCTGAAAATAAGTCCTCCCACATAAGGGTAAGAGTTTTTGTACCGCAGCATTTCCTTTACGATAAAGTCCCTGATGGCGTAGAAGCTGTTGCCTACAATATCTTTCGGCTTGCCCAGCAGCATTTCCGACATTTTGTCGTTTACCTTGCTGCCGAACTGCCTGAAAAGGGTCTGCTTTATTTCGGGATATCTTCCGAAAACCACGTCGTAACCCTCGTTTATTTTGTCCACCAGATCGTAAACGCTTTCGACGGGCGCCTGTCCGTCGTCGTCCAGGGAGATGATTATTCTGCCCCTGCAAAAGCTGTAGCCTGCCATAAGAGCGGCGTGCTGACCGAAATTTTTTGAAAAGCATACTCCGTGTATTTTCGGATCTTCCGCACACAGCTTTTTTATCACTTCCCATACGTTATCCGGCGAGCAGTCGTTTATAAGATATATTTCGTAATCGTAGCTCCCGCTGCGCTTGTCTATCTCGGCGGTAAGCTCTTTTACAACGTTTTCCAGCGTTTTTTCCGAGCGGTAACAGGGGATAACAAAGGACAGCAGCTCCTTTTCCATAAAATCCAAACCTCACTTCAACATTATTTTTTTCCCGAGCTCCGAGGACATATACGCCGCATATGTTATCTTTGCCGTGTCGTAGGCAAGGTCAAAGCCGGAAACAGGCTCTCTTCCGAACGCGGCAGCTTCCATGAAATCCTGCATCTGCGCGGAGTATCCTCTTACTATCTCGTCTATGACGAAAGGATTGTTCCAGCCTGTTTTTATGGGCAGCATTTCCGAGATGTAAACATCGTCCAGGTTGTCCTCGTCTGCGAAATATGTGCTCATCATATCGTTCATGGTAAGGTTGCCCCGAAGCACCGCGTCGCTGCAGTACGCTTCAACGTAGTTCCTGCTGCCTCCGAGAAGCGTGTCCGTGGCGATTACTATCCCCTTTGTTTCATCGGAAAATGTTATCACAGCAGTGCCGAAGTCCTCCACGTCTACAGGGCGGGCTTTTATATGGCGGTGTTCGTAGTCGTTTAGCTGAGGGGTTATCAGACCCATATCTCCCATAACGGCTGCGGGAGATATTTGAACGCCTCTTGCCTTTGCTTCCACCTGCTTCAGCCACAGCACCGCCGACAGGGGATGACCTCCTGTTCTTGAAAAGGTCCCTCCGCCCGTGCTGCTCCAAAGTCCCGCCACGGGAGAGCTTGACCCTTTAAGGCTTTCTTCGCCTTTCAGACACAGAACTCTGCATTTCTTTTTGGTGATTATCTCCGCCATTTTCTGTATGGCGGGCGCATATATGAAATTTTCCGCATACATGAATATTCCCTTTGAGCGGTCAACTGCCTCTTTCAGCTTATCCATGGATTTTATCAGTCTGACGTACATATCCTCCCTGCTGACGTTAAGTCCCACGGGTGAGGCGTCCCCCTCCGTACCGAAATACCCTGTCATAGGCTTTTCGCAGATAACATGCTTGTCGGCGGCCATCGCCTTGAGAATGATCTCCTCATGGAGATAGGGGGGAGTGCAGATATCCACAACGTCGATATCCTTGCACCCTATCAATTCGTCAATATCGGCGCAGGCTGCTTCGTAACCGTATTTTTCCTTTGCCGCCAGAGATTTTTCATAGCTGCTGGAAACTATTCTTTTATATACGGGTTCGATGCCTCTTACCCTTGCGTATGCGCTCATATGCAGCTCGGTGGCTCTGCCCGCGCCTATCATTCCGATGTTTACGGTTATTTTTTCCATGCTCTGCGCCTCCGTTTCTATATGACTTCGATGTTTATGATATCATGAAAATTGTCAAAATATCCGTACATTTCCTCGGGATCCTTTGCTTTAAGAAATACTATCCCCGCCTTGTATTTCATAAAGTCGTCTATATTATCTCCCTTTTTCGCCCATATAAGACGGTCGAATATTTTTTCCTCCGCATGAGAGGGAATGACCGTACCGTTAAAAATACCGTTTTTGTCCGTCATAACGCACATCCGCAGTATATAATTTTCCGCCTGCCGCTCCCGTGCGGGAGAAAAAGCCTGTCCCAGCTCGGAGCGGACTATCATTTCCGGAAAATCCTCCTGCGTGACGTATTTTGCGAATTTGATGTAAAGATCTCCCGGGGAGCGTCTGCACGGGTCGATCATAACGGGATCGCCGCCGTCCGACAAGACGAACTGGGTGTGAAAAAGACCGTCGCACAGACCCAGATGGGAGGATATTTTTTCAATATCACGGCAAAGCGCGGCTCGGCTTTTTTCCGTCAGATCGGCGGCTGTACACGCCCCCGACACCAAGTATTTGTTTTTGTAGTACAGCTCGTTTCCGAAAACGCAGCATACCGTTCTGTGGTTTTTCAGCATTACCGACGCGCCGTAGCTTTTGCCGTGTATGAACTCTTCGACGATTATGTGATCCGTTCGGGTGACTTTTACGGCGTCCTCAAAGCTGCCGAGAGCCTGATCCGCGTCATGGCATATCACAACTCCTTTTCCACCCGTAAGGTCTACCGGCTTTACCACAACGGGAAATCCCATACCGCAGGCGCTGAGGACGTCGCCGCGGCTTTTGCAGATAAAGGAGCGGGGAGTTTTTATCCCAAGCTCTCTTGTCATTTGGCGGAATTTGTCCTTGCTGTGGATAAGGCAGGCGTTTTCATAGCTGTCGTGACCGCCCAGTCCAAGCTGTTCGCAGGCGTAAGCGGAGGAAAGATACGCAAAATCGTTGCAGCCGGATATTATTCCCTCGGCTTTTTCGTTTCTTGCCAGGGACAGGACAAATTCCTTGTCGGAAAAGTCCCCGGGAACATACTTGTCAGCCGCCCTGTGTCCTATGCCGTCAAGATTGTTTCCCGTGGTTATCACGTAATATCCCAGTTTTTTGGCGCTTTCTATAAGCGGCAGCTCCGCATGGCTGCCGCCCGTTATCAGTATGGCTTTCATAGCGCTCTCCTCATATGCTTTTTATTACCTTGCAGATAGTTTCAGCCACATTTTCGGCTTGATCTCCGGTTATTTCCGCAAAAATGGGGAGCCTGAGTATTCTTGACGCAAGATCCTCGGTGACGGGGCAGTCCTCG
>JAMPAO010000013.1 GCA_023667165.1 Ruminococcus sp. | reverse complement strand
GAAGCCGCCACAGCCTCCACCGCTTCTTTGCCGTTCTCGGCGGTTTCGATAACGAAACCCCATTCCTTTAAGATCTCTGCGGCTATCTCGCGGTTAAGCTCGTTGTCCTCCACCAGCAGCAGGCGGCTGCCCTCGAAGGATACCTCTTCCGTATTTTCCGGCTTCTCCTCTCTGACCGTATCCGCAGCCTCCCAAAGGCGGAAGGACAGGTTTATGATAAATTCCGTACCCTTGTCTTTTTCGCTTTTGACCTCGACGGTACCGTTCATCATATCCACAATGCTTTTCGTAATGGACATTCCCAGTCCCGTGCCCTGAATACCGCTGACCGTAGCGGTGCGCTCCCTTGTAAAGGGTTCAAAGACCGTGGCTGCGAACTCGGGACTCATGCCGATACCCGTGTCCCTTACCCGAAGCTCGTATTCGCCTATGCCGCCGCGGCTCCCCTTTTCTTTGAGGGACAGGGATACCGATCCGCCGGAGGGAGTAAATTTCATGGCGTTGGAAAGCAGATTCAGCAGCACTTGATTGAGCCGCAGCTTGTCGCAGCAAACGTTTTCGTTCTTTACGTCCTCGGTTATGTTAAGCTCAAGCTGCCTGGAATCGATATCCGTCTGAATAATGCTTCGGATATTTTCAAGGATCTCCGACAGATTTTCCGGCTTCTCCTCAATAACCACCTTGCCCGACTCGATGCGGCTCATATCCAGCACGTCGTTGATAAGGCTGAGCAAATGGCTTGAGGAGCGGCTTATTTTTTCAAGATGATCCCGAAGCAGCTCTCTGTCGTCAAGGTGCTTCAGGGAAAGATTTGTAAATCCTATTATGGCGTTCATGGGCGTGCGGATATCGTGGGACATATTATTGAGGAACACGGTTTTTGCGCGGTTCGCCGATTCCGCCATATCCAGCGCCTTATTCAGCTCTTCACTGTGCCTGAGCTCGGCTCTCGCCAGCGCCGCCGACTGACGGCTGCGCTGGACAAGCACGATAATAAGCACCGCCGCCGAACCCATGGCGATAAATATCAGCAGCACCAGCCGCAGCAGATCCATGCTCTGTTCCACAAAAACGGAACGGTAGACCGACGTCACAAAATACCAGTCCATATCCTCGATCGGCGTAAAGCGCATTAACCCGCCGCCGCTGTCAGCCTCAACGGAGATCGTAAAGGCTTCGTTTTTTTCGATATGACTGCGAATGTCCTCCACAGTCACGCCGTCCTTAAGGCGGTACTGCTCAATATCGGCAAAGAAGTTGTTCCGCTGTTTGGAGCTTTGGCTGTGGTAGAGATTCACGATATAATTGCCGCTGCGGTCAAAAACGCTGCTGTAGCCCCTGCCGTCGTAGCAGTCGATCTTCAGCTCGTCCCTCAAGGTATTGATATGATAGCGGCAGACTATGTGGGTAAAGGTTTTCCCGTCAACGGTAAACGGTTTTATCTTAACGCCCAGAAGCAGGCTCTCGACGCGGCTTTCAACGTTGTATCCGTTTCCGTCGTAGCGGACGGCGAAGCGTTCCTTTTCCTCACGGCACAGGGAGGAGATATTTTCGTCCTCGGAAATGAACATGGAGCCGGAATAAATACTGTTCCCGCTGTCGACCAGGGCAAGGTCGATGCAGTCGATCCCGCTGCCCTTGAGGTTGAGCGTTTCCATGACCTCGTGTACCGTTTGGCATTTCGCCCGGCGGCATTCCTCTCCTATGCCCGCAAGAGTGTTCCAGCGGTATTCCAGCGACTTCAAAACAGCGGTTTTATCATGAAGCGCCAGCTCGTTCACAGACTGCACCGACAGATCTATTACCTCGCCGATAACAACGGAATAGAGAATTACCGCTCCTATTACAGCCGCAAGGATCAGGGAAAGCATCATAAACGCGTTTCCCCGCCAGTCTGCGGCGGATGTTCGATTGTTCTGTTTCATTCTTCGGCTCTCCCAAAGGCTGATTTCCCGTTTTGCTGACCGGAACGGACCGTCCGTCCGATCCTGCTCCATATAAAATATTACCACATTATCGGGAAATTGTCAATTGTTTTTTTTTTCAAGCGCAGAGGACTTTCGGACCCGGCGCGCGAAATCTCCTGCCGTTCACAGGCTTAAAGCCGCCGTTGGCGGGATTTTCGGAAAGATCCGAAAAAGGTATGTTATAATAAAATCATAGAAAACAGGGAGCTGAAAACGCTCCGAAAAATTCGATTTGAAGAAAGAGGTATAATTATGAACAATATCAGTGCAAACACGGCAGTCCCCGAATCTAAGGCGCAGGGCGGCGTTCACGTACCCAGCCTTATAATGACCGTAATCGGATGTATCTTCTCCGTGCTCCTCCCCATAGTTACCTACTGCCTGAGCATTCCCGCGCTGGTGATGAGCCTGAAAAAGAAACATACGCACAAAACAGGCTTCGCCGCAGCGCTCAACATTATCGCCCTTGTGCTGGCAGTCATAAATTCCTCACTGGGCGTGATGATCCAGATGGGTATGATAACTCTCGGTGTATTCAGAATGACCTTCTGACAGCCGCCGGAAAAAGCCTGTATAATAAGCGAGGCTGTCCCGCAAAGACAGCCTCCTTATTTTATTCATAGCATAAGATCATTCTATACCCTTGACGATAGTGCCAGTAAGTCCTCCGCCTGCGGAAACCGCGTTGGCTTCGTCGGTGTCTATGTGCATTGCACGGGAGAATTTATCGGAAACGCGGCAGACAACGTCGCCCAGAATAGCCTTTCTGCCGTCGGTGTCCAGCTTTACGTACACAACGTCCTTATCCTTTACGCCCAGTTCCTCCGCGTCGGCGGGAGTAAGGTGGATATGGCGCTTGGCAACTATAACGCCCTCCTTCAGCTCGACCTCTCCCGCAGGACCTACCAGCTTACAGGCTCCCGAGCCTGCGATATCTCCGCTCTCCCTTACGGGGGCGGCAATGCCTACGGAACGCGCGTCCGTCGCGGACAGCTCTACCTGATCCGCGCTTCTTACGGGACCGAGTATGGACACGTTAGCCAGGGATCTCTTGGGACCTACGACCTCTACTCTCTCCTCGCAGGCGTACTGTCCCGGCTGGGAAAGATCCTTTTTCTTTGTAAGGGAAGCTCCCTTGCCGAAAAGTATCTCCAGCGTTTCCTGTGTTACATGGACATGGCGCGCCGAGGTTTCAACTATAAATTCCTGTGACATTATGTAATACCACCTTTCAAAATTTCCGCATATCCCTCATGACGGCGGGGACATACATTTCCTGTTTTTATTATACCACTCAGAAAAAAAATGTCAAGTACCGAAAAAATCCGGGGGCGGACAAAGGGGGCGATTTCTTAAATTTGTATGAACATTTCCCGAAAACGAAAAATTTTTCCTCTCCGGTTTGTATTATTTTTAAAGCATGGACAGAGGAGGAATATTTCATGAAAAACAGACCTGCGGCGTTTATCCTGTCGGCTGCGCTTTTATTTTCCGCCGCTCCGTCCGTTCGGGCGGACAGCGGACGTCTGCGGGAAACCGATACGGAGGTTATCCGAGTATGCCCGGGAGATAATTTCAGCGGCGCGCTCACAAGGGACGGGAGCCTTTACACCTGGGGACTGAACACCGACGGTCAGCTCGGAAGAGATACGGACAGCGGGCACGGCTTCGACCCGTTCCCCGAAAAGGTAATGGACGGCGTTTCATATTTTGACATAAGCGGCAGGAGCGCCGCCGCCGTCGCCTCGGACGGCAGCCTGTACGTATGGGGCAGCAACGAATACGGTCAGCTCGGCGTTCCCGTAAAACAGGACAGTGAGGAAAACCGCTTTTTCCGTCCGGTGAAAATAATGGACAACGTGGTTTCGGTGAGCCTGGGAAGCAGTTGTATCGGCGCGGTGACAAAGGACGGGAGCCTTTATATGCGGGGAAGCGGGGGCGCGGGTCAGCTCGGCTGCGGCGCGTCCGCCGACTGCTTTTCTTCCGTTAAAATAATGGACGGGGTATCCTCCGTAAGCCTGGGCAGCGGCTTCGGAGCAGCCGTAACAGCGGACGGAGAGCTTTACACATGGGGATACAACAGCGAGGGACAACTGGGGCAGGGGCATACCGAAAACCGAGCTTCTCCCGTCAAGATAATGGACGGTATAGCCTCGGTCAGCCTGGGAATGGCTCACGGGGGAGCTGTCGCAAAAAACGGCGATCTGTATATGTGGGGGCTCAATTACAGCGGTCAGCTTGGGAACGGGACTTACGAAAACAGCCTTGTACCGGTTAAGGTAATGGAAAACGTGGTTTCAGCCGAGCTTTCGGGTTCGTCGTCAGCGGCGGTAACAAGGGACGGGAGCGCGTATATATGGGGATCGCAGACCGCGCCGCCGGATAACGGCTCCGATATAACGCACGAACGCTCCGTTCCCGCAAAATTTGCCGATAACGCCGTTGCCGCCGCCGTGGGATATCTGCACTGCGCGGCGGTCAAAAGGGACGGGAGCCTTTACACCATGGGCGCAAATAACTGCGGTCAGTTGGGGAACGGCAAAGTACTGCGCCACGGTACGGTATATAAGCTGCAAAGGGTTGCGCTTGAAGCACGCGGCGATCATCGTGAGTTTCCCGAAATAACAAGCGTATCCCGCAGAGGCAGGTACGTCACGCTGAAATGGCGCGCCGCAAAGAACTCCGACAGATACCGCATATACATATACGAAAACGGGGAATTTACCGAATATGCCGAAACTTCAAAAACCGTTTTTCATTTGCCCCAAAAAACGGTATCGGGTAAAAGAGCCGCCGTCGCCGCGCGCATTAACGGGGAATGGACGGAGCCGTCGGAGGAATATTCAACAGCGATAAGCTAATAAAAATGCGTCACGGCGGAAAACACCGTGACGCATTTTTATTGCCGATCCCCCGTCGGGACTGCGGACAAAAACCTCCGCAAAAGCTTTGATATACTTATCCTGCGGAGAGATCGGTTATTATTCGCTGTCCGTGCCGTTATCCTCCGCAGATCTCTGCTTGTATTCATATGAGCTGTAATAGCCGTACTTCTTTCCGTATTTGCCGTAACCCTTGCCGCCTCGCGATTTCAGTCCGCCGCCGCAGAATACCTTTACAAATCCCAGCTTTCTGCCCTTGGCAAGATTTACCTTGTCCAGAGCCTCGGAAATGTCGGGGTGTGTGGTGGAATTTTCCCGCACTATGAACACATGACCGCCGATAATACTGTTAAGAAGCTGCGAGTCGGTAACAACGTTTATGGGCGGAGTGTCAAGGAGAACGTAATCATAGCCTGCGGAAAAGCTCTTGAGCAGCTTTACCATCGAATCCGAGCCTAAAAGCTCCGTGGGATTCGGCGGGATAGGTCCGGACGGGAGTACGTCGAGAGAGGGACGGACATTCTTTATGACCGCTTCCTCCGATTTGCAGAAGCCGCCCAAGACCGAGGACAGTCCCTTTGTATTGTTCAGCTTGAATGCTGTGTGTACCGTCGGCTTTCTCATATCGCAGTCTATCAGGAGCGCCTTTTTGCCCATCTCCGCAAAGGCAATGGACATATTGGCGCAGGTGGTGGACTTTCCCTCGCCGGGGACCGCGCTTGTAAAGCTGATTATGTTTCCTCCGTTGGCGGCGAGAGAAAATATCAGATTCGTTCTTGCCGCGCGGTAAGCCTCGGAGATGATAAACGGAGTGTTTTCGTCCAGTATATACCGCTTTTTCGGATCGCTGCGGTTCCTGCTCCTGCGGGCGCCCGTATCGGCTTCTTCCCTGCTGCGGCTGCCGTAGCCGTATTTGTAGCCGTACTTATAGCCGTAGCTGTATTTATCGTCCGTCGCCGCCTCAAAGTCGATTATCTCGGCAAATACGGGAACGTTGTATATCTTTGCGAGATCGTCCTTGCCCGTGACGGTGACGCTGAGTATTTCCTTAAGGAAAAATCCGATGTATGAAGCCGCAGCTCCTATGAGCAGACCCGCCGCCGTAAACAGCATGGGACTCGGGAACGACGGTTCCTCGGCTATCTCTCCGTACTCCACCACCTCGATGGAGCCGGATTTTATCACGCGCACAAATTCGTCCTGCGCCAGCTCCACAAGGACGTTCACTATATCCGACGAAAGGGACGGACTGTCGCTTTCGGCGGTAATGCGCATGACCTCCGTGCTGTTTACGGAGGTGACGGTTATCATGCCGCTTAGTTCCTCCTTGCTGTACGGCAGGTCAAGCTCGAATATGACCGAATCCAGCATACTGTTGCTCTGGAAAATTATCTGGCAGGTGTTCACCAGCTTCTGCGCCGCCGTGATATCGTTGATATTCAGCGTTTCTCCCGTGTTCTGGTTATTTTCCACATACAGCATAGCCGAGGATTCGTATTTCTTGGGAACGATATATTCAGCCAGCACAAACCCCGCCGCTCCCGCAAAAAAGGCGGACAGGACTATGAGGACGAAATTCTGCCTTAGAACCGACCACAACTGTTTCAGGTCAAAACTGTCTTCCATCTGAAAAAAAGACCTCCTTTGCTTTTATACGGTACGGCTGAGTATGCCCGCTCAATCGCCGTCCGCCGATGCCGCCCTGAACGCGGCGGCGACTATATCCGGTCCGCTGTTGGCGGCGACCGCGCCTCCCACCTCGAAGGGAACGTCGGCGGCGGGATATCCAAGCCGCTGCTCAAGGAGCTTCCTCAGATCCTCCGCACGGCTTTTATCTCTTCCCGATATCACAATATAAGGCGAACCCTTTTCTATACGGGAGCAGACTACGTCAGCAAGCTTTGATACCACATTCTGATCCCCTCTGGGCTTTGAAACCACCTTGGTGACGTCCCGGGAAAGGAGTATGATCGGCTTGAGTCCGAGAAGCTCTCCCGCAAAAGCGGCGGCTGCGCTTATGCGTCCCGATTTTTTTACATATCTGAGGGTATACGCCGCAAGATACACCTCGCAGCAGTCAAACCAGCCGGTAAGATAGCTTTCTATCTCGTCGGCGCTTTTTCCCTCTTCAGCCATCGCCGCCGCCTGTATGACGGGATAGCCGTATGTGCCGGAGTATGTGCCGGAATCCAAAACGCGGATATTCGCATCTCCCGCGAAATTCTTCTTTGCAAGGCAGGCGTTCTGATAGGTCGCCGAGCCGAAAGAATTTATGGAGATGAAAAAAATATCCGTATACCCCTGCTTTTCATATTCCTCAAAAAGCTCCTCAAATTCAAATACGGTAAGCTGCGAATGGACGGGCAGGCTGCCGCAGCCGTCTATAAGGTCGTAGTATTCCTGCGCGGGGATATCTCCGTCGCGAAAGCTCCTGTCCCCCACCGTAATGGGAAATCCCAGCACTCTTATATTATGCTTGGCGCTGTACTCCTTCGGTATATCGGAAGCCGAATCGGTTATTATTTTTATCTTAGACATACGCTTTTCCTTTCATATCAAAATTTCAAAAATCATACATTCCGTTTTTTATTTCAAGTCCCGGATAATCCCACTGCCGCAGCACCTCGTATGCGGCAATGGCTGCGCTGTTGGACAGATTAAGACTTCTGAGCGAGTTCCTCATTGGTATTCTTACGCATCTGCCGCGGTTTGCGGCAAGGATATCCTCGGGAAGTCCCGCGTCCTCCCTGCCGAATATGAGAAAAACATTGTCCGGATAGCTTACGTCGGAATGGGCGGCGCTGCCCTTTGTGGTGAAGAAAAAGAATTCTCCGTCTTTATTCTGCGTGAAAAAATCATCAATATTATCGTAATAGCTTATATTCAGCTTGTCCCAGTAATCCAGTCCCGCACGCCTGAGCTTTGCGTCGGTTATCTCAAAGCCCAGAGGTCTGATAAGGTGCAGAGCCGCTCCCGTAACGGCGCAGGTCCTTGCGATATTGCCCGTGTTCTGCGGTATCTGCGGCCTATGCAGGACAATATTAAGCGACGGCATATCATATCGCGCTCCTTTCATCGGGTCGGCTTCTACAGTATCTCATAGCCGCACAGGTTCGCGCTTTCGGTAAGGAAATCAAGACACTGCTCGATCATTATCCCCTCGCGGTGATCGGTACTGTAGCTGTAGGTGGTCTTTATGGCAAGCTCCAGAAAGGCGGACGCCCTGTTCATGGCAATGGGCAGGCTATCCCCTTTGAGTACGGAGGCTGTGAGCACTGCGGCAAACGCGTCGCCCGTGCCGGGATATGCCGCGTTCACATGAGTATAAGGCACCTTCCAGAACTTGCTGTTTTCCCTGTCGTAACCCGCGTTGCAGCAGCCGTCCGTCAAACAGGCGCTTGTTATCACAACAAGACCGGGACCCAGCTCCGACAGTCTTGCCAGCATACTTTTCAGCTCCTGGGACGTGCGGGGGGTGAAAAAAGGATCCTCTCCCAGCAGTATGGCGGCTTCGGTGATATTCGGAGTAATGATGTCCGCCCGTCTTACAAGCTCGGTCATTCTGCGGCAAAGCTCGGGGGTGTAAGTTTTATAAGGCTTGCCGTTATCCGCCATTACGGGATCTACCACTTTAAGGGCGTTTTTATACTCGGAGATAAACTCCAGGCAGCAGTCTATCTGCCCCGAGGACGCGAGAAATCCGCTGTAAACGCAGTCGAACCTCACTCCGAGCTGCCTGTAATGAGCCAGCGCGGGAAGTATATAATCCGTAAGATCACGCATTACGAAATTATCGTAGCCTCCCGTATGCGTGGACATTACCGCCGTCGGCACGGGACACACCTGTATGCCCATTGCGGACATGACCGGCAGGATCACCGAGAGCGAGCATCTTCCCAAGCCGGAAAGGTCGTGTATCGCCGCTGTTTTTATGCTGTTTTTCATTTCATATATCATTCCTTTATCGGAGCGTTTTGCATGAACCGCCGCTCCCGTATCATACTGTGACCGCAGCCGCGCATATCACCCTGCCTGCACCCAGCTTTTCTTTAAGCAGATACGAGCAGTAGCTGACCGTTGCGCCCGTGGTGAGAACGTCGTCGACAAGAAGCACTGTCTTGCCTCTCACAGCGTCGGAGCTCTCGGCGAAATACTGCGCCGAAACGGCTTGGAACCGCTCCCGCGCGCCGAGAAAATGCTGCTCTCTTTTTACGTTGCGGCGAACGAGCAGTCCCGTTTCAAGGGCGATATCCGTATCCCGCACAACGGCTTTTGCGATCATCTCGGACTGATTGTATCCCCTGACGTTCCTGCGCAGGCGGGTCATGGGAACGGGGATCGCCGCGTCCACGTCCGAGAGCAGACCCATGCCCGACAGCCGATCCCTTATCACTCTGCCGAATATCTCGCCGCAGTGGGGATATCCGCAGTATTTCAGATTGTATATCCCCTGCTTTGCCTTGTCCGCATAGTAGGCGGCGGGAACGCAGGCGTCGTAATAAATATCGGTCTTGCCGCATATGCAGCCGCTTATGAGAGGCTTGCCGCAGACGGGGCAGATATTTTCGTCCGCCCAGAGTATACCGTTAAAGCATTCCTCGCAGCAAAGCAGGTCGTATTCGATAAATCCGCCGCAGAACGGGCAGCGGCTCGGGAAAAGCAGATCGAGGAAATATTCCCTTGCTCCGCCATTGTTTTTAATGATCTCCATAACGCCTTACCCGTTTTTTATCATGTGGCACAGGCAGGTGTATCTTAAAGTTCTCCTGTCGTTTTCCACCATTTTTTCCACTATGGCTTTCGAGCCTACGATTATCAGCAGCTTTTTTGCCCTTGTCACCGCTGTGTACAGCAGATTTCTGTAATACAGCTTTTCAAAGCCTCCCAGCAGGGGGATTATCACGGCGGTAAATTCGCTGCCCTGGCTTTTATGCACCGTGACCGCATAGGCAAGCTCGAGCTGCTCCGCCAGCTCTGCGGAATATTCGGCAATGCGCCCCTCAAAGTCGATGACCACGGTTTTTTCGCTCTTTTTTACCTTGACTATATTGCCTATATCTCCGTTGAAGATCCCCGTGCCGCTTTCGCCGTCCTTTGACCATTCTATGTCGTAGTTGTTTTTTATCTGCATTACCTTGTCGCCGTCGCGGAAGGTGTAAAGCATACCCTTTATTTCCGCCTTTTCCTTTGAGGGAGGGTTTATTTTCTCCTGCAGGGATCTGTTAAGCTCCACCGAGCCTAAAACGCCCTTTCTTGACGGACACAGCACCTGTATATCCTCCGCAGGCGAAAATCCGTATGCCTTCGGCAGGCGGTTCACGCACAGATCCGTGACCGTTTCGGCAGCCGCCTCCGAGGAAAGCCGCTGCATAAAGAAAAAATCGCCGTCCTTTACCGTAAGCTCCGGCTGCTCGCCCTTTACTATCATATGGGCGTTGGTGACTATCATGCTGAGTCTTGCCTGGCGGAATATCTCGCTCAGAGTGACTACCGTCAGCCTGCCGCTTTCTATCATATCCTTCAGTACGTTTCCCGCCCCCACCGAGGGGAGCTGATCGCTGTCCCCTACCATGATAAGGCGGCAGGACAGCTTCAGCGCCCGCAGCAAGGCTTCGAAAAGCAGGGTGTCCACCATGGACATCTCGTCTATTATCATCACATCGCAGGAAACGGGATCCTGCTCGTTGTGCTTGAATTTAAGCTGACCGCTGCTGTCGAACGCCACCTCCAGCAGGCGGTGCACCGTGGAGGCATGATAACCCGTAAGGTCGGAGATGCGCTTTGCCGCTCTGCCCGTGGGGGCGGTTATCATTACCCTCATTCCCCGCTGCTCGTACATGGATATTATGGCTTTGAGGGTGGTGGTCTTTCCCGTGCCGGGACCTCCCGTAAGAATAAGAAAACCCTTTGACAGCGCAAGAGAGATAGCCTCCCGCTGCTTTTCGGCATAGGTGATGGCTTTTGTTTTCTCTTCGATATCTATAAGCTTGCTGTAATCGGTCTTTGCGTCCTTAAAGCAGCCGTTCATCACCGACAGCCTTGTGCTTATGTACTGCTCCGCCCGAAAATATTCCTCAAGGAAAATGAATTCCCTGCCGTTTTTTTCGTAGCTGCAAAGGATACCGTCCTCAAAGGCGGCTTCAAATCCTGCGGCTATGATGTCCCCGTCCACCTCCAGCAGCTCCTCCGCAGTCCTTTCCAGACGGTCGCGGGGCAGACAGGTATGACCGTTCAGAGCGTTTTTTTCAAGGATATATACTATCCCCGCCTGCACCCTGTGAGGATCCGTCTTGGGCAGCTCCAGACTGCGCGCCATTTCCTCTGCCTTTGAAAAATCTATGTCTATCCCGCGGCTGCACAGCAGATAAGGGTCGGATCTTATCATCTCCGCGGCGAACTGCCCCCAGCGCTTCCATGCCGCAGCCGCAGCGGAGGGAGGCACTCCGAAACCCGTAAGGAAGATCATCAGAGCTCTTATGCCGAATATCCTCTTAAATTCAAGGGCGATCTCCTCCGCCTTTTTCTTGGACATTCCCTTTACGCAGGTAAGCTCGTCGGGGGAATTTTCCATTACCTCCAGCGTTTTTTCGCCGAACTGCTCCACCATCCGCCTTGCAAGCGTGGGACCTACGCCCTTTATTACGCCGGAGGAAAGATATTTGAGTATTGCCGATTCCGTGGCGGGCAGCTTCCTCTGACAGGTTTCCGCTCTGAACTGGGCGCCGAATTTCGGGTGATTTACATATTTTCCTCCCAGCTTCAGCTCTTCGCCCTCCTCGACGGCGCCCAGCTCGCCCACTACCGTAACGTAATCCCCTCCGGTATCGAGATCCAGGACGGTGTAGCCGTTCTGTTCGTTCAAAAAAAGGACGGTATCTACCGTGCCGTCTATAAATATCAAGTCGTTTGAGCTATGAGGCATAATAATTTCCCTAACATAAAAAATTAATACCTTAACATTATAACACAAGCCCTGCAAAATTGCAAGGCTTGACGGCGTTATTTTTACATTTTTTTGCCCAGAGCCGCTCCGGCGTACTCCACCGCCATATCGAACCAGCCTGCGGCGTGAGGGTTTATGTATCGGGGATCTTCGTTTTTAACGGTGGTGATATCGCACATGGCGATCCCGTGACCGCCCGAGGGGAAAATATGCATTTCATAAGGGACCTTCGCCTCCGACAGAGCCGAGGCGAAAAGCAGGCTGTTCTGCACGGGAACGGTTCTGTCGTCGGCGCAGTGCCAGATAAAGCAGGGGGGCGTATCTGCCGTAACGTGATCTTCAAGGGATATCATTTCCCGCAGCTCTTCCGTGGGTGCTATATTGTCCGCCGACAGTCTGTGAGCGTATCTGCCCGAGGTTATGACGGGATAGCACAGAACCATGACGTCCGGGCGGATATCGGCGGCAAAAAATTCACGGTATTTGCCGTAATGCACCCCCAGGCTTGCCGCCAGATGTCCTCCCGCCGAAAAGCCGCACAGGATCACATCTCCCGTGCAGCACAGACTGTCCGCATTCTCTCTTATAAAGCTCACCGCCGCCGCCAGCTCTCCCAGAGCGGTGGGAAACGGCTTTTTTACGCAACTGTATTCAAGCACGAAGCCGTTGTATCCGACGGAATACCACCTTGCGGCGCAGGGTTCTCCCTCTCTTTTGGAGCAATGCTCATAGCTGCCCCCGGGAACGGCTATCACAGCGGGAAATTTTCTTTCCGGCTGCGTATCGTGTATCATGCAGTAAAGGGAGGGGGAAAGTCCGCCGCCGTTTACCCCCAGCTTCCCGTAGGGTACCTGAAGGCTTATTTTTTCCGTCCTCATACTCTCACTCCTCCGATGAAGCAATGCCCGCGCTTTCTCTCAGCGCTTCTCCCAGACCGTCCACCCGCCATATATACGCGCTGCGGTCGAACACCTCGCCGTTGTCCCACAAGAAGCATTTTATGCCTCTGTCGGAGCAGGTCTTTGTGACCGCCGATGCAAATTTAACGCAGCTTGCCGGCTGATTTCCTATATAAAAGCCGTATTCCCCGATAATGACGGGAACTCCCTTGCCGGCGAAATTATCGTAAAGCTGCTCCATTTTATTTTCCAGCAGCTTCATATCCTCCTCGCTTCCCCATGTAAGCCGCTTGTTTGTAATGCAGAATTCCCAGGGGGTATAGTAATGCACGGAAAGTATCAAGCGGTTCTCGGGATCGTCGGGCATTTTGAAACGCTTGTCGCAGGTTTCGGCAATGTCAGTCCAGTAACCCGCTATCAGAAGATGGCGTTTTTCGTTGTTGCCGCCGCTCGATCTGACGATCTCCACAAAGCGGCTGTTTATTTTGTTGAGCAGCTCGTACGCCTCGTCCTTCGGCAGGCTGTCAAAGCCTATTTCGTTTGCGCTTTCAAATATGAGCTTGTCGGAATAATCCTTAAACCTTTCGCATATCTGCGTCCAGAGAGCGGTGTATTTTTCGTCGAATTTACCGTAATCCTCCGCCGCGCCGCGCACCCATGCGCCGAATTTTGCGTCGTCGCCCCCGTCGTGGTGAATGTTTATGATAACGTACATATCAAGGTCGCAGGCGTAATTTACCACTTCCTGAACGCGGTTCATCCATTCCCCGTCGACGGTGTAATCGGGAGCTTCTCCCATATGATCCCGCCAGGTCACGGGTATCCTTACGGCGTTTATGCCCTCCGCCTTCAGACGTTCAAACAGCTCCTTTGAAGCGGGGATATTTCCCCACAGAGTTTCGTCCACCCTGCCGTTTTCGGGGACCTCGTTTACGATACCGTCTCCGTCGCGGTCGGCGGCGCACACGTCGAGGGTGTTGCCCAGATTCCAGCCTATCCCTATTTCCTCCGTAAGCTCCGCCGATGTGATATCGCGCATAACGCCAATTTCGCGGCTGACGCCTGCGGCTTGAACGTTCTCTCCCCCGTTTCCGTTCTCGGGCATATCGCCCTTTCCGGCGCAGCCTGTGAGCGCAAGGGCGATGACCGCCGATATCAATACGGCGATTTTTGACAAATTGTTTTTTCTCATTAACCTGTCCTCCGATATTACCGCAAAACGCAGGGTTTATCTATATGACCTTTACGCCCAGCATTTCCGCTATCATTATTGCCTGCTCGTAATTTACGGTGATACCTCTTATTTCACCAAGCGATAATCTCGCCCCGTCGATCGCGCAGCCGCTCAGATCCATTCCCGCCATTTTCGCATGGGTAAGATCGCCCTTTGAAAAGCCGCTGTCATTAAAAAAAGACTGCCTGAATTCGGCTGACGTAAACGTGACCTCCGGCAGGACGCATTCTGTGAATGCGCATTTTTTGAATTTTGACGCCGCAAATACGGTATATTTGCCGGTGCATTTCTCGAAAAGGCAGGTATCGAAGGAGCATTCCGCAAGCATCGTCCCCGTCAGTCGGCAGCCGATAAATTTCACGCTTCTGAATGCGCTCTGCCCGAGATCCGCTCCCGAAAGGTCGCAGTTTACAAATTCCGCGGTGTTGAAATACCCTTGGCTCAAAACGGAATTTTCAAGCCTGCAGCCGGAAAAGGAGCAGCAAAGGATATCCGCGTTTTCCGCCCTTACCTCCGCCCGTTCCTTTTCAAAGGACATTCCCTCTATCCGCGTATCGTTTTCGGCGCAGGCTGTCAGCGTATCCGCAAGACTGTTTTTCCGCTCCATTTTTTCTCCTTTGGATCTTTGCAAAATATGCGGCTCCTGCCGGTATTTCTTCAGTTCCCGTTCATCTTATAAAGTTTGTGGAAACCCTTTCCTCCTTTTGGGGCAGACCGAATTTTTCCCTGCCCAGGGCAATGCTTTTCATGAGGAAGTTCATATTCTCCGCAAGAGTTCTCATCATCTGCAGACCCTCGCCGTCTTGTTCCGCTTCGCCGGCGGCGGCTCCGTGAATGCCGTTCCAATACTGCCCCGAGGCTACGGGCATACCGGTTATGGTGAAGTATTTGTTTAGCTCGTCAAAGGTGGACGTAAGACCGCCACGCCTTGCCGCCGCCACAGCCGCGCCGACCTTCATGGTCTTATCAAAGCGGGTGCTGTAAAACAGTCTGTCAAGACAGGCAATAAGAGCGGCGTTGGCTGAAGCGTAATAAACGGGCGTTCCGACCACAAGTCCGTCGGCTTTTTCAAATTTCGGAGCAAGCTCGTTGACGGTATCGCCGAATACGCATTTTCCCTTTTCAAAGCATGAACCGCAGGCGATACAGCTTCGGATATCCTTGTTTCCCACGGTCACGATCTCGCATTCAGTGCCGTTTTTTTCAAAGACCTTTTCCATTTCGTGCAGCGCGGTATAGGTGTTGCCCTTTGGACGGGGGCTGCCGTTTATCATAAGAACATACATAAGAATTTTCTCCTTTACGTTATGGCTTGATCTTTCAAAGCTCCGATCTCAGCAGACAGATAACGCCCGCCGCCGAACGGGGCGGGCGGTCATATTTTTTTGATAATAGGCGTTTGCTGTTGCGTTCAGCCTATGCGGTTTATCTCGTCGAGCAGCACCTTTTTCGCTTCCAGTCCCGTAACTGCGGCGTTTATGAGCAGATCCATGCGGTAGCGGATATATGTTTCATACAGCTCGCTGCCGAGGACGTTCTCGGTGAAGACCGCTCTGTATTTCGCCTCGCTGCAATTGCCCGAAACAAGGCAGAGTACCTGCTCCAGACAAAGGCATTTTTTATCCCTGTCCGATATGTCCGTCTGACCCGAAAGCCTTACAAGCTGCTCCAGAACGGCCGCTCTGTCCTTTCTTATCGTCACGGTATTGCCGGAAATACCGCCGGCGGCGCGTACCGCATTCGTCTTGAACGCTTCGTCGGCAAAGGGGAACATTCCCATGGGGATATCCGCAGGTATGTACATATCCCTGTCAAGAGCGGGATAGATAAGCTCCTCATAGACGGGGGCGAACCAGAAATCGCCGCCGTCCTTGAAAACAAGCGGGTATTTATAGCACATCTCGTTGCCGCCGAGAGAGGTATCGTTGCAGACATCTCTGTCGGAAGAATAAAATTCCCCGTGATCCGCGGCGCATTTCCAGTTGATAAGCTCCGCAAGCTTTGCCGCGTTATAGTCGCCGGTATCGTCCCTGTCGCAGTCAAGGAACGTGCGCACGCCGCTTGAGGTCTTAAGATAAAGTCCCTGCGCAAATTCGGGAACGCTTACATATTCGCCGAAGAAATCCGAGGCAAAGGAAGCTGTAACGTCAACGCTGAGCAGGTCTATATCGTCCTCCTTGTCGGTCTTGTAGCGGGTAACTATATAGTCGCTTATCTTATCCAGCAGCAGCGCGGTCTCACTGTCGGACAGGGACGCAAAGTCTATCCTGTTGTACACTATATCCAGCATAAGGGACATGGGCACAAAGCCGTTGAGATACTTGAACCGGTCGTTTGACAGCAGCAGCGCCATTTTGGGAAGTATCTTCTGCTGCTCGGAAACGGACGCGGGGATCTTATTCGACATAATGCCCAGATAAGCCAGCATTTCCGCGTATTTTTTCATAATGACCGCTTCGTTTATGTAATTGAAAAAATATCCGTAAACATAGCCCTTGAAAAATTCCTTTACGCTTTCGTACACCGCCGCGTTCGACTTTATCTCCGACTTGAAGCTGTAAATAAGCTCCTTTGCGTCGGAGCAGGACACGGTGTCCATATCGTTGTTCAGGGCGGTAACGGTATTTTCCTGGGATTTGAAAAACAGCCTTGTGAGGGTCATGCACGAGCAGTCGGGGTCCGCGCCGTTTTTCCGCTCCTCCGCAAAGGACCAGATGAGGAAGGCTCTGTGCATATTTTTAAGGGTATCCTCGGATTTGGCGGTCAGATCCTTTTCGTCTATCCGCAAGCCGCCCGCGAAATTTCCTTTTTCGTTAAGATCTCTGAGTATCGCCTCTATCTCCTCCTTGAAAGCGGCGTATGCGGGAGAACCGTCCATGCAGATAACTGCGTCCATAAGCTCCGGGGTAATTGCTGTAAGGTCAAAACGTACACTCATTTGAAAACATTCCTTTCGGGATTTAAATATAAATTTATGCTGTGCGCCTTTATACTCCGTACTCCCTGCGGTACTCCCTCATTTTGTCAAGGTACTCCCCGCCGGGGATCACTCCGCTTTCCAGAGCGGCGATTATATCGTTGATATCCGTAATGGCGTATACCCTTACGCCGTAGTCCTCATACGCCTGCTGTACGGCGGAAAGGCTGCTGTCAAGGGCTTTTTCCATCCTGTCGACCGTAATGACCATTCCGGTTATGTCAACATCGGCGGCTGCCTTGAGCTTGGGGTATACCTCCTTTAACGCCTTGCCGGAGGTCATAACGTCCTCGATAATTACCACCTTATCGCCGTCCTGCGGCTGCATTCCCACGAAAAGGCCGCCCTCGCCGTGATCCTTTGCCTCCTTGCGGTCAAAGCAGTAGCCCACGTCAATATCATACTTCTGCGCCAGCGCGGCGGCTGCGGAAGCTGCAAGGGGAATGCCCTTATAGGCGGGGCCGAAAAGGCAGTCCGCCCGGATATTGTTTTCCTTGATACAGTCGGCGTAAAATCCGCCCAGCTTTGCAAGGGCGGAGCCTGTTTTATAATTTCCCGTATTTATGAAATACGGAGCTTTCCTGCCGCTTTTCAGCGTAAAATCGCCGAATTTCAGCACGCCGCAGTCGGACATCAGCTTGATAAAATCGTTTTTGTAGCTCATAAGAACAAAGACACCTTTCCGCAAATTACAGCAAAGCGCAGAACCGACCCGCAGGAAACGCTTCGGAAGGCGGGAAAGCCGGCTCTTTTTCATCTGCGTTCCCCTGTTCGGGTAATTTTACGGATCGCCGCGAGCATGACTATATGAACAGTCAATATATCTGAAATAATTATAACATATTTTTTTGTGCATTTCAACAGGTTTTTCAAATATTATCATAAAATATTTTGCATTTTTATTGGTAAAATGCTATAATAGAAGTAAGAGGCAAGAGGTAAGAGGCAAGAGCCGACAGACCGCTCTTGCCCATGAAATTTTCACATCCGAAAAAAAGGAGCCGCTATGAGAATAAGAAGAAAAAAATGGGCGCGTCCGGAGCTTGCCGTATGCGATTACTACATAGACAGCGCCGAGGAGATGAAAGGCAGATGGCATGAGGCGTTTGCCGACAACAGCCGTCCCCTTTATATCGAGCTTGGCTGCGGAAAGGGCGGCTTCGCGGCTCAGCACGCGCTGAAATATCCCGAAACGAACATCGTCGCCGCCGACATAAAGGCGGATATGCTGGCGGTGGGCAGACGGACGGTAGAGAGTATGTTCGCCGCCGCGGGAAAGAGCCATGACAATATTATCCTGCTGCGGATAAATATATCGAACATGACCGATTTTTTCACCCCCGCCGACAGCGTCGACCGTATCTACATCAATTTCTGCAATCCGTGGAACAGGCCGAAGCACAACAAGCGCCGCCTTACTCACCCCAGACAGCTTGAACAGTACAAAACGATCCTTAAAAAGGGCGGGGAGATACGGTTCAAGACCGACGACGATACCCTTTTTGAGGATTCGGTCGGGTATTTCCGCTCCTGCGGCTTCGAGATCTCCTATATCACCCGCGACCTGCACGGCGAAGAGCTTCCGGATAATCTTGTCACCGAGCACGAAAGAGCCTTTGCCGCCGAGGGGAAAAAAATAAAATATTTGACGGCAAGGGTCACGGAAAGCAAAGAGGGGGAAAAATAAATGATAAAGCTGAAAATTCCCGCAACCAGCGCAAATCTCGGCGCAGGCTTCGACGCGTTGGGACTTGCCCTTACCTACTACAATTACGTAAACATGGAGGAGTCCGACGGCTGCCGTATCAAAGCTCTCGACGGCGCGGAGATACCGTCGGACGAAAGCAATCTCATCTACCGCACCGCGAAAACGCTCTATGAGATATGCGGGCGGGATTTTAAGGGACTGACCGTGGAGCAGCTAAATCACATACCCATGGCAAGGGGTCTGGGCAGCTCCAGCGCGTGCATTACCGCAGGACTTACGGGGGCGAATATGCTCATGGGCGAGCCTCTCTCACTCGACGAGCTGGTAAATCTCTCGGCACAGCTTGAGGGACACCCCGACAATACCGCTCCCGCTCTGCTGGGGGGCATAGTCACCGCCGTTTTCGACGGCAACCGCGTTCATTGGGTAAAGCAGGAGGTCTTTACCACCCTTAAATTCACTGCGGTAATACCGGATTTCGAGCTGAAAACCGAAAAGGCGAGAGAATGCCTGCCGAAAGAGGTATCTCACAGGGACGCTGTATACAACCTTTCCCGCGCGGCTTTGTTCTCCGCTTCCCTGCTTACGGGAAAATACGAAAATCTCCGCACAGCCGTTCACGACAGGCTCCACCAGCCATACCGGATGGAGCTTATCCCTCACGCGAGGGAGGTTTTCGACATCGCCTACGCAAACGGCGCATACGCCGCGTACATAAGCGGCGCGGGGCCATCCGTAATGACCGTGGTGGACGCGGAAAACAAGTATTTTGAGGGGAAAATGCGGTTCGCTCTCGACAATATGGGTCTGTCCTCATGGGAGGTAAAGCCTATGCACATCGACAACGAGGGAACTCGGGAATATACGGAATGATTTGGAAACCATACCAATAGGAGAAGCGTGCGGATTTTCGGCAAGCTTTTGCCGAGGGCAAGGCAAAAATCCGCAGCAATACTTGTTGTATTACAAGGATTTTTAACGCAGTCATCGGTAAAAGATTGCCGAAAAGACGTGCGTTGAGCCTGTTGGTATGGGTTCTCCGATAAAAAATCTCCGTACAGCGCGTTTGAAACTCGCCGTACGGAGTTTGTTTTTGTCTATTCGGCTATATCCGAAGCGGTCCGCTTCTTCCTTTGCCTTACAATGAAAAATATAAGTACGCCGGCTGCCGCTCCCGCTGCGGCGGCGGTAACGGCGGCTCCGTAATTTTTCTTCGCGGCGAACGCGCTTTCGGGCAGCGTATCGGATCTGAACACAAGCGTCCTGTCGTACCATTTTTCCTTGCGTATGCTCCAGGCGGCGCAGTCGGTATCCGTATCCAGAGCCGTCACGGGAACGGTGTAATCGTACATACCCTCATCGTTTTCGTGAAAATAGATAAATTCTTCCTCCGCCGCGCCGTCAGCCTCTTCGCCCGTACCCATAAACAGCTTTTCGTAGCCCTTGCCGCTCAGGGTCATTCGGGCGGTCATGCTGCCGCCGCTTACGGTGAGCGTGCAGCTTGTTATGCGGAACATGGACGAGCTTGATCTTACCTCTATCTCATAGGTCCCGTCGTTGAGCATATCGGCGGAAACCGCTGCGGCAGCCGCAGGCTGCTCCTCCGCCGAAACGGCGCGCGCCGGAACAGCCGATGACAGGATAAACGCAGCGATCGCGGCGCATACCGCTTTTTTCAGTATATTCATATCATTATCAGCTATTTACAGCCGCTCCCGCATGGGCAACGTATATATCCCTTATTTCGGGGAATTCTCCAAGACCTCTGAGTACGCATTCCACCTCGAAGCCTTCGTTTGCAAATACGGTTTTCCAGGAATCCTCCTCATCTCCCGCCATATCGTTGTTGGCGTGGTCGCCCGCCACTACCATGAGAGGCTCGAGGACTACCTTTGTATAGCCGCCCGCCTTTACAGCGGCAAGAACGTCGTCAAGAGAGGGAGTGGCTTCCACCGTGCCGATAAAATAATTATCCGCGCCTGCGGAAGCAAGAGTTTCCTGAAGCTTTGTATATACCGCGTTGGCTTCATGCTCCGTGCCGTGACCCATGAAAACGACGGCGGTATCCTCCGCATTGTATTCGGAGGTAACGGCTGTAAGAGCGTTGGCAGCGTCCGTGAAATCCCGGTCGGAGGAGAGGAGAGGAAGTCCGAAGGATACCTTGTCAAACTTATCCTTATATTCCTCCACAGCCGCAACCGTATCGTCGTATTCGTAGCCGCTCATAATATGAGTAGGCTGAACCACCAGCTCGCGTATTCCGTCGTTTACCATTCTCTCCAGAGCCTGTTCAATATTGTCGGTTTCGATATTATCCCTGTCCTTGAGAATGTCTATGACCGTCTGGGCGGTAAAGGCGCGCCTTACCTCGTAATCGGGATATGCGTCCGCAAGTGACTTCTCGATAGCGCCGATAGTGATCTCGCGGCTGTCGTTGTAGCTTGTACCGAAGCTTACCGCAAGGATAACGGGTTTGCCTGCCGCTGCGTCGGTGTTATCAGCCGCAGCGGCCGACGTCTGCACGTCCGCCCCCTGCGTATCGGCGGCGTTCCCGTCGTTCTCTCCCGCACAGCCTGCAAGCATTAAAGCCGCCGCTGCCAGAACAATGCCCTGTTTCATTTTTGCTGCTTTCATAAAAAATCTTTCCTTTCGTGTGCCATAAAGCACAGTAATAATAATTATTTATGTAAAAGGCGTATGCCTTAAACATCATTCACGGCGGGACGTGAAATCAAATCCGTTCCCTATCCACCTGTCAAACAGATCCTCCGAGATACCGAAGAGAGGGCATATCACCTCCCTGCGGAAAACCTCCTCCGGACTGCCCAGCATATATACTCCCCCGTCCTTTACGCAAAGAACAAGGTCGGATATCCTTGCGGCAAGCTCCAGCTCGTGCATGGACATTATCACCGACATATTTTTCTCCGCCGCAAGCCTTTTCACTATTTCAAGAAAGCCTATCTTATGGCATATATCCAGATAAGAAACAGGCTCGTCGAGAATGAGAGTATCCGGCTCTCCGCATATCGCCATGGCAAGCGTAACACGCTGGCGCTGACCGTCGCTGAGCTTTGAAAAATCGCGGTCGGCAAGCTCTTCAAGGCGCGTTTCCCTTATTGCGCTGTCCGCCGCGAGCCTGTCGGCTGCGCTCGGCACGCCGAAATACCCCGTATAGGGATATCTGCCCATCTCCACGACTTCGCGGCAGGTCATGAGCTTTCCGTTTATCCTTTCGGTAAGCATAACGGAAATGCGCTTTGCCCGTTCATTTCCGCTGAGAACGTCAATATCCCCGCTCCCCAGAAAGACCTTGCCTCCCCGCCGCCCGAGCAGTCCTCCCAGGGTCTTGAGCAGCGTTGATTTCCCGCCGCCGTTGGGGCCTATCACGGTCATTATCATTCCCGGGTCTATCCGAAAGGAAACGCCGCTTATGACGTCGCTTTCGTAGCCTGCGGCAAGGTTTTCGGCGGAAAACCTCCTGTCCTCCATTACGCCTCACCTCTTTTTCTGCGTATCATTATCCACACCACCACCGGCGCGCCGAAAAACGCCGTGACCGTGCTTATGCTCAGCTCGTCCGGCGAGAATACGCTCCTTGCGAGCATATCGCAGAGCATACAGCATACCCCTCCTCCGAGAAAGCAGGCGGGTATAAGCACCGCAGGCTTGGAGGTGGCAAACATCACACGGATAATATGCGGCACCGCTATCCCCAGAAAGGATACGGGACCCGCAAAGGCGGCGACGCAGGCTGACAGCAGACCGGAAAGCAGTATCAGGCACACCCGCAGACCCATTACATTCACGCCCAGCGCCCTTGCGCTGTTTTCGCCCATGGAAAACGCGCTTATCGGCTTTGACAGAAGAAAGGAAAGTATGAGCGCGGGCAGGGTCAGCGCCGCCGCCGCACGTACGTTGTCCATGGTCATGCCCGAAAAGCTGCCCATGGACCAGCTTCGAAGGCTGATTATATCCGAATCCTCCGCAAAGGTCACGGCAAGGTCGGTCACAGCCGAGCACATATATCCTATCATGACCCCGCACACCACAAGAGTGGATATATCCCTTACTCTACGCGAGATCAGCAGCACCGTCCCCAGCGACAGCAGAGAGCCTGCAAACGCCGCTCCTATCATACCCGCAGAGGTAAGGACGAAACGCCCGCCGGCGGCGGCTATCATCGCAAGGGCGACCGTCAGCTTCGCTCCGGAGGAAACACCCAGAACAAAGGGTCCCGCTATGGGATTGTGAAAAAAGGTTTGAAGAAGATATCCCGAAAGCGCAAGTCCTCCCCCCAGTATCAGAGCCGACAGCGTACGCGGAATGCGTATTTTCAGCAGAATGCCCGCTTCGACGCCGTTTCCTTTTCCCGTTACAGCCGATAAAGCGTCCCGAAAGGAAATATCGGCGCTTCCGTAAAATACGTTCAGAAAAACGCACAGCGCGGACAGTGCCGCCAGGAGAACAAACAGCGCCGCCGTTCTTTTTTTCATGCAGATCAACCGTCCTTTTCAAGCTTGTAAAAAAACTGCGGAGGGGAATTTTCCGTACTGTCCGTAAAAATACGGTTAAGATCGGAAATGACCGTTCCCAGCTTCATGGTTTCCTGAAAGAGATCGCTTCGGGTACACCACACGTTCCCCTCCTTTACGGCTTTGAAATCCTCAAGGATAACGCTTTTGTCAATAAGCTGATCCACGGTGTATACTCCGCCGTCCACCGCGCTGTTGTAGATGATGTAATCGGCGTTCACCGCCGAGGCGTAAAACTCCTCCGTTTCCATTGTCACGGAGGACGAAGCTCCCGATGAACCGAGATCCTCAAAAACGTTCTTCCCACCCGCAAGGCTTATCATCTTCGATATATAATCGCCGGAACGCCTTGTAACCGGCTGCCCCGATGAATTTATGTAGAAATACACGACCGTTTTCCCTTGACTCTCCGCGGGATCGATACCGGTTATAATATCCGCCTGAGCCTCGAACAGCTCACGCGCAAGATCCTGTTTTCCCAGCATTTCGCCGTAGACCTTTATCCATTCCGTCCTGCCCAGCGGATGATCCTCGTAGCTTGACATATCGGTAAAAACCGTTATCCCCAGCTCCTCAAGCTTTTCCTTGGTTTCGGGGGCGTGATTTATCATGGTAGACTGAACGGAAAATACGCAGCCTCCCGAAAGCAGCAGCTCGTAATCGGGAACATTGTACTTTCCGGCGTAGACGATGTCCCCTTTTTCCATGGCGGCAGAGGCGGCGTCTATATACCAGCCGTCCGCCCGCGTTCCCGAATATCCGACGCTGCCGATACCGTCCAGAACGTCGAAAAAGCTCATGGCGGAGGTGGCGGCGAGGTAGATGTTTTCTGCGGGACGGGATATGACCTTTACGTCCCCGTCAAGTCCTGCGGGGGCGCTTCCGTTTTCGGGAAGAAAAAGGTATTTTCCCCCGTCGGCGGCGGATATGAGAGAGTATCCCCCCTCGTATCTGTCGATGGAAAACCTGTCGGCATAGGAAAGCTCCTCGCGCTCAGAGAAAATAAGTCCCTCTATATCTGCGGGTTCGGCGGGGAAAGGCTCGTCCTTTCCGCAGCCCGAAAGGGCCATAACGGCACATAATAAAGCTCCGATGACAAACGGTCTATTTTTTTTCATTGCATTTCCTCTTTCCGAATATCAGCGCGAACACGGCGATCAGCATACCCGCGCCCGTGAAAACCGCAGCAGCCGTATCTCCGTCGGCTTTTACGGAATTTGAATCAAAGCGCAGAGAATATTCCACCGTGTGAGGAACGCTCATGGCGGTGGTACGCGCAAGCACGGGTATATCCCTGTCAAAGCAGGGAACGTCCACAAGGAAAACCGAACCGCTCTCCGTACTTACGGGATAGTACTCTCCGCCGCCCATCTCCATGTAATCGTAATAGGGACTGCTCCACTCTATACGCGCCGTCATTTCTCCGCCAGATACCTCAAGCTCCGCCGGAGAGCTTATCCCCGCACGTCCGCTGCCTCCCGAGAGTGAAACTTCCACCGTATATCCGCCGTCGGTCAGCTCGGTCATATTATCATATCCTTTCTTTAGGGTCAGAGCAAAGCGCCGAATTTAAGGCGATCCTTAAAGCCGCTCCCTCCTCCGGTTTTGCCCGACGCAAATAAAAAAACGCCTTTACCGTCGGTAAAAAGCGTACAACAAAAACACGTATACACAGGCGTTTTTCAAAAAAACGCGTTTATGTATCCGTTATTACCGTACAGCCAATTACTCGTGGCTCCGGCACCGCGCGGGCGGTACCGTGTACCGTCGTCAGGCAGGTCTCCCGGCTTGAATATCAACACGCGGCGGAAGTCTTCCCAAGGAATATTCCTCAGTGACATTTTTTCCGTGCGCTCCATAATTACGGTGACGAGTTCGTACAGGATTTGCACCTGTTTCCCTTTTCACCGGATCAGCCTTGCTTTGATACGGTATCCGTTCGCATACGTTTTGGGGCGAAGCCGCTCCGTAAGTCCGTATGCGCCGAGATACCGGACAGGATCTTAAGGCTATCCGACACCTGACAGCGTTATTTGATTGTAAAGGTACATAGGTATTATAGCACGGGGGGAATATTTTGTCAAGTAAGGCAATATCCCGAAGGCTACAATTATGCTGTGTTTAACATTCCGTCAATATTTTCATTCATATAAAGCGTACCGATGTTACATATAATACCATACAGCCGGCATTTATTTTTGTTTTTTTACGGAAAAATCAAAAAAATCATCAAAAAATGAAAAATCGGCAAAGCAAACGCAGAGTTACAATATTGTCCGCATATTTTGACAATTCGGGACGTGCGAAAAAATTTATGCCGTACGGCAAAAACGGGACAGGGCAATCCACCCTGTCCCGTTTGTCTTTTTTTATCGGATACGTCCGGCTTTCCTTTGGCTGCTCAGGCGTCATATAATATCGCCTTGCCCCGCCGAACGCCTCTTATTCTCCAGCAGGTATTCCGATATGCGGTTTACGGCCTTTTCGGAGGCGTGAACAACGATCCCCGCAGCGTCGTCGTCTGCGGTTTTTTCGTCAAGACCCAATGTCTTTTCCAGGAACTCGCGGATCACCGCGCAGCTTGCAAAGATGGAGCTTGCCTCCTTTATGCCGCTTTCCGTAAGGCTTATCCTGCCGTAATGCTCCTTTTTGATGTATCCGCTTTCACACAGCTTTACCGTCATAGCGGCAGTGCTTGCCTTGCTGACGCCCACTGCCTCCGCGACCTCGGATGATCTGACCTCTCCGCCGTTTTGACTGAGCTTGTATATCGCGAAGAGATATTTTTTCCGTGAATATGTAAGTTCGCTCATTTTTTCGCTTCACCGTGACAGCAGCCGGCACAGCATGAGCAGTTTCCTCCGCATGAGGACTTACCCGATTTTTTATCCGCATATATCTGTCTGCCCGCCATAAACAAAACTGCCGCAACGATCAGACCGACGATCACTGTTCCCATAAAATTTCCCTCCGCTGTGCTGCTCGGAGGACGTCTGATATATCCGTCCTCCGGCAGACCGCAAATCAGTTTTTGACCCGAACGTTTCTTGTAAGCTTGGTGCTTTCCTTATACGGTCTTGCGAGCATATAGATCATAAATCCGAGCGCCGCGACCGCAAAGATAAGTCCGATAACATTGACCGCGCCTGTGAAAAGCAGTCCGAACTGATAGATCATAAGAGAGACCGCATATGCAAACAGGCACTGATAGCCGATAGCGAACGCCGTCCATTTTCCGCTGTTCATCTCACGCTTGATAGCTCCCATTGCCGCGAAGCAGGGCGCGCAGAGAAGATTGAACGCGAGGAAGCTGTAACCCGCAAGAGGAGTCATTGCAACGAAATCCAGCACGCCGAACACTCCGACGACCTCTTCCTTTGCAACAAGACCCATGATCGTGGCGACCGCAGCCGTGGGATCGCCGAATCCCAAGGGTGCAAATATCCAGCATACCGCGCTGCCTATTTTTCCGAGAACCGAGTCTGCAAGCTCAAGCTCCGTGCTGAAGCCGAACGCGCCCTCTGTCCAGCCGAACGAGCTGCCCGCCCAGATGATCACCGACGAAAGCAGGATGATGGTACCCGCCTTTTTGATAAAGCTCCAGCCTCTCTCCCACATGGAACGCATTACATTGCCGAAGGTGGGCATATGATATGCGGGAAGCTCCATTACAAAGGGTGCGGGATCGCCCGCGAACATCTTCGTTTTCTTAAGCATTATTCCGGAAACGATTATTGCGGCTATTCCCATAAAGTAAGCCGAGGGAGCCACCCACCATGCTCCGCCGAAGAGAGCCGCCGTTATAAGAGCGATTATGGGCAGCTTTGCTCCGCAGGGGATAAAGGTAGTCGTCATTATAGTCATGCGCCTGTCGCGCTCGTTTTCGATGGTACGGCTCGCCATGATGCCCGGTACGCCGCAGCCGGTGCCGATGAGCATGGGGATAAAGGATTTGCCCGAAAGTCCGAAGCGGCGGAATATCCTGTCCATTACAAAGGCGATCCTCGCCATATATCCGCATGATTCCAAAAACGCAAGGAAGATAAACAGCACCAGCATCTGGGGCACAAAACCCAGCACAGCGCCCACTCCTCCGATTATTCCGTCAAGAATAAGGCTTGAGAGCCACTCGGCGCAGCCTATTTTTTCAAGTCCCGCCTCAACGACAACGGGAACTCCCACGATCCATACTCCGTAATCGGCGGGATCGAGAGCCTCTTCCATTGCCTCCGTGCCTGCGTCCACCGTTTCGGAAATATCGAAGCCCTGCTCGGCAAGCTCATCTCCGTATGAGCCGTAAGCCTCGTCGAAATCTCCGAAGCTGCCGTCCTCTATTGCGCCGAGAACGTCCTCCGCGCCTATGACGCCCGCATCCACTGCGGCTTGCACCGTTGCCGCAACATCGTCGGTAAAGATATTTTCGGCGGCGAAATCATCCTGCGCTTCCTCGTACTCGGCTGTGCCTATGCCGAACAAATGCCAGCCGTCGCCGAAAAGACCGTCGTTCGCCCAGTCTGTGAGGATAGTTCCCACGCTTGTTACGGAAACATAATAAACTATGACCATTACAGCCGCGAAAATAGGCAGGGCAAGGATACGGTTGGTAACGATCCTGTCGATCTTGTCCGAAACGGTCATGCCCCTGTTTTTCTTCTTAAGGCAGCCCTTGATAACTCCCGCTATGTAGATGTAACGCTCGTTGGTGATAATGCTTTCGCTGTCGTCGTCCATCTCCTTTTCGGCGGCGGCGATATCCGATTCGATATGCGCTTTCTTTTCGGGAGGGAGCTTCAGCATTTCGAGGACCTTTTCGTCCCGTTCGAATATTTTTATTGCATACCAGCGCTGCTGCTCCTCGGGGATATCGTGAAGAACGGCTTCCTCGATATGAGCCACGGCGTGCTCCACGCAGCCGCAGAACTCATGCCTGGGAACGGTCTTTTCGCCCGACTTCGCAGCCTCCACAGCCAGCGCGGCAGCCTCGTTTATTCCCGTACCCTTGAGAGCGGATATCTCCGTCACCTTGCAGCCGAGCTCGGACGCCAACTGCTCGGTATTGATCCTGTCGCCGTTCTTCTCCACAACGTCCATCATATTCACGGCGCAGACAACGGGAATGCCAAGCTCCACAAGCTGCGTTGTAAGATAAAGATTTCTTTCAAGGTTGGTGCCGTCGATTATATTAAGGATAGCGTCGGGGCGTTCGCCTATAAGATAATTTCTGGCTACGACCTCCTCGAGAGTATAGGGAGAAAGAGAGTAGATCCCGGGCAGGTCGGTGATTATCACATCCTTGTGACCTTTCAGCCTGCCTTCTTTTTTCTCCACCGTTACGCCCGGCCAGTTTCCCACAAACTGGTTTGAACCGGTCAGCGCATTGAACAGCGTGGTTTTGCCTGCGTTGGGATTACCCGCAAGCGCGATTCGTATTTCCATTTCAGCAATTTTCCTTTCTGTAAGTTAGGGTAATGCAATCATATTAGCAAAAACTAACCGATATGTAAAATAAAAATATCAGCCTACCTCGATCATTTCGGCGTCAGCCTTTCTCAAGGAAAGCTCATAGCCTCTGACCGTTACTTCAATGGGATCTCCCAGGGGCGCGACCTTGCGGACGTATATTTCCGTACCCTTTGTGATGCCCATGTCCATTATCCTGCGCTTCACGGCGCCCTCGCCGCAAAGCTTTTTAACGGTGACAGTCTGACCGACAGACGCGTTCTTCAATGTGGACATAAATCAGATCAACTCCTCAAACCATAATTTTCTGCGCCATTTCCTTTGAAACGGCTACCCTTGAATCCTTGACGTTTACGATAACGTTACCGCTTATCTCGCTGATGACCGTTACCGCCGAGCCTGCCACGAAGCCCAGATTTTCAAGAAATTTTCTTGTATCGGGATTTCCTCCCACCTTTTTAATTATATTTTCCTCTCCTGCGTCCGCAAGCGTAAGCGGCATCATAAACCCACTCCTTTTATTAAAGCAAGGCACGGTAAGCAGAGAAAGACCGGATAACACCCGCCTGCCTCTTCCGCCCGCTTTTTGGCGGTCTGTCGCCTTGCTGTAATATTAGCGCGTACTAACGGCACGGCGTTCCACGTTAGTTTCAGCTAACCTTAATATAATATTACTCCTTTTCCCTCGGAATGTCAAGAGGTTTTATTAACATTATCCATTTTCGTTTAATGTGTACATATTTGTAAGTTAGCTTTGTGTAACTTTGCGGTGAATATGCACAATTACCGTATTTTCTTTCGGACAGTCCCAGGCGTTATTCCGCAAGCATGGCTCCAAGCTCCCTGCATCTCTCGAGATCGTCGCCGGAGGGCGCTTCGTTGGCTATAACTCCTTCGCCGCCCACAAGAACGGCTCCGTCGGACTTCACCCTGTCCTCCCAGCTTCTCATCCATTCGCCGTCACCCCAGCCGTATGAGCCGAAAAGAGCGACCCTCATTCCGTTGAGCTTATCCTCTGCGGCAGCGAAAAACGGTTCAAACTCATCCTCCTCCAGCACCTCCGCGCCCATGGCGGGGCAGCCGAAGGCAACGGCGCCGTAATCGCTTATATCGCCCGAAAAATCGGAAACGGCGAATATATCGGCTCCCGCGCCCTCCGCCACGGCCTGAGCCATAGCCTCGGTATTGCCCGTTCCGCTCCAAAAAATAACTGCTGTTTTCATAATAAATTCCTCCAAAACATAGCAAAGCATAAAATCGACCCCGCAGTCCGGTATGAAGAGGCGGGAAGCAAGACGCCCGCGCCCCTCCGTTTTCGTCCTGTTCGGGATAATTTACCGTTTTGCCGTAAAATAATGAACCTCCTCGGAAACTTCCGAAGCACCGCCTGACTTGCCCTTTTGTTGTCATGCTTTGTCCGTTTTCCTTGTAATACACCAAGTATTTCTGCGGAAAACGTACTTTGCCCGACAACAAAATTGCTGCGTCATTCGGCGCTTCTCCGGTTTCCGAGGAAGTCTAATATATTTCCAAAACCCGAATATATCGGGGTTTTCGGCTGATCTACCGCGTCCGCTTTTTCGTCCCGATCTTTTCGGCGGCAAACGCGCCGGCATAACCCGCGGCAAGCGTTAAAACAATTATCAGAGCCAGCGCGCCCCCGCCGGAGCACGAACGCAGGACTTCGCTGTACTCTTCGCCGCCCATTTCCTCGGCAGCCGCGGAAAGATATGTTTCCGTATCGGTCCAAAGGGTGATGATCGGCGCAAATGCGATAAGCGATAATAAAGAGCAGCTCAAACGTGTTCCCTTCGGCGTGCCGTACCCCGCCGCTTTGCGTACCGCCTCCGCCGCTATTCCCGAAACGGCCGGAAATATAACGGCGGCGGGATCGCCGGATTCGCCGGACGCAAATATAAGCAGCGTCCAGAGCAGGGCGGTTCCCAAAGCGATAAACGGCTTGCCCGTCCTTGTCATTAAATACGCCATGGGGAACGCGCCGAGAAAAGCGGAAACGACCGGCGCTCCCACCCATAATACCGGACTGATATAGCCTGCAAGCTCACAGACGAACAGCAGCAGGATATAAACGGCGATACACAGCATGGCTGCCAAAATATCCCTTGTATTCGATCTTTTCACAGCACAGCCTCCTTTTTCAAGATATTTTCAGCGCCCGAAATATATCGGGGTTTTCGGCTAATCTGCCGCACAGAAATTTTCTGCATCTTCTGTAATTTTCAAAGGCGCGTTTTGCGTTTTCCTCGCTGCCGTAGACCTTCCGGCAGCCGCACAGCTTGAAGCTTCCGCGTCATACGGCGTAAAGACCGCATTTGAGTTGTCATACGCTAACTTGATGGCAAAAAAGAAAGAACGTCATACGCAGTACCGCTCAAGAACGCTTTTCAGCGCGCTTGCGCTTGCACTGTGTATTCTCGCAACGGGAATATCGAGCTTTTGCGATCTCCTGTTTACGCTGTTGACCATTTTATGGGAGCAGGTATTTGTGAATACCACCATAAGATCGGGATATCCCAGCTTATTTTCAAAATCGGAGGGCATTTGGGTAAAAACCTTTGCCTTGCACTTATACGACCTGCAAATATCCTTATACCGCGCCGCCATGCAGTCGTTGCCTCCTATTACCACTACGCTCATCGGATCACCTCATTTCAGTTGTCTTATGCTAACTTAAATATATTATAGCATATACATCATATGTTAGTCAAGCATAACTTTTTATTATGCAAGATTTAAATAAGGGACGGACTTTACGGCAGCACCGTGCAGGAACGTCAGCCGTTTATGAAGGAAAGCGGCAGAGATCACATCTTATCCCTTGCCTCCGATAAGCCGGGAAGTATAAGCGTAGCCTCGCAGGATACGGCTCTGCGCTCTATGGTGAATACCCCACCGTATTTTTCCGCTATGGCGTTTACGTTGCCCAGACCGTAGCCGTGGAGCCGCCTGTCGGTCTTGTCCGTTTTGAAGTCCTCTCCGTCCTTTCGGGGCGATGAGTTTTCTATGTTTATCACAAGGGAGCTGTCGGCGGTAACTACGGAAAGGCTGATATACCTCCCTTGAAGATCTGTCACCCTGCGGCAGGCTTCGACGGCGTTGTCGAGAAGATTTCCCAAAGCTACGCACAGGTCGTACCGTTCCGCCGTTATCCGCTCCTTTTCTATCTTGATGTCGCTTTTGAAAACGATCCCCTCCGCTTCTGCGGCGTTCAGTGCGCTGCTCACCAGAGCGTCGACGGGCAGATATCCCGTATTAATGCGCTTGTAGGAGCTTTCGAGCCTCTCTCCCGCCTTGTCGATGTACCTTTTTGCCTCCTCATATTCTCCCTTGTCCAGACATTCCCTTAAATATATAAGGTGCTTGTTGGTGTCATGGATAACGCCGCTGATACTCTTAAAGGACAGGGACGCCTGTTCGTATTTTCTTTCCTGAAACTCGAACTGCTGCTCCATTCTGCCCTGTCTTTCACGTATTTCCGCCGCCTCCGTAACGCTTTCCAGCAGGAAAAATATTATCAGATTGATCACCGCCAGTCCGACCGCCGCAATGCATACCGTCAGGCTGACCCGGGGAACGCCGTCCTCTATAGATATCATTACCAGTGTGATTATACTGATAACGGGAGTTATGCTGAAAGAAAGGCAGTCCTTTATACTCAGCCTGCCTCTGTTTCCCTTGATTATAACGGAAACAGTCAGGGCAATGAAAAATACCAGCACCGTTGATATATTGGCGCCGGCTGTCAGTATCTCATATTCGCTCATATCGCTTGCCCAACCCTCCAGCAGACCGTAGCATATCACCTCCGACATCATGCAGAAAAAAAGATAGGACAGCACCGCAAAGAAACGCAGAAGCCATTTTGCCCTGTAAAGCAGAGAGATCAGAAGGAACACCGCAGCCGACACCGCCGCATTTGCCGCAGGCGCATTATTCAAATACGTGCCTAAATTGTTTACATATACATAGGCAAAGTAAATAACAAAGGTCAGGATATAATGCGTCCTCTTGGAAAATCTGATATTTTCCTTGCCCATACAGGATCCGAAAAACATCATTGTCACCAGCATATCGAAAATATTGGACAGAAGTCCCCACACCGTCATAAACGTTCCGTTCGTCATCTTTTGTACCTCATCACCATATATTTCGAGAAAGCCTCTTTTATCTCCCCTATCCTGCGGCGGCTGACGGGGGCGGTCTTTCCGACGGAAAATTCCAGAGAATCGCTGCTGAATTTTCTGATATACCGCATATTGGCAAGGCAGGAACGGTGTATGCTTATGAAATACTTGTCCGCAAGCCGTTTTTCAAAATCGCTCAGCTTTCCCTTTACGTTTATTTCCTCGTTACTGCGCAGCGTGATGATAAGTCCCGACCTTTTGTCCGCCTCGATACACACTATATCGTCAAGATGAAGTATCAGCTCTCCGCTTTTGCCCGATATAACGGTGATGTTGGTTTCCAGCTCGCCCATATACAGCAGCATTTTCTTCAGCTTTTCCTCGAAAACCTCATAGGAAAGGGGCTTTGTCAGATACTGGGACGCCTGTACGTCGAAGCTGTCCTGCATATATTCGGGATAGCTCGTCACAAAGGCTATAAGCACGTTCCTGTCGGGAATGGCGCGTATCCTCTTTGCCGTTTCGATACCGCTGCATTCCGGCATTTCCATATCCAGAAAAAGGATATCGAAGGGCGAGCTTTCATTATAATATTTTTTAAGAAGAGCTTTGGGACTTGTAAAACGCTCCGTACGGAATTCCGTATCGGTCTTAACGGAAAACTTGGTCAGATGATCGTCTATTATCTTGATCTGAGCTAACTCGTCGTCCAATATGCCTACTCTGTAAAGCACAGTCACGCGCTCCCTTTCGTTTCAAAGTCGGGAAACAACAGATACCGGATCTGCGGTTCGGCATTTTTTTGCCGCTCACCTTCGTTTTGAGATGATTTACCGTTCCTTAAAATCTATTTTACTCCGTTATTTCCTGCCTTTCAATACCGTTCGTGCCGTTAAAACGACCGTTTGCAAAGAAATCCCGTACCGGCTTGACCGATACGGGACCGATATGATTTTTTGGAATCAGTAAACAAGCTCGTGATTTGCGTACATCTCCGCAAGACCCTGGCTGATATTGGAATACTCGGCTCCGACCTGGATATTTCCGATAAGCATTCCCGCAAAGAACGCAAGGATCACCGCCGCCACAAATACGACTATGGGGATATCCATAATAGTGACCGCCGCGTCGCTGAAGGTATTGTCCTTAAGCGACTGGTTGATCAGACGGCTGAGAATGATGAACACGATATCCAGCACTACCACCGCCGCGATGCAGATTATGTAGATATTGTAATTTGTTTCGCAGTACACCGTTGTGGGGTCGTCCGGCTTATAGAAAACGGTGACTCTGTCGCCCATTTTCACGTCCTGATTGATGATGATATTGTCGCCGTAAACGTCCTTGCCGTAAGCGACGTATTTTCCCGTAACGATATTCTGCTTTCCGATATAATCAAAGGTACTGATATCGGAGGAATTTTCCCCGTCCTTATAGACCTTTGTGATGAAAAGGTCGGTATTTATCCTAAGCTCCGGATCGCTGGCGGACGTTTCTATCCAGTTTTCCCTTACGACCTTGTTGAGCTTCGAATACCGTGCAAGACCCATTTCAAAATAGAACATTCCCACGCTGAGTGCAAGCGCCAGAATACAGAAAAACACACAAGCAACATAATATCTCTTTTTTATCTTCATTGTATACTCCCTCCGAATTCAATAATATTTAAAGCGGGGCAAAAAAACAGCCGCCGCTGTCCATACTCATTATATCATACCGCCGTTATTTTGTCAAGACGGTATGTACAAAAATCCATAACAATAAATCCCGAAAAAATTAGTGAATTTTCCAAAAAATAAGGATACGCTGCCGAAAAAAGCCGTCGGCAGCGTATCCGCAAGAGAGAATACGTCAGAAGCTCTGCTTGCTGTTCTGGCTGTTCTGACCGTTCTGACGGCTGTCCTGCTTGCTCTGCTTGCCGTTCTGCTGCTTGCTGTCGGAGCTGCTTCTGCTGTTCTGATCGTTCTGCTGGTTTTTGTTATCATTCTGATTATACATAGTATATCTTCCTTTCTTCGGGAGGGCTTTTTTTTCGTTATTTTTTGATAATCCGCCCTCCGCTGCATAAGCTATTATAAGCAGACGTGAAAAAAATATACATTTATTCGGGAAATATCAAAAATTCCCTTGCAAAAGGGAACAAAACTGTGTATAATTATATTATACTTTTTATATTCAACAAACCTCCTCGGAAACCGGAGAAGTGCCGAATGACGCAGCAATTTTGTTGTCAGGCA
>JAMPAO010000139.1 GCA_023667165.1 Ruminococcus sp. | reverse complement strand
TACCGGCTGCAAGCTTTGATTATATTGTACCAAAAGGAATAAAAAATATCAACGAACCGAGGAGAACCGGATACGGAAATATCCGCCATAAGCTTGAAGATATAATAATCATAGGACTGTGTACCGTAATATGTGGGATGGGAAGATTTTGCCGATATGGATGCATTCGTCAGAAGTCGCCGTGAGTATCTTGCGAAATTTCTTGAACTTCCGAACGGTATACCCGACAGTGATACATTCAGACGAGTTTTGAAAAACTTGACTCGTCTGAACTTTCGTTATGCCTGACAAATCGGGTATTGGCAGAAAGAACAAAGCGAGGAACAGTTGCAATAGACGGAAAAACAATATGCGGCAGTGGAAACGATAAGCATAAAGCTTATCACGTTGTCAGCGCATTTGTTGCCGAAAATCAGATGACCTTATACAAACCTTCATTGAATTATGGGAATCTCCCGCCGCAAAAACCATATATGCAAGTTTTTGCGGCAGTTTCCTTTTACCATAATTCTAATGGGGATTTGTATTAGGAGAGTTGGCGGTTGAAGAAAAAACAAATTAGATAACCGCAGTTCCCGAACTGCTTGATTTGATCGATGTTAAGGAAAACATAGTGACAGCCGATGCAATGAGCTGCCAAAAGAAAATTTTCGAAAAGATAATCGAGAAAAAGGCTGATTATAAAATAGGCTTGAAACTCAACCAACCTGCATTGTACAAAGATGCAGAGGATTACTTCAATGAATTTTCCGCTGATATACCTTCAAAAACAACGCTTAACAAGGGGCATGGCAGGATAGAAAAAAGGGAGTATCGGCTTTTTGACAGATTTGTCTTGGCCGGAGCAGAAAAATGATCGGAAAGGCTTAAATGCACTTGGCTAGGCGAGGTCAACTATAACAAAAAACGGCGAAACACATGAATTTACAAGATATTTCATAACTTTGCTCACCGATCTTGATGAATTTTCCTATTCGGTCAGAAAACATCGGTCGATTGAAAATCAGCTTCATTGGTGTCTTGATGTGATTTTTCGCGAGGACGCTTCGAAAACAAGAAAGGACAACTCCCTGTTAGTTCTCAATATTCTGCGTAAAACCGAACTTGATCTTGTTTCGTAGGCTCAGTATAAACGTATCGGTAAAAAGCGGCTGATGTTCCGTGCTGCTCTTGAATCGACTCTTTTTCTTGATATCCTTTTTGATCCTTCTTCTTTGGCAATGAAAAAGTAAATGCTGTTGCCGTGAAAATTCATCCTTGCCCAATTGACATATGCCGAAAAATATGCTAAAATAAATTATTATAAATGCTAAAGGAATGAATATTATGGAACTTATTACAAAAATATTAACGGACATTACCGCCGCTGCCTTTGAAAAATGCGGCTACGATCCTAAGCTCGGTATTGTTACCGCGTCCGACCGCATTGACCTGTGCCAGTTCCAGTGCAACGGCGCGTTTGCGGGAGCCAAGCAGTTCAGGGAAGCGCCTATGGCTATAGCGGGAGAAGTGGCGGCTGTCCTTTCGGAAAATGATATATTTGCCAAGGCGGAAGCGGTAAATCCCGGATTTCTTAACCTCACTCTCACCGATGAGTATCTGCTCGGCGCGGCGGGAAAAGTAAATTCCGACAGCTTCTGCGGCGTTCCCCAAACGGACAGTCCCGAAACTATCATTATCGACTACGGCGGACCCAATGTTGCAAAGCCTCTTCATGTGGGACATCTTCGGTCCGCAATAATAGGGGAATCGCTGAAGCGGCTTGCCCGTACTTGCGGTCACAGGGTTTACGGTGATATACATTTAGGCGACTGGGGACTGCAGATAGGTCTGGTCATCGCCGAGCTTAGGGAGCGTTATCCCGAAAGACGGTGCTTTGCGGAGGATTTCGATCCCGAAAATGACAGCGTTGAAAGCCTTACTGCGGAGCAGCTTTGCGAGATATATCCCGCCGCAAGCATAAAGAGCAAGGAGGACAAGATGTTTGCGGAAAAAGCTCACACCGCTACCTATGAGCTGCAAAAGGGGAGAGCAGGCTATATTGCCCTTTGGAAGGAGATACTTTCGGCTTCTGTGGCTGACCTTAGGGACAACTATTCAAAGCTGGGTGTGGATTTTGATTATTGGTACGGTGAAAGCGACGCGGATAAATATATTCCGGAGCTTATGAAAACGCTGGAGGATAAGGGTCTGTCCTATGAAAGCGACGGCGCATTGGTGGTAGATGTGGCAATGGAGGAAGACAAGGCTCCCATGCCCCCGATCATTGTCAGAAAGTCGGATAATTCGAGCATTTACGCCACTACCGACCTTGCGACGATAATACAGAGGGAAAAGGACTTTCACCCTGCCAAGATATGGTACGTGGTGGACAACAGGCAGGAGCTGCATTTTACGCAGGTTTTCCGATGCGCCAAAAAAGCGGGACTTGTACCCGAAGATACGGGTCTTGAGTTTCTGGGTTTCGGCACTATGAACGGCAAGGACGGCAAGCCTTATAAAACCAGGGACGGGGGAGTAATGAGGCTTTCCGATTTGATAAGCACGGTTACGGAGGGTTCATTGGAACGCCTGCAAAATTCCGCTCTTGTGGAAGAAAAGGACAGGGAGAGCCATGCAAGAAAGCTGGGAATGGCTGCAATAAAGTTCGGCGACCTGATAAACCACCGCGTTAAGGATTATATTTTCGATATGGACAAGTTTATGTCCGCAGAGGGAAAAACCGGAATATATCTGCTGTACACCGTTTCAAGGATAAACTCCATAATGAAAAAGGCGGGGGATCACCCTGCCGAGCTTAAAGGGATATATTCAAGCTCGGAAAGAGAACTTTATCTGAGCATTATAATGTCGGGAGAGGTCTTTGCCCGAGCGCTCGGCGAGAGAGCGCCCAATTATATCTGTGAGAACGCATATAAAACGGCGGTGCTGTTTTCATCGTTCTATCACGAAAATCACATTATAAACGAGCTTGACGGGGATAAAAAATCAAGCTGGCTTGCCCTTGCCCTGCTCACAAGAAAGGTGCTTATAAAGCACTTGGACGTGTTGGGCATCGAAACGGTGGAGAATATGTAACAATTTACGGTACAGGAGTTTCTGCGCCTTTACGCGGAGGGTGTAATGCTTAAAGCCTTGATTTTTCGTTATTTGCAACTGCGGACTGACAAATTGACAAGCCGGCTTTATTGCCTGCAACCGCAGACTTGTGATATAATTTGATCATTCGGAGGACATCCGAAAATCAAAATAAAAGGGTTGATCTATATGATTCTGGCGGACAAGATAATTTTGCAAAGGAAAAAGAACGGCTGGTCGCAGGAGGAACTGGCGGAAAGGCTGGAGGTAAGCAGGCAGTCTGTGTCAAAATGGGAGGGAGCGCAGTCCGTTCCCGATCTTCAGAAGATACTTAAAATGGGGGAACTGTTCGGGGTAACTACAGATTACCTTTTGAAAGACGAGATATCCGAGGAGGAGTTCGGGGAGGATATCAAAGAGGGTAACGCCGAAAGCAGAACCGTGATCGTTTCCATGGAGGAGGCTAACGGTTTCCTGGCAGAAAATGAAAAAGCGGCTGTCAGATACGCCCTTGGAGTGGCGATGTGCATAATTTCTCCCGTGTGCCTGTTCAACTTCGGCGTAAGGTCGGAAACAATAGGGGTCAGCATAGGCATGATCGTATTGCTGCTGCTTGTGGCTGCCGCTGTGGGGATATTTATTTCCAACAGCAGAAAAATGGAAAAATACGGATTTCTTGATGAAAAAGACATTGAAACGGCTTACGGCGTTTCGGGAATGGTAAAGGAACGCAGGAACGGATATAACAGTTCCCACACCCGGGACTTGATAGCCGGAGTGATACTGTGTATAATGGGAACTGCGGTGCTGTTCCTGCCGGCTGCCAAAGAAGAAAACGATTTGATAATTGCTTTTTGCGTCGGCGTCCTGCTGATATTTGAAGCTGCGGGGGTGTTTCTGCTGGTAAGAACGGGACTTATTTTGGACGGTTTCAATATGCTCCTTGAGGAGGGGAATTTTGCGCGGTCAAGGAAAAGGGACAAGACCCTTAAAGCGGCAGTTTCCGCTTACTGGCTGACGGCAACGGCGATATATCTTATCATAAGCTTTGTTTCGGGTGATTGGCACATTACTTGGGTGATCTTTGCGGCTGCGGGAGTGCTGTTTCCCGCATTAAAGAGGATAATGGGCGCTGTCCGAAATAAGAAATAAGACGGGATAAAAGCTGACGACCGGAAGCGTTTCGAAAATTTCAACGCCGTAAGGCGCGGGGATACGACTGTATAAAGGGATTTAAGGCAATACCGCCGTGCGGTATTGCCTTATTTTTTGCAATTGAAAAACTGCCGCACCGTTAAGCTCGGCAGTTAAGTTATCCGTTTTCTTAAATTTGAGGACTAAACGTATTCATATTTATTTTTGCCGTTTGAACATAGTTATTGCTGTTCGGAAGATTTTATGATATCGGAGTCAAAAAAAGCTGCCGTTACCTCCGGATCAAAGTGTGTGCCTGATTCCTCGCGGATTATTGCACAGGCTTTTTCGACCGGCATGGCGCTCTTGTAACAGCGCTTGGATGTTAAAGCGTCGTAAACGTCCGCCACTGCCATTATTCTTGCGCACAGCGGAATATCCTCTCCGCTTATCCCATAGGGATAACCCTTGCCGTTCCACCACTCGTGGTGATACGCCGCCATTTCTATCGCCGTATTCAGATAATCCGATTCGCCCAGCTCTTCCTTTGCGTGTATTAGCAGCTTTTCGCCCTCCGTAGTGTGCGTTTTCATCACCGCAAATTCCTCGTCTGTCAGTTTTCCGGCTTTATTGAGTACCGCGTCGGGTATATGGATCTTGCCTATATCGTGAAGAGGAGCGGCTACTGCCATATTGTTAAGATACTGCTCCGTAAGAATGCCGGCATATGCGCCGCGCCGCTTCATCTCTTTAGCTATACATTTCACATACTCCGCGGTGCGTTTTATATGTCCGCCTGTGTTGTCGTCGCGGCTTTCAACGACCTCCGCCATAAATGCTATCATTCCCGACTGCATATGCGATACCTGCTCGTAATAAAAAGAACGCTTGTTGCCCTGCATTATAAGCACAATTATAGTTATCGTCATTACAAACGCCGAGATCGCGGCTATTCCTATAAAGAACGCCAGTCCGCTGCTCTCCGTCCCTGCGCTGCCGCTTGCCGCTTCGATCTGTGCAGCCGTTTGGTTAGAGAATATAAGCATGGGTATACCCACCGCCCACAACAGATAAAGCTCGGATTTCCTCAGGCGGCGGTACTGCATATTATCGTGAAACCATCTGCGCCAGTTTTTTCCTTTGAAGTAAAACAG
>JAMPAO010000138.1 GCA_023667165.1 Ruminococcus sp. | reverse complement strand
GACAGACAGACAGACAGACAGACAGACAGACAGACAGACAGACAGACAGACAGGGATAATTATACCCTTCTATATGTTTATGATACGTTCTTGGCTGAAGCGGGAAATTCGCGGCAGTCGGGAGCGTTTTTTAATTTTAAGGGGGTATTGAAATGACTGCGGTTAAAAAAATAACTTCATTTCTGACGGCGGGAATAATGCTGTTTTCACTGTTTGATATCCCTGCGGTTTTCGCCGAACCCGCCGCCGACAAGACAGACTTTTGCGGCGATAAAGCTGAATACACCTTAAGCGATACCGACGGCGACGGCTTTTACGATTTTCTTTTAATAGACGGCGCGGGTGCTATGACGGATTATACAGAGTCCGACTACAACGACAGACCGTTTTTGGTGCAAGCAGAAGACAATGAATACGGCGAAAAAGTCAATAGACACATTAAAGAGGTATTTATAGCCGAGGGCGTTACCTCTGTTGGGGACTATGCGTTTGGTGCTTTTTGCGGACTTGAACGCGTTTCACTGCCCTCAACCCTTAAAAAGATAGGCGATGTGAGCTTTGTGGGAACAGATTTAAAAGAAATCACTTTGCCCGAGGGTTTGGAAAGTATAGGCGAACGTGCGTTTCAAGACTGCGTAAGCCTTACGGCTGTATCTATGCCCGACAGCCTTAAAACCATAGGCGACAATGCTTTCCGCTCGTGTTTCGCTCTTGCGGCAATTGAGATACCCAACGGCGTTGAAACCGTAGGCAAATATGCGTTCTCTGATTGCTACGCTCTTACGTCGATCGAAATACCTAACAGCGTTCAGACGGTTGGAAGTCGTGCGTTTTCGGGGTGCATAAGTCTTAAGCAATTGATATACCCAAGCGGTTTGGGCTGCGGCTCATTTACCCCCTCTGCGGCGACGATTGAATATTCGGTAAACGGCGGCAAGGTTGTGATTGACAAAATTTCCCTCGGCGATGATATGACCGAAACGGCTGTCCCCGATACGGTATGCGGCGTACCCGTGGCGGAGGTTGACGAAAATTACCGCCAATACGTTTCCGAAACGGGACATACCCACGTCGTCGAAAAGGCGGCAAGCTGTACCCAAAAGGCGGTTTGCGCCATTTGCGGCGAGTACGGCGAACCTTTGGGACATAGCTACACAAATTATATCTCCGACGGCAACGCAGCCTGCACCGAAAACGGCACGGAAACAGCCAAATGCGATAACTGCGATGAAACCGACACGAGAACTGCCGAAAATTCGGCAACGGGTCATAGCTTTTCCGAAAACTGGTCTAAAGACGAAACAAATCATTGGCACGCCGCTTCCTGCGGGCATACCGAAGAAATATCCGACAAAGCCGCACACGCTTGGAATGACGGTACGGTCACAAAAGAGCCGACCGAAACAGCGGAGGGCGTAAAAACCTACGTTTGCACGGTTTGTTCATACGAAAAAACAGAAAGTATCCCTAAACTTGACGTTACCGAACCGACGGAAACTGCTCCCACGGTGACCGAGCCGACGGAAACAGATCCCACGGCTACGGAACCGCCCGTGACGGAACCGACGGAAACAAACCCGACGGCTACGGAACCGCCCGTGACGGAACCGACGGAAACAAACCCAACGGTTACGGAACCGCCTGTTACCGAGCCGACAGCTACAGAGCCCGTTACCGCGTCTCCGAATATACCGTCAAATTATCAAACAGCGGCGGTGACCTCTCGGGAAAATGCGGTACAAAAAATGATCGATACAATAAATGCCGCAGCGGACGGAAGCGTAACGGAAATTACCCTTGGCGGCGCAGGCAGTGTGGACAAAAGCGTTTTTGAAGCAATGCGCGGCAGGGATATAACGGTAGTGTTCAAGCTGAACGGCGGCGCATACTGGACGATAAACGGCAAGGATATTGCAAAAGCCAAAACCGTCGATCTGGGGATCAGACTGAACAGAAAAGCCGTTTCGGCAAATAAAGTCAAGGAGCTTGCGGGGGATAAAAAAACCGTGCAGTTCACCTTAAAGCATAACGGCGATTTCGGATTTACGGGGATTTTGAACGTGCCTTTCGGGAAAAAATATAACGGCAAGCTCGCAAATCTTTATTATTGCAATAATGGCGGATTTGAATTTGTGAACGCCTCGCAAATTGAGGGCGGCAGCGCAAAATTTGTGTTCACTCACGCTTCCGATTATGTTGCCGTGATCGATGATTTTTCCTATATTGACGACGTTTCATCAGGCGCGGGTACGATCTTAAATGAAGACAGCGCCGGCATTAACGGTAAGGCATATATTTTTTGCGGAATAGCAGCGACCGCCGCTTTTCTCGCAGCAATTGCGTATCGGAAAAAAATAACGCATAAATAAAAATTGTCCGGTCTGTATTCATACAGACCGGCTTTTATTGTGTCGGTATCAAATTATCCGCAAGCTCTCTCAGCTTTTCCCCGCATTGCCGTCACTCAAAGCTCAGCTTTCAGCAAGCAGAGGGCGCGCTGCGCCGTTTTAAATTATATCGCCGTGAATTTTTGAAAAAAAGATATTGACAAACGGAAAAAAAAGTGCTACTATTTAATAAGGCAATACCGCACAAAGGCGTTAGCCGCTCTTTGCGCGGTATTGCCTCAGATCGAATATTTTTATCGGGGAGCTGCTGAAGGCGGCTGAGAGGGAACCGGTACCCCATATCCGAAAATGCCCGCACAAGGTCTGAGCGGAAGCAGCCGTAAACCGCGCTTCTTCACGATCCATTGCAAAGCGCTGAAACGGATACAGGCGTACAAAACAGTTCCGACCCTTTGACCTGATTCGGGTAATGCCGGCGTAGGGAAACGCTTTTCGTAAGCTTTTGTCTGTATGTCTGCGCATACAGACTTTTTTATTATACTTATTCATATAATATGATATCGTTTTGATATAATATGATATCAAAATGATATCATATTGATATCATCGGAAAGGATATTTTTATGAAACAATATCAAACCCAGATGGAAGCCGCAAAAAAAGGAACGGTCACACCGGAAATGGAAATCGTTGCCAAAAAGGAATACACATCTCCCGAAACAATACGGGAGCTTGCCGCCGCAGGTCAGATCGTCATTCCCGCAAATGTGAACCACCGTTCTCTCAGTCCCGAGGGAGTCGGAAAGGGACTGCGGACAAAGATAAACGTCAACCTCGGCATTTCGGGCGACTGCCGCAATTACGGCGCGGAGATGAACAAGGTGAGAACGGCGCTGAAATTCGGCGCGGAGGCGATCATGGATCTGTCCAATTACGGAAAGACCAACACCTTCAGAAAGCAGCTCATTGAAATGTCCCCCGCGATGATCGGCACCGTGCCCATGTACGACGCGATCGGCTATCTCGAAAAGGATCTGCTTGAGATAACCGCCGAAGATTTTCTGAAGGTCATTCGGGCGCACGCCGAAGAAGGCGTGGATTTTATGACGATCCATGCGGGGATCAACCGCCGCGCTGCGGAGGCGTTCAAGCGCGACAAACGTAAAATGAACATTGTTTCGAGGGGCGGCTCTCTGCTGTTTGCCTGGATGGAAATGACCGGAAATGAAAATCCGTTTTACGAATATTTCGACGACGTTCTGGATATTCTCCGCGAATACGACGTTACCGTAAGCCTCGGCGACGCTCTGCGCCCCGGCTGCATTGACGACAGCACCGACGGCGGTCAGATAGCCGAGCTTATAGAGCTGGGCGCGCTGACTGAAAGAGCATGGGCAAAGGACGTTCAGGTCATGATCGAGGGTCCGGGGCATATGGCGATGAACGAGATCGCCGCAAACATGGCTCTGGAAAAGCGAATATGCCACGGCGCGCCCTTTTACGTTCTCGGACCTCTGGTCACGGATATTTTCCCAGGCTACGACCACATCACCTCCGCTATAGGCGGGGCGATAGCTGCGGCAAGCGGCGCCGATTTCCTGTGCTATGTGACCCCTGCGGAGCATCTCAGGCTGCCCGATGAAAACGACGTCAAGGAGGGGATCATAGCCTCAAAGATCGCGGCTCATGCCGCGGATATCGCAAAGGGCGTTCCCCACGCAAGAGATCTTGACAATAAAATGGCTGCCGCCCGTCACAAGGTGGACTGGGAGGAAATGTTCTCCATAGCAGCCGATCCGGAAAAGGCGCGCGCATATTTTGAAAGCACTCCTCCCGCCGACAGGCACACCTGCTCCATGTGCGGAAAAATGTGCGCTGTCAGAACCACGAACATGATACTGGAGGGCAAAAAGGTGGAATTTTGCACCGAAAAGCCGTAATAAATTTCAGTTCCTCCAAGAGCGTTTCACATAAATCCGACGTGCGGATCTTGAGCGTGATTTTGCCGTATTCAAGGCAAAGATCCCGCAGGCATACGCGGGTATTTCAAGGATCTTTAACGCAAAATACGGCAAAAATACGTACTCACGGTTTATGTGAACGCGTTTTGATATGATATACGGTCTGTTTCAGCAGGTGAAAACACCGTCGGCAGATCCATATATACGCCTGCGGAGGAGCGTCCGCAGGATGATAATTCTGCGAGGGAACCCGTGTTTCGGGGTGAGAGGGCGAAATCGATCGCCGACCGTCTGTTTATCGGGCGGAGCATACCCTGTGCAAAGCAGCGCTCTCCCGATAAAGGAAAAGGAGAGTAAAGCTATGAACAACACAAGAACAAACACCGCAAGACTTGCCGCCGCTGCAATGCTGACCGCCGCCGCTGCTGCGGGATCGCTTTTTTCTTTCCCGTTTCTGGGAGCGAAATGCAGTCCCGTACAGCATTTGGTGAACATTATCGGAGGAGTGTATCTGGGTCCGTGGTATTCTCTGGGGATCGCTTTCTGCGCGAGCCTGATACGGAATATCCTCGGACTGGGATCGCCTATGGCGTTTCCCGGGTCGATGGCGGGGGCGTTCCTTTCGGGGATTATGTTCCACATAGTATTCAAGGACAAGCCGCCGGCGGCGCGGCTTACCGCGGCATACGCCGGAGAACTGTTCGGCACGTCGGTCATAGGCGGCATACTTTCGTTCCCCGTGGCTTATTTTATAATGAAAAATACTGCCGCGACGCTTTTCGGATTTGTTTTTCCCTTTTTCGTTTCCAGCGCTGCGGGAACGGCAATTGCCGCTGTTACGGTCACGGCTATGAAACGGGTAAGGTTTTTCGACGAATATCTCGGAAATGAAACGGGGCAAGGGAATTGACCGGTAGGAGGCGGATTGTATTGGTTGACTGCTTTAATTTGCACTTTATCTCCCTTATGCTATAGTTTGTTTTTTGGCAGGTTGTATTAGCTTCGGAAATGAGTGCTGCACGTTAGCCATGCAAAGGGACAATCTACGGTTTGCCCTCGCAGCTTTAGCTGCACACACTCTTTCCCTTTCCACTATCCCTCTCCAGGTCACCGCTATGCTTGCCACTGCGTTGGTTTATTTTGATTTTTAGTTTTTTTCTTTGAAAAGGGTTTGTTATTACATAGGGTTATGGGGGTTGGAAAAAGGTTTTCCTTTTTTCTTTATGCAGCATTGTTTGTTTTTTGGCGGGATGTATTAGCTTCGGAAATGAGTGCTGTACGTTAGCCATGCAAAGGGACAACCTACGGGGGAAGGGGGAGGCGCTCTGATAAA
>JAMPAO010000137.1 GCA_023667165.1 Ruminococcus sp. | reverse complement strand
TCTCTATGAATTTCTCGGAATACCCAAGACCGACTACGGTGAAACAGTCGGGTGGTACGTCAACGACGATATGGATTATTACTGGATCGACTTCAACCACGGAAAAACGGTAATGGACGACGGTCTGGAGTGCTGGATGATCGAAACAGTGATTGATCCGATGCCCGAAGACGCTTTATTGTGAGAACTTCGCAAAATATACAGGCTGTTTTATGAAAGGCGGTGAAACGTATGAAGTCTATGAAACCCGAAACCGTAAAAGTCATAGGAACGGTCGTAAGCGTGATCGGCGCAGCGGCAACGCTGATAGCTAACTGGGCGAGCGACCGTGTTATGAACGATACGATAAAATCGGAAGTAGCAAAGGCGGTAAAGGAATACAGCAGCCGTAAATAAAGATAGAGAGACCGGACATTTCGGTCTCTTTTTTATTTACGCTGAAATTTTGAAAAAGGAGTTAAAAAAATGAACAAGTCAAAAATCTATCTCATAATGTCGGGAATAAAGAATTTTGCTGTACAGCACTGTCCTGAGATACTCACGGGAATGGGGGTCGCAGGAATGCTTACTGCCGGTATACTGGCAGTCAAGACTACACCTAAGGCTCTTGCTCTCATTGAGGAGAAAAAACGCGAAAAGAATACGGAAAAGCTGACGGCAGCCGAAATGATAAAATCAGCGGGACTTTGCTATGTTCCTTCAGCGGTTACGGCTGTAGTTTCCGCAGCATGCATCGTCGGCGCAAGTGCAGTGAACTACAAACGCAACGCAGCCCTTGCCGCCGTATATGCTCTTTCGGAAACATCGCTTAAGGAATACAGGGAAAAAGCGGAGCAGCTTATAGGCAAAAAGAAAGCCGAAGACATAAGCGACGCTGTTGCAAAGGACAGGATAGAGCAAGCGCCTGTCGGCAGCCGTGAGGTCGTCTTTACAGGCAGCGGCGAAACACTTTGCTACGATGTGATCTCGGGAAGATATTTCACATCTGAGATCGAAAAGATCAAAAGAGCGGTGAACGATCTTAACAGACAGATGAGGGACGAGATGTTTATATCCCTTAACGATTTCTATATTGAGATAGGTCTTAAGCCTATACCTATAGGATCAGATATAGGATGGCACATTGACAAAGGGTATATAGATATTCGCTTCTCATCGCAGATAACCGATGACGAACGTCCCTGCGTAGTGATAAATTATTCCACTATACCGAGATACGGCTACAGCAGCGGATTTGCTCTCGGCTGCGGGTAAAAACGCATTTTTTACAAACGCTTTTACGGAGAGATCCATTATATTTTGAAAGGAGTCTTATGACTATGGAAAATCAGATCATTATGAACGAAGAGATTATGGAGGACGTTATAGAACCCGCTGTGGAAATAGCGGAGTCCTGCTGTCAAGTGAATGCAAAGAGATCTAATGTATGGAAGGCTGTGGGCATAACGGGCATTATAGGATGCGCCGTTGCCGGAGCAGTTTATCTGTATATTAGAAAGCGGAAAAACAAGGCAAAGGACGAAGCGGTCAGAGCGGCTGACGCACCGTATGTCATCGTTGAAGATGACGGGGACGAGGAAGAGGACGACTGAAATAAAGGGTCAGACAAGGGAGAACGCCGATAACACGGCGTTTTCTCTTTTTGACCTCAACGAAAGGAGGCTAAGGCTTGAATAATTATCAGCCAAATTCCAACCGATACAAGAGCAGTCAGCGCAAGGCTCTTGACGTAACTCCCGGCAGTCCCATAAAAAAGGTGGTTTCGGGAGAGGTTAAAATGAAAAGGAAGAAAGGCATACAGAAATTTGCGGACGTATTCATTGCCGAGGATATGCATAATGTCAAGGACTACATTATAAACGATGTTGTACTGCCGAAGATAAAGGATATGCTGTTTTCGGTCATAACATACGGCGCGGGAATGGTGTTTTTCGGCGAAAAAGGGAAACGCGGCACAGGTGCGTCCAAGGTATCGTACGGCGGGTATTATGACCGCAGCAGAAGTGATGATGAAAAGATCCGTCCGAGGCATAAATCGGTTTACGACTATGAAGATGTAGTCCTTGATAACAGAGGAGACGCAGAGGACGTACTTTGCAGACTCAGAGAAACTATTGCCGCTTACGGGATAGTAACGGTCGCATATTTCTACGATCTGATAGGTGTAAGCTCGGATTATACAGCCGAAAATTACGGCTGGACCGATATTCGGGACGCAAGGATCGTGAGAGGTATGGACGGATACGAGATCCGTCTGCCAAAAGCAATGCCTATCGACTAAACACAGAAAGGAATGTGAAATATGAGTAATTTCAGAAGTATTATAGCCAAGGTGACGTTCACCTTAAAAAAACACAGTCCCGAGATATTCGCCGCAGCGGGAGTGATAGGAACAGTCACAGCCGCCGTTATGGCTTGCAGAGCCACGACAAAGCTCGATGATATTTTAAGCGAAACAAAGGATAAGCTGGACAGCATACACGAGTTCGGAGGGAAAGATATTCTCGGAAAGCCGTACAGTGAAGAACGGGCTAAGAAGGATCTCTGTATAACATACGCTCAGGCTGGGGCAAAGCTTATCAGGCTGTATGCGCCGTCGGTTATGTTGGGAGCGTTGTCCATAGGAAGCCTGCTTTGCTCCAATGATATTCTAAAAAAAAGAAACATCGCTCTTGCAGCGGCTTACACCTCTGTTGACGAGGGATTCAAGGCATACAGAAATCGTGTTGCGGAACGTTTGGGCGACGAGATAGAAAAGGAAATACGGTACAACATAAAGACCGTAGAAACGGAGGAAACTTCCGTGGACGAAAACGGCAATACCGTGACCTCTGTGCATACAGTAAAGGCTGCGGATATTTCTCCCGCTCACAGTGTGTATGCACGCTTCTTTGACGAAGGTTCGCCTTACTGGGAGAAAGACGCCGAGTACAATCTGTGCTTTCTAAAAAGTCAGCAGTCTTACGCCAATGATATTCTGAAACTTAACGGTTATCTGTATCTTAACGACGTATACAAAATGTTAGGTATACCCGAAACAAAAGCGGGGCAAGTCGTTGGCTGGGTATACGACAAGGAAAATCCCATAGGCGACAACTACGTTGATTTCGGTATATATGACGGATTCGTTGCAAACCGAGATTTTGTAAACGGCTATGAGCGTACTATACTTCTGGATTTTAACGTTGACGGAAACATCTGGACGCTCATGGAGGAAAACGACGGTCTTGACCGAAAAGGTACGGGCGTACCCGAAAGGGATATGTTCGATTTTGACAATCCGTAAAGAAGGAGGCTAAAGTATGAACGTAAAGAAAGCAATAGCGGCGGCTTTTTATGCCCTTTGCATTGTATTGCCGGGAAAGCAGGTGATTTGCGAAGCAAGCGAAAAGCAGCTTGCAGCAGACAGCAGCGATTACGGGCAGACGCAGATATACGAGTACATAACCGAAGAACAGGTTGATATTCCGACGCTTTCGGAGGAGGAAATCCTACTTATAGCCCGTGTTACCGTAGCGGAAGCGGAGGGCGAAAGCGAGTACGGCAAACGTCTTGTTATAGATACCGTTCTCAACAGAGTGGATTCGGAGCATTTCCCGGACACGGTGACCGACGTTATATTTCAGCCGAGACAGTTTTCAGTTATGTGGAACGGCAGGATCGAAAGATGCGAGGCCGACGATGATACCATCAGACTGGTGAGGGAGGAACTTGAAGAACGGACGGACAGCGATGTTATATTTTTCAGGGAGTCCCGCTACAGCGATTACGGTAAACCTAAATTTACCGAAGGAAGTCATTACTTTTCAAGCTATGAATGAAAGGAGCACGATCATATGAACAACGGTCTTATTTTTATTTCCTATGCCCTGGCAGCAATGTCGGGCATATGCTTTGTAACAGGTCTGGCAGTACTTTCCGGCGGGAGGAATAAATAATGGGATACGAAGAATTTATTGAGATGCTTGATATTTCTCTCGACACAAAGAGAAAAAGGCATATCATAGGTGGAATGCTGATGAGTGTTTCGCTGCTTTTCGGCGGTCTGGCGCTTACGGCTATGACTCTTGACAGGGGGGTAAAACAATGAACGGACTAAAAACCGCTTTTGTCTTTTTGGCAGGATTTGCGGCAGGGATCGCCGCTGCGGGAGTATATTTCCGCTCAAAGTATGAGGCTATCGCCGATGAAGAGATAGCTTCGGTGAAAAAAGCATTTGAAAGGCGTACTCTACAGGCGGAGAAAAATGTTCCGATCCCCGAAAAACCGCCTGCGGAAAACAATAACGTTTCCGGTAAACCTTATGCTATATCCGAAGAAGATTTCGGAATGAGGGAGGATTATGAAACGGGAACTTTGTTCTATTACGCCGACAAGGTGCTTACCGACAGCAATGATAAAGTAATGGAAAACTGCGGCGATATAAAAAAACTTGCCGATTCTGCCGATGTTTATATGTACGGCGACAGCGTGTACATTCGCTGCGATGAGATAAAAACCGATTACGAAGTGCTGTTTGATGACCGCACATTCGGAGAAAAAGAAGGTGACGCCGTAAGATGACAAGACGAGAGCTGAAAAACAAATATTTTAACTGGATATATTCCTTGGTATGCTGTAGCGAATATACGGGCGGTCATTCATACAAGCGGCTTCTGGAAAAACTCTATGACGAAGAATTTACTTACGTCATAGGACTTGACGGAAACCGTGCAGAGGACGGTTTTGACCTGCGTTACCGCTTCGGTGACGAATGTGATATTTCCTCCGCTGCGATAGCGGCGTATCTGGACGACCGCTCGTGCAGTGTTTTGGAAATGATGACGGCATTATCTCTCAGGTGCGAAGAAAGCATTATGAGTGATCCGGAGCTTGGTTCGAGGATAGGACGGTGGTTCTGGGGAATGATAAAAAGCCTCGGATTATATTCCATGACCGATCAGTGCTTCGATGAAAAGGCTGTCGACGATACGCTTAATCGTTTTCTGAACCGCAGTTATGAGCCTAACGGAAAAGGCGGACTTTTTACGGTAAAAAATTACCGCAGGGATATGAGGCTTACCGAGATATGGTGCCAGATGATGTGGTATCTTGATGAAATAACCGAAACGAAAGGAGCAGTGTTATGAAAAACGAGGTTAAATATGTAGTGGTCGTTTGCAGCGCAAGTCCTAAAAAAAGATCTTCAAATGTTCTGGAAGCTCTTGCGCTTATGGCAGCTTCGGCGATGCTTTACTGCACGGCGGAGAAATTATGCAGACGTGAAAGGGCTGAATAAAAATGCCCGATTTTTTCTTTATTTCTACCCGCCCGGGAAAAAAGGACGTTATAGAAATATACCCGAAATTTATAGTAAGGCGCTCCGCCGATCTTATGATAAGAGGAGGTGATTTTTATGCGGTATGGATCGAAGAGCGGAGCCTGTGGTCTACCGACGAACAAGACGCTCTTCAGCTCATAGACAGAGAGCTTGATATTTATGCAGAGAAACACAAGGCTCATACGGAAAGCAATATACGGATCCTGCATATGTGGGATTCGGAATCCGGCATGATAGATGCATGGCACAAATACTGCCAGAAACAAATGCGGGACAGTTTTGTAATGCTTGATGAAACATTGATCTTCTCAAATCACGAAACGAA
>JAMPAO010000136.1 GCA_023667165.1 Ruminococcus sp. | reverse complement strand
GTTGTCATGCTTTGTCCGTTTTCCTTGTAATACACCAAGTATTCCTGCGGAAAACGTACTTTGCCTGACAACAAAATTGCTGCGTCATTCGGCACTTCTCCGGTTTCCGAGGAGGTCTATTATAAATCAAAGTAAAATCAACGCTCCGAGCCTATAGACCGCAAAAGCCGCCAGCCAAGCCGCCGCGCATTGTACAAGCACGAACATTACCGCCGCAAAGGAGGAATTCATTTCCTTTTTTACCGTCGCTACCGCTGCCGCGCAAGGTGTATACAGCAGCGAGAATATCAAAAAGCTGACCGCGCTCAAGGGCGAAAAGCTTGCCTGTAAAAGCGGCGGCAGCAGGTCTGCGGAGGAAGCTCCCATAAGCACCGACAGGGTGGATATTACGGCTTCCTTGGCGGTAAATCCCGTAATAAGGGCAGTAGCCGCTCTCCAGTCGCCGAAACCCAAGGGAGCAAACAGGGGGGCGATCACATGACCTATATCCGCCAGCATACTAAGAGAACTGTCCGCTACCGGATTGAGCCGCAGATCAAAGGACTGCAAGAACCATATTATCACAGACGCCGCAAATATTACGGTGAAAGCCCTTGTAAGGAAATCCTTTGCCTTGTCCCACATAAGCAGCAGCACGCTTTTCAGTGAGGGAAGACGGTAATTTGGCAGCTCCATTACAAAAGGAACCGGATTTCCGCTGAATTTTGTTTTGCTTAAAATAAAACCGTATACCGCAGCGCAGATTATTCCGAAAAAATACAAAAGGCACATAACAAGGGCACTGCGGTCGGGAAAGAACGCCATTGCAAAAACCGAATATATCGGCAGCTTTGCGCTGCACGACATAAACGGGGTCAGAAATATTGTCATCTGTCTGTCGCGTTCCGAGGCAAGAGTCCGCGCCGCCATAATTGCGGGAACGGAGCAGCCGAAGCCTATTATCATAGGCACGAAGGAACGCCCCGAAAGTCCTATTTTTCTCAGCAGCTTATCCATCACAAAGGCGACTCTCGCCATGTATCCGCTGTCCTCCAGTATGGACAGGAAGAAGAAAAGCGTTACAATGGTCGGCAGAAAGCTCAGCACGCTGCCCACTCCCGCAAATACGCCGTCGATCACAAGACTGCGGATAATGGGATTTAATCCGTATGAGCAGAGAGCCGAATCCGCGGCTGCCGTAAAAGCGTTGATAATATTTGACAGTATATCGCTTAAAAACGAACCTATAACACCGAATGTCATCCAGAATATCAGAGCCATTATAAGGATAAACACGGGTATTGCCAAGTATTTATGCGTAAGAACACCGTCTATTTTGACGCTTCTTATATGCTCCTTGCTTTCGCGGCATTTTACCACAGTTTCCGCGCAGACCTTTTCAATAAAGCTGTACCGCATATCGGCAATGGCGGCGTTTCTGTCCATGTCAAGCTCCGTTTCCATTTCCGTAACGCTGTGTTCTATCATATCAAGCTCATTTTGATTAAGGGCAAGCCTTTTTGTCACCTCCGGATCGCCCTCTATGAGCTTAGTGGCGCAAAAACGCCTTTCAAGACCCGCATTTGCCGCATGATCCTCTATGATATGGCAGACTGCGTGGATACAGCGGTGAACAGCTCCGTTGCAGTAGTCCGTATTTTTCGGACGCTGTCTGCGTTTTGCCGTTTCAATGGCGCAGGTGATAAGCTCGTCTACGCCCTCGTTTTTCACAGCGGATATAGGTATGACCGGAATGCCTATTTTTTCCGAGAGCTTTTGAATATCAACGGTCCCGCCGTTGTTCCTTACCTCGTCCATCATATTCAAGGCAAGGATCATGGGAATTTTCAGCTCCAGCATTTGCAGCGTCAGATACAGGTTGCGTTCTATGTTTGCGGCGTCCACGATGTTTATTATCCCATCGGCATTGCCGCTTATAAGAAAATCTCTTGTGACTGTTTCCTCGCCGGTATACGGGCGGATAGAGTAGATCCCGGGAAGATCTACAACGGAACAGTCACTGTGACCTTTTACCTCTCCGACTTTTTCCTCGATCGTCACTCCGGGGAAATTGCCTACGTGCTGATTTGAGCCTGTCAGTTGATTGAAGAGAGTTGTTTTGCCGCAGTTCTGATTTCCCGCAAGAGCAAATATCATTTTTCGACCAGTCCTTTCATCACTCAGCCTCAGGCTCAACGACGATTTTTTGTGCGTCCTCAAGCCGTATGGTAAGCTCGTATCCGCGCAGGTGCAGCTCTATGGGATCGCCCATGGGAGCGATCTTACGCACCATTACTTTAGTGTGGGGGATAATACCCATATCGAGCAGGCGGCATCTTAATGCGCCCTCTCCGCCTACGGAAACTATGACGGCCGATCTGCCCGCCGGCAGCTTGTCAAGAGTCATAAAATATCATCATATCCTTTCGGGAAACACTGCTCGGCGGATATCAGCCTGCATATTTCCGCGTAATATCCTCGGGATGTCAGTCCCGCCTTTGCGGCGTTTGCTTTCATAATGTCCTCAAATAATCCAAAAACAGCGGATCCGCTTCCTGTCATGCATGAGGCGGCAGCTCCGTTTTCAAGCATGATCTTTTTGATATTGAAAACATCTTCAAGTCCGCAGACGCTTTCAAAAATATTTCGGCAGTAAGGAGCAGACGCGGAAACGGAGGGACGGCTCTTAAAAAATTCATATACTCCCGTCATGCCTATCCTTTCCCGGGTCTTGTCAATGCGCGCGTAGCCGTCGGCAGTTGAGATTCCGCCGCTGCCCTTGCCGATAACGGCGATACCGTCAAGAGGAGGCAAAGGTTCTATAACGTCCCCGATACCCGTGCAGAATCCGCAGCCTCCCATTATGCAAAAGGGGATATCCGCGCCTATACGTACGCCCAGTTTCATAAGCTCATTGTCCGAAAAGGGAGAGCCGAAAAGCATATTCATGCCCTTAAGAACAGCCGCGCCGTCTGCGCTGCCTCCTCCCATACCCGCTTGGGACGGTATATTCTTTTCGATATTTATGCCGACGCCCCTGTCCTTTATTCCGGTTTCCTCAAAAAAAGCGGCAGCCGCTCTGTATGCGGTATTGTTCCCGTCCGACGGTATACTTTCATCGGAGCATTTTACGGAAATGCCGTCTGAGGCTGTGTTTATTGAAACGATATCACATAAAGACACAGAATGCATGACGGTTTCCAGCAGGTGGTAGCCGTCATGCCTTCTGTCTGTTATATCCAGATACAGGTTGATTTTAGCGCAGGCATTAAGAGTAATGCTTTCCATAGCAGCTCCTTTAACTTATAAAAAATCCGCATACATATGATTCCTTGGGACACAGCTCCTTTATGGATCCGACCGTCGATGGCTTTTTCCTGTTGGAATATCTGTTGCATATGTCGTATGTACCGTTGCGGTTGTTTATGACTGCTGCGTAATGCAGCAGGGAACGCTTAGGTTTTGCGACCCAATAGCAAATGATCCCCACTCTTACAGCTCCCATAACATTGACAAAATCCTCATAGCTCTGCGCTTTTACGGCAGGGATTAGGCATTTTTGCATAAAGCTCTCCATTTTTTGAGGAGCCGTTCCCGTAAGTCCCATAAAGCCGAGAGCGTATTTTTCTATTCCGAGAGAAATGGCGTTGAAATCCGGCTCGAGTCCTGCGCTGTACATGGCGTTGAATACCGCGATGGGACCGCAGCCGTTGGAGGACATTTTCCTAATGCCCAGCCGATGATTTGAAACGGCGCACTGCCGCTGCCCGTTGATAAGTCCGGCAGGCTTTTTAAGCCTGCTGTTTATGCGGTAATTTTTCCGCCCCGTACTGGTTGAAACGCTTAGAAGCTCTTCTGCCGATATCATATTTGAACCGTCCCTTTCACATTGCTTTGCAGGCTGCTGTGATGTGTTTTTACATTTACAGCTTGTCTGTAAATTCCTTTATCCTCTCCACAGCGGTCATAAGGTGCTTGAGAGAGTAGGCGTATGAAATGCGTATATATCCCTCTCCGCATTCGCCGAAAGCGTTGCCGGGGACTACCGCTACATTGTGTTCGTAAAGAAGGCGTTCGCAGAAATCCTCGCTTGAAAGTCCCGTGGAGCTTATGCAGGGGAACACGTAGAACGCGCCCATAGGCTCGAAGCATTCAAGACCGATATCATTGAGAGCCTTTACGATCCATCTTCTGCGCATATCGTATTCATTGCGCATTTTTATAACGTCCTCCTCGCAGTTATGCAGAGCCTCGACGGCGGCATACTGAGATACGGTGGGAGCACACATTATGGCGTACTGATGTATTTTCAGCATCTGTTCCGCAAGGGGAGCGGGAGCGGCGGTATAACCCAGCCTCCAGCCTGTCATGGAGAAAGCCTTGGAAAATCCGCTGACAAGGATCGTTCTTTCACGCATTCCCTCTATTTCGATGATCGAGCAGTGCTTGCCGCTGTAGGTAAGCTCGCTGTATATTTCATCGGAAAGGATGACTATGTTAGTATCCGCAAGGACCTCAGCAATTTCCTCCAAGTCCTTTCTTTCCATGATCGCTCCTGTGGGATTGTTGGGGAAAGGCAGTATAAGCAGCTTTGTTTTATCGGTTATCTTGCTGCGCAGCATATCCGCAGTAAGACGGAAGCTGTCCTCAGCCTTGGTTTCCAGCGATACGGGAACGCCGTGACAGAGCGCAACGATAGGGGAGTAGCACACAAAGCTGGGTTCAACGATAAGCACCTCGTCCCCGGGGTCGACAAGCGCTCTTATGGCGATGTCGATACCCTCAGAGCCGCCGACAGTGATGATTATCTCATGCTCGCTGTCGTATTTGACGCCTGTTTTCTTTTCTATGTAGCCGCTGACAGCCTCTTTCAGCTCTGCCAGACCGGAATTTGCGGTGTATTTGGTTTTTCCTCTTTCAAGGGAGTTTATGGCTGCCTGCCTTATATTCCATGGGGTCTGAAAATCGGGTTCGCCCACTCCGAGAGATATGACCCCCTCCATTTTATTTGCAACATCGAAAAATTTTCTTATCCCCGACGGCTTCATTATCCTGCACTGTTCGGAAATCAGCTTGTTATAGTCCATCACGGAGATACAAAGCCCCTTTCATCTTCGGCTTCGTTTGCGATAAAGAAGCCTTGTTCCTTGTACTGCTTGAGCACAAAATGCGTTGATGTGGATACAACGCCCTCTATGGTCGAGAGCCTTTGCGCCACAAAAAGGGCGATCTCCTTGTAGTTTGTACCGCTGAGAGTTACCGCCAGATCGAAAGAACCCGACATGAGTGTAACGGAATCCACCTCGTCGTACATCATTATCGTGCGGGCAAGCTCGTCGAAGCCGAGTTCCGCCTTGGGAGTTATCTTTACCTCGATAAAAGCGGTAACAGCGTCCTTATCCGCCAGTTCCTCGTCTATTACAGCGCTGTAACCCTTGATAACGCCCTTTGCCTCGTAATCGGCTATCTGTTTTGCCACAGTATCGGCGTCCGTGCCCAACATAATGGCTAACTGCTCGTTTGACAGCCGCGCATTTCCTTTTAAAAGCTTGATTAAAGAGTCCATAATATTTGTCCTTTCATCAAAAATATACTTATATTATACTATTATTTTAACGTCTTGTCTATAGGGAATATTAAATTAACACTTTTTTTACGGAAAATAAATCTGTTGAGCGGATAATAGAAAAATAAAATAAAGCGTTCGTATGCCGCTCGGGAATATATTAACGCTGAAAATATAAAATATATGTAAAATTACATCTGTTAAGAGTATACATAAGGATGTAATACGGTATCGTGACCCGCATTTGTCCCATAATGCTATTATGCTGATTATGGTCAGATAGACCGTTTTTTGTTAATTACATCGGTTGACGGTCAACCGGCGGTATGCTGCTGTACAGCCATTTGTAACGCTCCCCTTTAC
>JAMPAO010000135.1 GCA_023667165.1 Ruminococcus sp. | reverse complement strand
CTCCTGCCGAAAATGTGAAATCGCTGAACTTCCGCTGTTCCCAAGCGTCAGTAAAAAACAAAAATGGAGCTAAGAAATTCTTAGCTCCCAAAACATATTGCTCACGAATTTATTCATTTTTTTCTGTCGGTTTGGCATCGTCAAGCCTGTAGCTGTCGTCACGAAGAGGTATAATTTCCTCATTCAGCAAGTTAAGCAAGGTATCTTTCATTGCTTGACGGTATTTGAATTTAGCAACGCCGCTGTGGGTTGTACGGTATTTTTCAAAATCTGCCGTTTCCTTTAAATTTGTTAGTCCGGGAATTTCCGTATCGCCTTGCGCATAACGTTCTGCGGCATAAGCAACCGCTTCTCGAGGTACGCACCATTCCTCGGCAAATGCCGTGATAACGCTGTCAATGGCATCTTTACGCATATCTTCAAGGATATACGATACTCTTTTATCCTTGAAATCTTCGGGATTTTCGCTGATGTTTTCCCAGAGTTTTTTCATCAGCCCGCCAAGTTTCGGATTGGTCGAAAGCAAATTTTCAATATATTTGTTGATTTCGTCAAGCAAATTCTGATAATGCTTTTCGCTGCGTTCTTCATCTGTTGCCGAAACAACAGTCTGAATAAGGCTTACTATATAATCATAGTCAATTCGCTCTCTGCTGTATGCTTTAAGCTCATAGAACGGGTCAATATCTGTCTGAGGGTCGCCGCCCGGCGTTTTAGGGTCGGTCGTAATTTCACTGCGAATGTTTTTATAATGCCCCGCATACTGTTCGTATTCTTCCTGTGTAATGCCGTAGGAATCCGGCGGATTATCGGCGTATCTTATAAATGCTCTTAAACTTGCGTATACTTTATCAAATTCCTGAAAAGCCTTTGCAAATCTCAGCTTCCCCTGTTTACCCAAAGACGGAATAACATCGGGTGTGGCAGCAGTTACACGAACATACGCAAGCGCTTTTTTAAATTCCTCATATACCGTATCCCAATCGGGAGCAAGTACGGAAGCCTCACCGCCTGCCGAATATAAAACAAGCGCATCGTCAACAGCTTTCTTGAATTTGTGGGGAGATTGAAATGTCACTATCTGACCTGCGGTTTTATCCTTGTCAAAAAGACGGTTTGTTCTTGAAAAAGCCTGAATTATGTCGTGGGGGTGCATAGGCTGTCTGTCCATAAAAACGGTTGAAAGGCAAGGTGCGTCAAAACCCGTGAGCAGCCTGTTTACAACTATAACAAGGTCAAGCTGTTCATCGCGGCTCTTGAATTTCTGCTTCTTTCTTGCAAGCCTGTCATTCAAGTCGGCATTGTACCCCTTAATTTCACCAATTCCGTAAGACGTTCCGAACATAGCATTATAATCGTCAAGGGACTGCTGCATTTTCGGCACGTTAAGGTTAGCGCTTTCGCTGTCCTCATCGCTTGAAACGGAGTATGTAATGGCAAATTTAGGGAAATCGGGAAGAACTCGTCTTGTTTCCTCGCTGATCTCAACAGAAGTTTCGCCGTTTTTTACTTTTTTCAGCAAATCATAGTAAGCCTGCGCCCGCTGAATGGAATTTACGGTCAGCAGTCCCTCATATGTCTGACCCCTGCCGTTTGGAAAACCGAGCTTTTCGTGAGATTTGTTTATAATAGTATTCATGACTTCAAGCATATGCGCCTCTGTTTCGTAAACGCTCAAATCTTCGTTTTCATCGTCTTTTTTCAAGTTCTTCGGTCCGAGATGTTCTGTCTGAAAGCCCAATACGGCATTGTCACGGATAGCCTCTTTAACGGTGTATTTGTGCAGACACTCTCCGTAAAGCTGTTCCGTGGTTCTTGGCAGATCGCCCTCGGCGGGGTATGCGTTTACATCAAAGCGGGGAGTACCCGTAAAACCGTACCAAAGTGAATTGCCGAAAAACTGCGACAAAAGCCGCTGTGTTCTCGGAGTGACCGCCCTGTGACATTCATCGACAACAAAAGCAATACGCAGATTTTTTATGCGGTTATATGCGGGAGTACCCTCTTTCAGCCGCTTCTTGACCGCAATAGACAGCTTTTGGATCGTGGTAACAATTACCTGCTGATTTTGATTTTTCAGCTTATCGATAAGGTCACCCACATTGTCGGTTTCGTCCACATCAACAATATCGTTGTTGGCATATGACTTAAACGCCATCGTTGTCTGCATATCAAGGTCTTTGCGGTCAATAAGGAAAATCGTCTTTTCAATGCTTGGAATATCGATCAGCAGATTTCTTGCGGTTTTATAGCTTGTCATAGTTTTTCCCGAACCTGTGGTATGCCATATAAATCCCGACTTGCCCTGCCTTGAAGCTGCTCTTACGGCTTCAATGGCGTGTATCTGATAGGGGCGGAGCAAAAGCAGCTTTTTATCGTCTTGGTCAAGTACGACATATTTCATTACCATTTGGTGCGCTTCGGGAATTTTCAGCACCTGTTCGGCAAATTTCAGATAATCCGCAACGGGATTGCTTTCTGCGTCCTCCCAGCAGGAAAGGAATTTTTCATTAAGTTTATCCTCGCTTGCCGCCGCAAAATATTTTGTATCGGAGGCATTTGAAACAACAAACATCTGAACAGCGGAAAATACCCCCGTAAACTTTCCCTCACGGATATATTTTTTGATCTGATTGAAACCTTCCAGATATCCATGCTGACGGTTTTTAAGCTCGATATGTATGAGGGGAATGCCGTTTATCAGAAGCGACACGTCAAAACGGCGGTTCCGGTCGTGAATGCCGCATTCGTCATCTTTGAGCGCACGGTATTGGTTGATAACCTCGTAAACGCTTGAGCCGCCCGCAATGTCGTCGCGCTTCAAAACGGTAAGCTCTACCGTCTTTGTGTCCCGCTGAACATAAACGTGGGCAACGCCGTTTTCGCCTGCGATCCACTTTGCGGCGTCGTAAAATGTGGCAAAGGAAAGCTGATTTTTCACCTGTTCAAATTCACGGTCTGTCAGCGGTTCGCCGTCAAGTTTGTCCTTGTTGCCCCGCTCAAGAATAAGCCTGATATTTTCCCACAGCTTATTTTCGTCGTTGAGGTCGGGGCGGTACGTCCATTGACTTTTGCCCGCCGTGAGCTGATTTATGAGTCTTTCTTCAATGGTCTGTTCAAGTTCTGCCATTTTTATTTTCTCCCTTCGCATCAATGTCGGTTATGCTGTAAACCGCATAACCCTCATAATAATAACTGGCGTCAATGCCTTTCATATAAATCTCACGGTCATTTATTTTGTCTGTGAGGGCGTTTTTTAATAAAAACTTGATCTCAATATCTTTAATGGGACTGCGCTCCATAGCAAGCAAATAGTCCTCTTTATCGACATTGCTCCAATCTATTACTTTTCCAAGCTCTTTTTTGAGAATAGCGTCAAGCCATATTCTTGTGCTTCTGCCGTTGCCCTCGCGAAAAGGGTGAGCCACGTTCATCTCAACATATTTTTCAATTATTTCATCGAATGATGACTGCGGCATACTGTCAATATTTTTCAAAGCCGCCTCAAGGAACATCACCGATGCGAAACGAAAATTGCCTTTTGCAATATTGACGGTGCGGATCTTTCCCGCAAAATCATATATATCACCGAAAAGAAAAGCGTGTATTTTTTTAAGTCCGGCAAATTTCCCGACCTCAAACGTATCAAGCAAGCCTGTTTCAAAAAGTTCCAAAGCTTTAGTTTTGCTTATGCGTTCTTCTTCACGGGCAAGCTCGGCGGAGTTTGTTATTCCCAATTTGTTTTCAAGAGCCATTATAAAACTCCTTTCTTAAATAAACATCTTTTGCAGCATGGATTTTTTTAATTTTCGGAGCGTTTCACACTTACGCTGATGAAGGGTGATAAGGGTGTCGAGACTGCGGAAATATGTGCCGATTTTCTTTTCTTCTTCCAAACTATTTGGAAATGATATTTTATAAGCAGACAATTGTGGAACAGTTAGTTGCGGTACACCTGTTGATTCAACTAATACTTTATGTTCGTTAATTGCATTTTCTAAAAAATAGCAATCGTGAATTGAACGAATTGCTAAAAGCCTTACAACTGGCGTAAAATCTATTGTCCTTGCCTGTGCGTGTCCTACATCACCGCGACCTGTAACGGTTACTGCTGGTGCTTTAACTCTATAATAATCATCATAATATCCAACAATACCATTGTCTGTAAGAGCATTTGCATATATTGGATATTTTCCGTTTTCAACAGTTTTTGATTTATCAATGTCACCGCCTGCTATTATTTCTAAAGCCTCGTCACCAAGCGTACGCTGTTCCCAAGCGGCAGTAAATCCCTTAAAGCGAATTTCGGGGAATTGACTGCCGGTTTTCGGAAACATTTTTTGAAGCATGGATTTTTTCAGTTTCCGAAATGTTTCCAGCTTGCTTTGATGAAGTTTTATAAGCCGGTCGAGGTTTGAGAAATACTCGCCGATTTTTTGTTGTTCCTTGATAGTTTTCGGCATCATAAGTTCCATACTTGCCATTTGCTTTCCTGATACTTCGACAAAAGTTGACCCAGCTCCCTTTGTTTCACCATATCTTTTTAATTCTTCTGTTCGTGAAAAAATGAAGTAGGAATCAAGTTCATTTTTGTGCGGAACAATAGATTGAAATCCTTGATTTGTACAACCTTCTTTACTTAAAATGGCGGTTTTTCCTATGCCCGCACGAGATGTAAACAATACTGTTCCAATAGGTAAAATTTTTGCCGAACAATTTTCAAATCCTTTATTTGTTATTTTTCTTTCACTTGAATTAACATAAATCTGTTCTGCTATTTCTGCGGGAGCATACCAATCTATATCGCCGTCCCAATAATCTGGATTTGCAGTATTTGGAGTTCCACCACCAACAATATCAGCAATTTCCCCAAGAGTACGCTCTTCCCAATCCCCTGCAAAACCCTTAAAACGTATCTGCGGGATATTCCTTTTAATATTCATAGTTTCTCCTCCATAAGCGAATCTATATCGCAAAAAGCATTATCGAGTGCCTCGCAGTGGTAACGCTCATACATATTGTAAATAAAGTCCGTAAGCTGCAGCGAGTCCCAGAGTTCAAGCACTTTATCTGCGGTCGTTCCATGGCTTTCGGCATACTGTTCAATAAGAAAGATAAAAAAATCCATTTCTTTTGACATTTTCATACCTCCCTGAAGTAGCTTGAATTTCTCGGGCTGCCGGTTATCTGTTCGCATTCCCACATATTGAAAATTGCGGGATACCCGAAATCCCACATTTCAAGGGATGTATCGGAAAGCATTGAATATGTTTCCGATTTAATAAACCGTCTGAGAGCTTCCCATTCGGTAAGACCGTACTTATCGCAGATAAGTTTAATAACTTCTTTATCGTAAAATTTCAAAATATACGGCATAATTTTTGGATTCACACCAAAATCCCCCTTTTGAATATCAGAAGCCCAAGAGCTTTTTCCGATTTGAACGCATATTGGTCTTTCAGTTTGAAAGGCAGCAGCCTGCGAATTGCTTCATCCTCATCGTATATGCCGGCAAGATAAAGAGAAATAACATCAAATGTTCTGTCGTTGGCAACGGGACCGATAATGATGTCATATTTATCCGTGTGGTTTTTTTCCGAACGGCAGCCGCTTACAAATCCGAGCCAATCCCTGTCAGCCGATTCGTAACGGATAACCTCAAGTTCTCCGATACGCTCATCATCAAATTCAAACTCACTGATCACAGGCGTACCCGATCTCTTGCGGTCTGCGGTCAGCTTTGCCCATTTTTTCGCCTGCTCGTAATCGGAGGTCATATAAAATGCCGTTCCGAAGTCAAGAGCTCGGTTGCTTTGCAGTATTTTAGGCTCTCTGACTTCAATATTGCTCCCGTGATATAATTTCATTGTTATTTCCTTTCAAATAAACATCTTTTGCAGCATGGATTTTTTCAGTTTCTGAAGCGTTTCCAGCTTACGCTGATGAAGGGTGATAAGACGATCCAATTTATCAAGGTATACTCCTAT
>JAMPAO010000134.1 GCA_023667165.1 Ruminococcus sp. | reverse complement strand
AAGATCTCAAAAACAGTCACACCGTCAATAAAAAATATATTCAGCACCGATGTAAATATAATGACCGGCACAATAGGCTTCATACTCTTTACTATCAGCTTGAATGAAAGACCCGAAACCGAAAAAGCCAGCAGGAAAAATCCCAGCGATACAAACAGCGATAAAAAGCTGTCGGCGGAAAATATCATTATTATAAACACTGCCGTAACAGCGATCTTAAATCTTGCGTCCAGTCTGTGAAGTACCGAATTTCCCGGGAAATACTGTCCTATTGTAATATCCTTAAGCAAGTCCGTTCCTCCCCGCTTTATCCGCCAAATATTCATTGATGGTCTTGAGCGCAAAATCCACCGTGTACACATCTCCCCTTATATCTATCCCCTTGCTGCGCAAAAGGGAAAATATCCGCGTGATCTGGGGAACGTCCAGACCTATTTCCGCTATCTCCTCCGCCCTTGCGAAAACATTGGGCGGAGTATCGTAACAGAATACCTCTCCCTTATTCATAACAAGTATTTTGGAAGCAAATCTCGCCACGTCCTCCATACTGTGCGACACAAGCAGCACCGTAGAACCGGTTAAACGGTGATACTTCTTTATAAGCGCAAGTATAGCCTCTCTGCCCATCGGATCAAGTCCCGCCGTAGGCTCGTCCAGAATAAGTATCTTAGGCTGCATTGCCATTACTCCCGCAATGGCTACTCTCCTTTTCTGTCCCCCCGACAGCTCAAAGGGCGATTTTTTCAACAGGGAGCTTTCAAGACCTATCATCTCCGCCGTTCGCCTTACCCTGCTGTCTATCTCTTTCTCATCAAGTCCCATATTTTTAGGTCCGAAAGCAATGTCCTTGTAAACCGTTTCCTCGAATATCTGATATTCGGGATATTGAAAAACAAGTCCCACCTTGAACCGCACATCTCTGAGCCTTACGGACTTGCCGTAAATATCCTGTCCGTCGATGAATATCTTTCCGGAGGTAGGCTTCAGCAGACCGTTCAAATGCTGTATGAGGGTCGATTTGCCGGAGCCTGTGTGACCGATTATACCCACAAGCTCTCCTTCTTCAATTTCGATATCGACAGACTTCACCGCAGTTTTTTCAAAGGGCGTACCCTGACTGTAGGTGTAGGTCAGCTTTTCAGTTTTTATGACAGCCATTTTTAATATGCTCCTTAGACGATCCGATTTTTTTCAATAAAGTCGACGTTATAACGTTCACCTCCGGCAAAAAAGCCGCTGCGCCGTAACACACCGCGCTTTTTTTGCCGATATTCCCTCTTTGCAAAGTCCTGCCGCAGTCATAACGCCTGCCGCCGCTGTCATTTGCCTTTCACCTTTCCCTCCGTAAGCAGCTTGCAAAGCCTGTCTGCGCAGGCTTCCTCATCTATTATGTGAACGTCCGCTTCCTTAAAACCCTGCTTTTCCATCATATACATAAGCTGTGTAGCCTGCGGAACGTCAAGACCCGCTTCCCTCAGAATATCCACATGAGAAAACACCTCGTGCGGAACGCCGTCGAGAATGATCTTCCCCTTGTCCATGACAACTATCCTGTCCCCCTTAGCCGCCTCGTCCATATAATGGGTTATAAGCACTATAGTTACATTATTTTCTCGGTTTAACCGCCTTACAGTCTTCATGACTTCCCGTCTGCCCGCAGGATCGAGCATTGCGGTAGGTTCGTCCAGAACGATACATTCGGGACGCATTGCAATAACTCCCGCAATAGCCACCCTCTGCTTCTGTCCTCCCGAAAGCTGCGACGGGGCATGTTCTCTGTACTCATACATTCCCACCGCTTTCAGAGCCTCGTCTACCCTTTTCCGCATCTCATCGGGAGGCATACCCATATTTTCAAGGGCGAAAGCCGCGTCCTCCTCAACCACCGATGCCACTATCTGATTATCGGGATTTTGAAATACCATTCCCACGTGCCGCCTGATATCAAACAGCCTGCTTTCGTCGGCAGTGTCAAAGCCGGCCGCATACACCTTTCCTCCGCAGGGCAGCAGTATGGCGTTCATATGCTTTGCAAGCGTGGATTTTCCGCAGCCGTTGTGACCAAGAATGACCGTAAAGCTGCCCTTTTCAATGTCAATATCCAGTCCGTCGAATACAGGCGTATCCGAACCCGCGTCGTCGCCGCTTTCTCCTGCGGAATAATAAAATTTAAGCTCATGCGCAGAAATAATAGCTTCCATTTAACTCTCCTTGTCAACGCGCTTATTCCGCTCAAACCGCAGCGGCGAGATTATCACCTGAAACAAAAACAGCCGAGCAGCCGCAGGGCAGCGCGTAATTTCCCGTTTCCACCGGCAGACCTATCTCGTCGGAAACGATCCTGCCATTAAACCGTTCTCCCGCCGTTTCTCCCAAAATGTACGCCGTAACGGAGGGTGAAAGTCCCGTAGTGTAGCTGTTTAGCAGAAAAAACAGGGGATCGTCGGAAAGAACTCCGATACACAGCTTTACCAGATCGTAAATGCAGTCCTCCAGTTTCCACACCTCTTGATTCGGTCCTCTCCCGTAGGACGGCGGATCCATAATAACCGCGTCGTACCGTCTGCCCCGCTTTATCTCCCTGCGAACGAATTTTTCGCAGTCGTCCACTATCCACCGTATAGGTCTGTCCGCCAGACCGGAGGCGGCTGCGTTTTCCCTTGCCCATGCGACCATTCCCTTTGAAGCGTCAACATGGCACACCTGCGCTCCCGCAGCCGCGCAGGCAACAGTGGCTCCTCCGGTGTACGCAAAAAGATTGAGAACGTTCACCTCTTTGCCCGCCCTGCTCCTTTCCCCGATAAGAGAACACATCATATCCCAGTTTACCGCCTGCTCCGGAAAAAGTCCCGTATGCTTAAATCCGGTAGGGCGTATAATAAATGTAAGCTTTTCGCCGTTTACAAGCTCATAGCCTATCCTCCAGCTTTCGAGCGGCTTTCTATTAAAGTTCCATTGCCCCCCGCCTTTCTCCGAACGGAAATAATGTCCGTCTGCATTATCCCACGCAGGGGATCTTTTTTCTGTTTTCCATATGACCTGCGGGTCGGGGCGCACAAGGGAGATATCTCCCCAGAATTCCAGCTTTTCACCGTCCGTGCAGTCTATAAGACGATAATCCGTCCATCTGTCAGCGATCCTCATTTTTTTACCTCTCTGTTATATTAGGGCGTGTTGACGCTATCCAAGGTACTCGTCACAAGCGGAGCTTTCGTATCTCAAGGCGAAAAATCAGCAGAAATACTTGCGTATTTCGGGGATTTTTAACGCATAAAAACGGAAAAATCCGCTTGCAAAAGCACATTTTCTGCGCGGAACGGCTGCATAAGATCATCTCAAAGCTCATTCAATAGAAACAAGAAGTAAAACATTTCAAGTCTGCGGCTCAATATTTTACTTACTGCTGTTTTGAAATGATCCTATGTATTGCGGCAAAAGCTCCGCCGCTTATTCCTCCTGCATATCAAAAGGACAGCACAATTTTATCTTATCCGCTATCCGAACAGCCATATCATTTATAAGGCTGAACTTCTTCCCCTCTATCATAACTCTTATCAAAGGCTCCGTGCCGCTTTCCCTTACCAGTATCCTGCCGTTTCCGCGAAGCTCCTTTTCATTTTCCTCGATAAACTCCTCTATCTCGGGAATATTTTTCCAAGCCTCTTTCCATTTGGCTGCTATCTTGACATTGACCATTACCTGAGGATATCTTTCCATCACAGCCGCCATCTCGGATAATTTTTTTCCGCTGCGCTTGAGAACGGACAAAAGCTGTATAGCCGTAAGCTGACCGTCCCCCGTGGTGGCAAAATTCTTAAAAATAATATGTCCGGACTGCTCGCCTCCAAGGGAATACCCGCCCGCAAGCATCTGCTCGAGTATATATCTGTCCCCCACTTTCGTGGTTATCATTTTAATTCCGTTTTCCTCCGCAAAAAAGGTAAAGCCGAGATTTGTCATAACCGTTACAACTGCCGCACTGTCGGAAAGTATACCTCTTTCGTTCATGTCCTTTGCAAATATTGCTATCAGCTTGTCGCCGTCCACGATGTTGCCGTTTTCGTCCACGGCAAGGCATCTGTCCGCGTCCCCGTCGAACGCAATCCCCAGGTCGCAGCCGTTGTTTTTCACAAATCCCGCCAAAGGCTCCAGATGAGTTGAGCCGCAGCCGTCGTTAATGTTAATGCCGTCGGGATCGCAGCTAAGCAAGTATACCTTCGCACCAAGTCCCGTAAACAGCTTTTCCGCAGTGGCGCTGGCAGAGCCGTTGGCGCAGTCTACAGCTATCCTCATTCCCGCAAGGCTTTTCTCTCCCGTGTCAAGTATATGCTGTATATATTGACCCACAGCCTCTCTGTCAACAGTAAGTCTGCCAACCTCCGAACCGCTTTTCTGAGCCAGCGTCAGTCTTTCGGGGGTATCAAGCACCAAAGCCTCTATCTCTTCCTCGATATCGTCGGACAGCTTGAATCCCGCCCTGTCAAACAGCTTTATGCCGTTAAATTCCATACTGTTATGGGAAGCGGATATCATAACTCCCGCGTCTGCGTTCATCGTGTTTACAAGAAACGCCACCGCCGGAGTGGGAACCACTCCCAGACTTACAGCGTCAGCTCCGACCGAAAGGATTCCCGCCGCAAGCGCCGCCTCCATAATATCCGATGATACCCTTGTGTCCTTTCCTATGATTATCTTGGCTCTGTGACCCGATTTCATGCAAAGCGTCATAGCTGCCGCTCTGCCTATCTGCATAGCGGTTTCGCAGGTAAGCTCCGTTACCGCAACTCCCCTTGCGCCGTCTGTTCCGAATAATCTGCCCATAATAAAACTCTCCTTTGAAGGTTACTCAAACATTGATATTTGACCGTCGGGTATCTTGTATCCCATATGCCTGTATGCCAAAGCAGTGGCGCAACGGCCTCTGGGAGTGCGTGAAAGAAATCCGAGCTGCATAAGATAAGGCTCGCAAACGTCCTCCAGCGTCACCGATTCCTCGCCTATAGCCGAAGCCAGCGTTTCCAGTCCCGCAGGACCTCCGCCGTATCCCTTTATAAGCATATCGAGGAAACGCTTATCCAGACTGTCAAGTCCCAAAGCGTCTATCTCCATTCTGTCAAGAGCAATGGAGGCTATCTCCGCGTTTATCCGTCCTCCGCCGATGACCTCCGCGAAATCTCTGACTCTTTTCAAAAGTCTGTTGGCTATACGCGGGGTGCCTCTGGATCTTCTTGCTATTTCAAGAGCGCCGTCGTTGTCGCAGGCAATGCCCAATATGACCGCCGACCGCAGTATAATGTCCGTAAGCTGCTCGTGAGAATAAAGCTCCAGCCTTTGTATGATACCGAAGCGATCCCTTAGAGGAGAGGTAAGCTGACCCGCTCTTGTGGTAGCGCCGACAAGAGTGAATCTGTGAAGATCCACTCTTAAAGAGCGCGCCGAAGGTCCCTTTCCTATGATAATATCCAGCGCATAATCCTCCATAGCGGGATAAAGCACTTCCTCTATGGCGCGGGACAGTCTGTGTATCTCATCGATAAAAAGCACGTCGCCCTCGCTGAGATTTGTCAGAAGCGCAGCCAGATCGCCCGGTTTTTCAATGGCAGGACCGGAGGTAATACGGATATTTACTCCCATCTCCGCTGCGATTATAGCCGAAAGAGTGGTTTTGCCCAACCCCGGAGGACCGTACAGCAGTACATGATCCAAAGGCTCGTTTCTCTGCTTGGCAGCCTTGATGTATACCGACAGATTTTCCTTGACCTTCTCCTGTCCTATATACTCGTTAAGAGTCTTTGGACGCAGAGAATAGTCTATATCATCGTCGTCCGAGGGAACAGCCTCCGAGGAAACCATTCTCTCGCTGAAATCTATATCGCTTTGTTCAAGCAATTTTTTTCATTCCTTTCAGCCAATATGTTACAGCAAAACCATGAATTACCCCAAAAACAAACTGAATCGGCACACTTATAACCGCTTGCTTCTTACGTCTTTTCTCAAGCAGCGGCATTAGAGCCTGTTCAATATCCCATCGCGCACGTCTTTTCGGCAAATTTTACCGATAACATCGTCAAAACTCCTTGA
>JAMPAO010000133.1 GCA_023667165.1 Ruminococcus sp. | reverse complement strand
CTATACATTTGAAGTAAATGTCAATGACAGCTTCATACCTTTGCCCGTCCTCTTTTTGCCTTATGTTGATTTTATCAACTAAATCAAGAAGCACATATTGATTTAGCTCGGTAACATCAACGTCTTTGTATTTACTGATTGTTTCAACAAATCTTTCAATCAGCTCCGACGTTTGGCTTTCGGCACAAAGCTTTGCTTGAAAATCCTCAATTTTGAGGTTGATTTCCTTTTGTTCTTTTTCAAAGTCCGTAACCATTACTGAATAACGTTCTTCCGTGATTTTACCCAACGCCATATCCTCATAAAGTTTTGCAATAATTTTGTTAAGCTCTGAACTCCTGCTTTGCAGTTTTTTCAATTCACGCTTGACTTTCTGCAAATCTTTTTTGGTATTATCGTCCATATCCGATTGGAGCTTTTGTACAAACACATTAAGATTATCCTTAGCGGTATACAATAGCCTACGAACCTGTTTTAAAGTAAATTCTTCAAGAATATCACGCCTTGTATAGTGAGATGTACACATTTCGGGGTTACGCCTGTATGTATTGCACACATATACAGCAACATCGCCCTTTCGGTACGCTCGGCGGATAGAAAGCCGTTTGCCGCAGTTAGCGCAGTAAATATACCCTTGAAACATATCGGGTTCTCTCACGGTTGGTACTCTGCGTTTCTTATCCAAAATCTCCTGTGCAACTCTGAATTGTTCTTCGGAGATTATCGGGTCATTAACTCCCTCGAATACACGGTAATTTTCGGGAGCATTTTTGTACATCTTGCGGTCTTTATAAGATTTTCGATAGGTTTTAAAATTAACCACATCACCGCAATATGCACGATTTCGCAAAATACCGCGAATTGTTGTAATTTCCCAACAAAGATTTTTGTCCTTTTCGGGATTTTCCTTAATCAGCTCCTTTTTGAGAAAATATTGACGAGGAGTAGGTACGCCGCCGTTTCTTAACGCTGTGGCGATTAAAGTTGTTCCCATACCGTCCTTGGTACAGTAATCAAAAATCAACCTTACAATTTCCGCAGCCTCATCGTCAATAAGCCAGTGGTTTTTATTGTCGGGGCCTTTTTTGTAGCCGAAAATAGGTTTTACACAAAGAATACCGCCGTTTTCACCTTTATTTTTCAAGGTTTCTCTTATCTTGCGGGACGTATCGCGGGCATACCATTCATTAAAAATGTTCTTGAACGGAGCAAATTCATTGTCCCCGTTGTCGCTGTCCACATCGTCAATGACAGCAATAAACCGAATAGAATTTTGCGGAAAATAAAAATCCGTATAGTAGCCGACCATTGAGCTAAGCCGCCCAAACCGCGACAAATCTTTCACTATAACCGTTTCTATTTCGCCGTTTTCAATGTCGGCAAGCATACGTTTAAATTCGGGACGGTCAAACGTTGTGCCGCTTATACCATCGTCCGCGTAAAACCGTGTGCAGGAAAAACCCTTTTCTTTGGCGTAATTTTGCAGGATTTTACGCTGATTAGCTATGCTGTTGCTTTCATCGTCCGAATCATTGTGCGAGAACCTCGCGTAAAGAGCCGTCACCTTAACGGAGTTTTTATTGTTGTATTGCATATGTACCTCCTATTCTGTCAAGCAAGCACTGTTGACAGTATAACATACAGTTATCCATATGTCAAGAGGGTTTTGCATATTTTTTACATTTTAACATATTCTATTTCATTGTTTGTTAATTTTTGATAGATTATGTATGAATTTTTATATTTTATTCGTTTTTATAAACTTTTATAAGAAAATATCACCTTTTATAACAAAAAATTCCCCAGTGGGGAATAAAAAGCAGAACAGCGAATGTTGTTCTGCCTTTTTAACGGAGAATTATCTTGCATTATCATTTCTTTCCTGCTCGTCATTCTCTTTATCTTGTTCTTCAGCTTTTTCTATAACGTCTTTTGCCCATTCTGCTATTGTATCAACCTTTTGCGGAAATAAAGGTTCTTCTGCTTCGCGTATAGCGCCCCTCAAACTTTTAAGGCTTTCGCGCTGCGCTTCGGTAATTTCGCCGCTGTTAAGTTGCCCCACTATGTACTGTGAAACTATCCCCCTGTTTTCGGCAGTATCAAGCGACGTTGGCAGCGTTATACCGTCTGTGCGGTTTTTCAAAAAGTCTGAATAAATTTCATTTGCCTTTTTTAAAGCGTTATCTTGACTGCTGATTTGCGGCGAAGATTGAGATAAGTTACGTTCGTTATTGCACATAATTTTACTGTCAATCTGTACATATTGTGCTACTTTTTCTATCAATCTTTCTATATCTATTTTCTTTCCTACCATTTCTATGGTGTTGTACTTCTCTTCTTCAATTCTTTTGCTTAGTATAGCTAATACCTTTTGTCTATCACTTGTTTCCTGTCTTATATCAACTTCCAATACAGTATTTGGAACATAATAATTATTAGATTTAATAAACCCTAAACAAGAATTTACACTACCAGCTAATTTATCTGTTTGAAGCTTTAAATGTCCATTAATAAAATCACCAATCATTTTTGCATTGGTAGAAATTCTTAATGTTTGGATAAGAACATTTAATTTTTGTTCCGTGGTATTATCTTTAAATTCAAAGTCGCTTTCTCTAAGCCTTTCATCACAAGCATATCTATAAAATCTATCAGCCGAGTTATTGTTGTTCAACTTCACTCCCGTTAAATGCAGGAAATTTGACGGAAAAGCAAACGTCTCAATGTAATTAGGTATATTAGGCGCACCATAAATAACAAGAAGTCTTTTATTGCATAGTTGTTCATCATATATTTTTGCAGCTTGATAAATAATTCTAATTGCATCTGATTTTCTCATTGAATTTACCTTCCCAAAAATTTAAAGGGGAAACGCCTTGCCGTAGCTAAGGTCGTCCCCCTTAGTGACTGATTTTTCCGTTGTCCGCCAACCGTCCGCCCATTACTTGCGGCATTAATATCGGGTTTTTCCGTTGCCCGCCAACCGTCCGCCCATTACTTGCGGCATTAGTATCGGATTTTTTATCGTGTCAGCCCCACGTTAGTAGCTTATAGCTATTCTATAATTATTATATCCGATATTTTCGCTTTTGTCAATACCTTTTTGAAAAATTTTTTCCATTCCCCACTGGGGAAACTATCTCACAAAATCCTCTCCTGTTCCCTTTTCAGCCGCCCTGTCGGTATCGTCAAATTCAAACTTTGTCCGCTCATAGTCATAAGACTTTATGTTCACGAACATTGTATCAAGAGCCATACTTTCAACGTCAGCCTTGCTTTCGGGACGGTCGCCGCCGCGAAAATCCTCATATATACCCATACCGCTAAGCTCATAGGACAAAGCCTGCGCCCTGTGATTTTTGGTATCAAAGGAAAACTCAATCGCGGGGTCGTACATCAAATCGCCGTTCTGTACATAGGTATGCGCGATAAACACCGTATCGCCGTTTTTCTCAACGATAAGCGGTTCTATGCCGCTGTCCGCGCCCTTTTCGTATTTGCAGTAAAGGGTATCGTATTTTTCCAGTTCGGGACAAATTTCCACAAGCGCGGCGTAAAGCTCCATACCGTTGTCCGCTCTTACCTCGGAATTTGTCAGCAAGGTATTGACTTCCGCAAGACGTTTTTCTTTTTCAATCAGCTCCCGTTCCTGCGGGAAGTCGGCTTTGGCGGCGATTTCAGCCTCTTTTATGTCCGCCGTGAGGGATTGTAAACGGTCTTCCTGTTTTTGCAGCTCCAGTTCAATACCGTTTATAATGTTGTCAAGACGGACGATATTTCCGCTTGCCTTTACGTCCTTATTTAAATTTAACCGTCCGTAATGTGCGGCTGCTCCCGAAAGTTTTGCGGTTACCTCCGTACCCTTTAAATGTATTGACATCTTAAAACCGCGATAAGAACCTATCTCGCATTCTCTGCCGTGCATTATGTCATCGCTGCTGATAACAGCCTGCCTTATAGCCTGTCCCGCCTCCTCCTTGTTGTGGTACTCCTTTCCGTTCACGGTTACGGGGTAGTAATTTTTACCGTCCTCGTTCGTAAGCGGTTTAACGGATTTCGCTATTTCTTCAATATCAAATTTGAGATTTTCAATATAATACTCCGTGTACCTCCTGTGTTCGGGCAAGGTCTTGTACGCCTTGTCCTGCAAGGAATATTTTTGAGAAAGAAAAGCGGATTTAAGCACGTTCAGCTTAGTTATTTCCGTTTCAAGGTCTATTTTCTCGCGAATCAAAGGGTTTCCCGCGCAAAGTGCCTTGACCTCGGCGTAATCGAGGGCAACCTCGTCCACGTCCTCGCAGGAACGGACGGGGGACTTGTCCGTCATAATCTGCGAAATAAAACGCTGCTTGTTTTCAAGCATTTGGTACAAATACGCGTCAAAGGTCTTGTCCGTGGTGTAGCGGTAAATGTCAACCTTACCGTTGGTATTGCCCTGCCGTATAATACGACCGTGGCGTTGGGACATGTAATTTGACATACAAAACGCAAAAAATAAAAAACGCTGAAAAGCCTTAAAAATATCAAAAATAAGCCGATAAATGGCTTAAAATCGAAACTTTTTGAATAAAAGGAGCTAAAAACCCGATTTGTCCAATGTCAAAGGCAAATCGGGTTTTTTGGCAAATATATGATGTGCAGAGTTATCTTAAAAACAAACCTTTTAAGAGGCTTTTAATTCCCTTTAATGCGTGGTTTAACGCTTAAAAAGAATAGAAAAAATACTTGCAAAAAAGAAAGTTGGAGGCTACCAACCTACCAACCAAATTTTAAGAGGCTACCAACCAGTTGGCAGCCTCTTTATTTTAGCTCGGTAAAATTGTCGATTTTTGTAAGTTTACAAACCAATATATTAAGCATCATATTTACCTCTTCGGAGGTTCTTTTCTTCCGCTCCCGATGATTATGATGCCTTTTCTTTTTCTTCAGGGGTGTACTTCTCATACCATGCAGCCATATGTTCAATTATTCGAACTTTATCAATAGAGGTCAACTGATTATAATGCATTAAGCAATTCCTTTCATCATCTGATAGTTTTGCTTTATTTAATGAGGTATCATTACCTGTAAACAAACAATCAATAGGAACATCAAGTTCAAGTGACAATTTTGTTACTAAGCAGGTGTCGATTTTTCCGTTTTTCCATGCGGTTAAGACGCTTTTATGCGCAAATTTTTCGGCTAATGTTGTTGGAGAAGTGTTTCTAAATTCGCATATATCAATGAGATTATTAAAAAAATCAGAGTATGCTGTTGACTTTTTAAGCTTTTTAGCCAGAATAACGCCTCCATAATTGTGCATTTTTACAAAGTTACAGAATTGATACAAAACACTATTGATAAGTATCAATTTTAGTACTATAATTTACTTATAGCAAACCGAAAGGGTATAATATTCCATAATTATTATATCACAGTTGGGAGCGAGTGTCAAGGACGGGAGGTGAAGAAAATGAAGGTAAGGGTAAGAAAAAAGCCCGCTCCCGCAGTGAGGAACGGAAAACGGGCGAAAGGATCGACAAGTCTTCCTTTTTTTACAAGTGACCTTTGTGGTTATAGCAGCCGCAAAAAGAAGAATGCAGTCAAAAGCTGAAAAAATCTCTTGTGTCAAGAAAGGAGTGATCAAATGAAATTCCCCCCTGATCCCGGAAGTTTGGAAGACAGGATCATTCACGATTTTTGTTTTGTAGTAAGTTATGTAGTAACCTTTATTATTCTTACCAAAAACTGCTGAGGATAATTCTTGAAGCTACCGAGGAAATCACACCTACTGCGATAGGAACAACAATTGATGACAGAACATACTTTAAACGTTCGTTTCTTGTATTCTTTTTATAAGCGAACAAACTGTATGTAAGCGAAAAAGCTCTGCCTCCATTCTGATATTGAACATAATCTGAAAAAAGTCCCTGCTGATTAAGATAGTCGCATATTGAGTCTACATCATTTGGAGGCATTTTCAGCTTATCATAAATATCACGAGTGTCAATATCTGCTCCAATATCATAGTGGGTTGTGATATATTTTAACAGTTGCTTTTCTTTTTTAGGCATATAAAATCACCTCCCTTCTCTTACCAGTATACACCAAGAGAAGGACGGTGTCAAGAAA
>JAMPAO010000132.1 GCA_023667165.1 Ruminococcus sp. | reverse complement strand
AATTCGGAAAAGAAGGACTTACCTTTGACGACGTTCTGCTTATTCCCGCAAAGTCGGACGTTACGCCTAACATGATCGACCTGAAAACAAGGCTTGCAAAGGATATTTACCTTAACACTCCCGTTATGACGGCGGCAATGGACACCGTGACCGAGTCAAAAATGGCAATAGCTATCGCACGCGAGGGCGGAATAGGTATCATACATAAGAATATGTCCATCGAAAAGCAGAGCGAGGAGGTCGACAAGGTAAAGCGTTCGGAAAACGGCGTTATCGTCAATCCCTTTTCGCTGACCCCCGACAGGCTGGTATCGGAGGCGGACAAGCTCATGGGCAAGTACAGGATATCCGGCGTTCCCGTAGTCGACGAGAACGGCAAGCTCATAGGCATACTGACCAACCGCGACCTGCGTTTCCTCCGTGATTTCAATATCCCCATAGGCGATGTTATGACAAAGGAAAACCTTATCACCGCACCCGTGGGAACTGATCTGGCGGCTGCCAAGGAAATACTGATGAACCATAAGATAGAAAAGCTCCCCATCGTAGACAGCGACGGCACGCTTAAGGGACTTATCACCATAAAGGATATAGAAAAAGCCGTACAGTATCCCCATTCCGCAAGAGATAAGGGCGGCAGGCTTCTCTGCGGCGCGGCTCTCGGCATAACGGAGGACGTACTCGACCGCGCAAGGGCACTGGCGGACGCTCAGGCGGACGTGCTTGTTCTGGATTCCGCCCACGGTCATTCAAAAAATATTTTCACCTGTATCGAAAAGATCAAAAACGCATTCCCCGACATAGCTCTTATTGCGGGAAACGTGGCAACATCCGAAGCAACGGAGGATCTCATCAAGGCGGGAGTGGACTGCGTAAAGGTGGGTATAGGTCCCGGCTCAATATGCACCACCCGCGTGGTCGCAGGCATAGGCGTTCCGCAGATCACGGCGGTTTACGACGCCGCCTGCGTGGCTGAAAAATACAATATACCCATTATAGCCGACGGAGGCATAAAATATTCCGGAGATATCGTAAAGGCTCTTGCGGCAGGGGCGAACGTAGTAATGCTCGGATCTCTTCTTGCAGGCTGCGACGAAGCTCCCGGGGAAACGGAAATATATCAGGGCAGAAGCTTTAAGGTCTACAGGGGAATGGGTTCGCTGGGCGCTATGGCAAGCGGATCCAAGGACAGATATTTCCAGGAGGGCGCAAAAAAGCTCGTTCCCGAGGGCGTCGAGGGAAGAGTTCCCTACAAGGGTTCGGTTTCCGATTCCGTATTCCAGCTTGTGGGCGGCATAAGAGCGGGCATGGGTTACTGCGGCTGCGAAAACATCCCCGCGCTCCATGAAAGAGCAAAGTTTGTAAGAATAACCGGAGCGGGTCTTAAGGAATCCCATCCTCACGATATATTCATCACAAAGGAAGCTCCCAACTATTCGGTCCATGACTGATAATCACGGCAATAAACACACATCAAGCCGCAGGCTTGGGATCCCTCTCGCGTCTTTACTCTAAACAGGAGGTATTTTTAAATATGGATATCAAAGCAAAAATTGAAGAAATATCGGAAAAGATTCGCTCGGACAAGACCTTTGCGGATAAATTCAAAAGCGATCCCGTTTCCGCCGTTGAGAGCGTTCTGGGCGTCGATCTGCCCAACGACGCGGTGAATAAGATAATCGACGGCGTTAAAGCCAAAATTTCCGTCGGCGGCGTAAAGGATACGCTGAGCGGATTATTCGGAAAAAAGTGACCCGAGCCGCAGGAGGTGATATGCTGTGAAATTTACGGAAAACGCCGTCCAAAGGATAACGGAGGACAGCAAAAAGCTCATTGCGGAGATAGAAAGCCTGCCCGACGCCGAACTTGACGGTCTTGACCCCCGAACTTCCATGGCGGTATTCGTGGATATAATCAACGGCTTTATAAACGAGGGCGCTATGGCTGCCGAACGCGTGGGAGATATTATTCCCGCAAACGCCGAGCTTTTAAGGAAATGCAGCGAAGCACATATTCCTGCCGCCGCCTTTGCGGACTGTCACGGGGAGGGCGCGGCGGAATTCCTTTCCTTTCCTCCCCACTGTATCGAGGGAACGGATGAATCCGAGGTGGTAAAGGAACTAAAGGATATCGGCGGTTATGTCCTTATCCCGAAAAATTCAACCAACGGATTTCACGAGGATAAATTCAGGGAGCTGCTCAAGAGCCGCCCCGAAACGGAAACCTTCATCGTCACGGGCGACTGCACGGATATCTGCGTTATGCAGTTCTGCCTTGCGCTTAAAACCTATTTTACGCAAAGGGACAGGCAGGTGCGGATAATCGTTCCCGTAAGCTGCGTAGAAACCTACGATGCGCCCTTTCACGGCAGCGATCTGTGCAATATAGCCGCATATAAGCTGATGAAAGACAGCGGTATAGAATTTGTAAGAAATATAATATAAAAAGACCCCCGATAGAATCACGGCAGAGATCGAAAGCCGTACTTTCTATCGGGGGCGTTATTTTATCATTTTTTCGGGCGGAAATTACCGCTTTCGCGAAAACTTGGTATTGTAATAAACATTGACCGCTTCATTTTTCGACAGAATAATTATGGAAATTATATTAAGAGCGGAAGCGGCTACCGCAAAGATCAGATGTACTATCATATCCGGAGATTCCCGCATTTCCTCGTCAAGAACAAACAGCACAAGTCCCGGACCCACATAAAGCAGCAGACATACCGCATATAACGCCGTGGAAAGCATTTTTATGTGCTTTGACTTTGCAAACAGCAGCAGTGCGGCAACCACCATAAACATTGCCACATACTGAAACCACAGGTAATCTCCCCAATTGAGCTTCAAAAACGCGATGACCGCCGAGCCAAGACCCATAAGTATTGGTATGACAGAGATAGCAAAGCCTTTCTGAGCGATCTTCAGATTTTTTTCCTCCATGAGCCTGTTATACATATTCCGGCTTGCTCTTGCATTGAAATTTTCCGGACGCTTGCTCAGATCCTCCTCAAGGCGCTGCTTCAGGACCCGCTTTTCATCGTCGTCCAGCTTATCGCGTTCCACAAGGGAAACCGCTTTCTTTTTAGGCTCCGTGTAATCGTCGCTGAGATCGTCCAGCACAGGTCTGCCCTGCAGTTCCATTGCCATATCGTTAAGACGGACGCTTTCCTTTATATTCCTTGCCGACGCCTCCCGCCCCGAAGTAAGAGGCGCAAGGGCGGTAGCCTCGTCTACAACTATATCCTCTTCCTCCAGATCTCCGAGGACGATATCGTCGATCTCGCCGCTGTAATCCTCCGTAAACTCAAAGCGGGATTCCGTTACGGTATCCGGCTCCGGCTCGGTTTCCTCAAAATCAAATATCTCCTCGTCGGACTTTTCCTTTTTTATTTCCGGCAAAGGCGGAAGCTCGAAATCGTCGCCCGACGTATCTATTTCAGCCGCGCCTGCGCGGTTGTCCTCATAAACGGCGCTTTCGGGAGGAGCGGATATTTCATCAAGTGAATTTGCAGCCGTTTTTTTCGGCATCGGCGGCAGATCCGCGTCCGCAGGAATATCCGTTATCTCGTCAAGGGAATTATCCACCGTCTTTGGCGGCAAAGGAGGCAGCTTGTTGTCAATATTTTCCGCCTTTGGCGCGTCCTCAACGCCGTTCTCCGTTTTTTTCGGCGGCAGCTTGGGCAGGGGGGGAAGTTCAAAATCATCTAAATTATCTGCGCCGACATTAAGTATATCCTTATCCGCCATTGGTCATGCTCTTCCTTTCGCAGTATATTTTGTGTTCCGAAAATCAGCCGAAAGCAGCCTGTTTCCTGTATGGATCTCCGTGCCGCTTACGCTTCTACGGTTATTGCCTCGGGAAATACGTTCGAGGTGCTTTCCTGCATAAAGGTGGTATTTACATAACCCTTTATGACCGCTCCGTCAATGACGGAAATGGTGGAAGCCGTAATATCTCCCACAATAACGGCGTCGTTTTTGAACTCGGCTTTTCCGCCCACGTCAACATTGCCCTTGATCCTGCCGTTAAGGTCAAGGTACTGAGTGTCTATATTTCCCAGCAGCACAGTGTCATGGTCGATCTGCACCTGCCCTTTCGAGGCAATGCTGCCCTGCATCTGCGCTCCCGCCATTACCGCGTTGTTGCACTCGATATTTCCGACGATCTTTCCGGAAACGGAAATGTTCTTCGTCAGCTTCACGTCGCCCTGAACGCTGCCCTCCACGGTCACGTTGGCAAAGGAGCTTATATCGCCGCTGATCCTTGTGTTGCGGGAAATGACGGTAGTTTCCTCCGTTTCGTAATACGGCGTTTCCGGAGGACGTCCCCCTCTGAATACCGAAGCTCCGGCAAGGGGATTTCTGGGCGGAGGGTTATATCCCCCGCCTCCGCCGTAGGATGATACCGTTTGCCCCGACGCGCGCGGTTCGTCGGTTCGCGGCTGATATTCAAAGCTTCTTCCGGTTTGATCGGAATTGTCGGAAAACGGAGAAGAAGCGTATTCGTCCACCCGTCCGCCCATCTCCTCGGCGAAGGGATCCGCGCTCTGCTTATGTACCGACTGTCTGAAATCCTCAGCCGACGGAGCGGCAAGCTTTTCGCTGTAGTTTGTGGCATATCCCTGCTCGGCGGCAGACGCCGCAGCCGGCGGATTTTCCGGTACGGAGCCGGGAGTCAGACGTTCGCTTATATTTCCCGGAACAGGCGTTTCCCCCATAAATTTATCTATCTCGGTCTTTTTTTTGGAGCCTTTTGAAAGGTCGTCGCCCACAAGGCCGTCTTTTTTCAGAATTTCCTTAACAGCCTGGTTAAAGTTATCCTTTAAGCTCATTTCTCAATCCATCCTTTCCGAGTTGATCACCGGATATCCTCCGCGCTTGTATAAAGCTCAAAGGAATAGCCGTTCTCTTTAAGCTCGGTAATAATATCCTCTGCGGCGGTAACGGAGCTGTAGCTGCTGCCGAAGTGAATCGCGCTGGGTCTGCCCGCCTCGGTATTGCCTTTGACATTTTCCGTCGAAGCGTCGAATATCGCCTGCCAGCCAAGACCCAGACCGTCCAGCGTTTCGGCGTTGTAAACGCACTCCTCAAAGCCTCTGCTCTCAAGCTCTGCCTTTATCTCCCGTCTGACCTCGGCGGACATCTCCGCACTGTCGGGGATCCTGTAAAGTCTTGGCGCGCCGCACACGGCGGAAAGCCTTTCATATACGGCGGCAAACTCCCGCATATACTCGTCCTTGCTTGAAAAGCTCATATCTCCGCCCGCAAACACGCCGACCTCGCAGCCCTGCGATACGGCCAATCTCAGGATGTCCCTGTTTTCCTCGTTCTGTTCGGGTATAAGTCCCTTATCCGGCACCAGCAGAACTCCGGTTACGTTCTGCCTGTTCATTATGGTAAGTATATCGGCTGTATTTTCCGATACCTCGCCCTCAAAGGTAAGAAACACGGTTTTTGACGTTATCTCCGGTTTTTCGGCGGCAGCCGAAGAGGTCAGCGCAGGGGAGAACATATCGGGATAGGGATATTCCGCTCCGCCGCCTCCGCCTGTTTGGTCTGTCTGCCCGTCTTGCTCCGTCCGCTCGGTCACGGCTGCGCTCTCATCGTCGGGAGGGGTGATGATCACCGCGTCCTCCTCGCTGTCCTCGCCCGAAGATACATTCACGCTTCCGTCATTATCACGGACAGGGGCTGCGGCGGGAAGTCCGAGAGCTGCCTCGGCAACGCTTGCGAACGCGCTGCTGTCGTTTCTTCTGATATATTCAAGGATATCCACCGAGGAATACCCGTCGTCAGCCATATTGCCGATATGCTCCGCCATAGTCAGCGGTTCGTTATCGTCCCGATCGTTCTCCTGCGACATCATATGACATTTAACCGCAAAAAACACCGCCAGCACCGTAGCGATACCCAGCCAGCCGAACACGACAGTCAATATTAAATGCCTGAAAAATCTAACGCTTCCGAAGTACATAATATATTACGACCCGACAATGCTCGGATCCGCTCCTTTCTGCCGCCGAAAATCAAGCGAAAAAATCAAATCTGCGTAAAGCGCACATATATACTCTATATTATAATACACCTTTTTTGCCCATATGTCAACAGAATAAGCGCAAAAAAATTAGTTAATATTTTCTTTATTTGTTTTATTTTATTATCATTTTG
>JAMPAO010000131.1 GCA_023667165.1 Ruminococcus sp. | reverse complement strand
ATGCTCGCTCAGGCAAATCAGCTTCCTCAGGGCGTTCTTCAGCTCCTCGGCTAATTACCGATACGGCTGTTCATAAATACTTATGTATGAGGATCTTCCTCCCTCTACTGAGGGAGGAAGATTTTTTAATAAGCCGCCTGCAATTAATTATAAATCCGAAAGGAAGTGTTGTTATTATGACAATAAAATTAAAAAGAGCTTTATCCTTTGTTACGGTCTTTATGCTGCTTTTTTCCTTTACGCTCACGGGGGATATTATAAAACCGGTATCCGTTTCGGCAGCGCAGCTTTCCGCGTCGGTGAGCCTTACCGACAGTAATATCACCGATCTGAACACACCTGTAACGGTGAATCTTGCTCTAAACGGTTTCCCCTATACCGGAAATGTTCCTGAGCCTAACGACGTTGTTCTGCTCATCGACCGGTCGGGAAGCATGAGAAACGATTATTCGGATATGATAGCCACGGCAAAGTTTTTTGTAAATAAACTTGACCTGTCTACCCACCGCATAGGTATAGTCCTGTACGATTCGAGCGTCGACGTGCTGGGACTTACGAACGATAAGACCGTTATAACGGATTACCTTGACAATGCTCTTAATATTGGAGTTCTCGGCAGTACGAACATGGCAGCCGGAATTGACGAGGCGGTAAAAATGCTCAAAGGCAAGCGTTCATCTGCTCACGGCTCTATCGTACTTATGACCGACGGCGAGCCGGATAACGTGGAAAAGGCTGAGGCGTCGGCAAAGAATGCCAAAAACACAGGGAACGCTTTTTACACCGTTGCTCTGTGTCCCTCCGAAACCAGTCCGGCAAATGTCATGCTGAAAAAAATGGCAACTACCGAAACATCTCATTACTCGGTGTTCTCCACCTCTAAGCTCAATTCCGTATATTCGTCCATTGCCAATACCATCGGCAAGGTAAACCCCAAAAACCTCAAGGTCGTTATGGATATAGGCGACGCGTTTGAATATGTTCCCAAGTCGGCGGACGATTCCATTCCTCTGCCCTCTTACACTTCCGCTGACAGACTGGAGTGGGATATAAACGAGCTTGCCCCGGGTACGTCGAACATTACCTATAAGGTAAGGCTGAAGTCGGAATATGCGCTGTACAAGCTGACTTGCGTATCCGGCGAGATCACATATACCGATTACACCGGAACGAAAAATACTGTTTCGATCCGCCCTGCCTATGCTTATAACGAGCTTTTAAGCGATGTTAAGATAACGTCGATATCACCGGACGAGGGTGAAAAGGGCAAATCGCATACCGTAACGATCACGGGAGAGGGATTTTTCGGCGCTACCGTAGATTACTACGGCTATAAGTTACAGCCGGATACCGTAAACGATACCGGTACGGAAATGACGGTAAAGCTCCCGTCAATCTCAAAATCGGGAGTAAGGGCGGTAACTGTCACAAACGACAAAGACACGTCGGCTGATATTGATTTTACGGTATATACCCCAAAGATTCCCTCGCCGAAGATAGTTATCTCTTCCTGCGTTCCCGACGAAATACCCATTAAGGAAACTGCTGAGGTCACTCTTACAGGAGAAAATTTCGCGGATCTGACCGTGTATGCAGACGGATATATTTTGTCCGCCGATAAATACGCAATGTCCGACGACGGAAAGACCATGACGATACAATTGCAAATGAAAAAGGAAAAAAGCTTCAAGATAAAGCTTGTCAGAAAAGGGTATGACAGCGACACTACACAATTAAAAGCAACGGCTGACGCTGTACCGCCCAAGCCTGTTCCCTCCATAACGGCTATAACTCCCAATTCGGTAATGCAAAACAGCGGCAGTACGGATATTACCGTTACAGGCTCCAATTTGAACGATCTTACAAGTTTTTCCGTTTCAGGAACGACCTTGACGGTTTCCGACTGCACGGTAAGCGCAGACGGAACAGAAGTAAAATTTACTTTGCCGGAACAGAAAAAAGTAACGAATCTGACCGTTTCTCTTGCCACTCAATACGGTAAGGCGTCGGAAAAAATAAGCGTTGCCGCAAAAACGTATTTGCCGCCCGTTGTAACAGGCTGCAATATAACCGAATGCAAGAGGAAGACCGTAACGCAAATAGTGCTGACAGGCGAAAACCTTGACAATATCAAAAAAATAACATATGACGGTTATACCTTAAGCGATTATCAGACATCGGCTGACGGAAAAACATTGACCGTGACCACAATTAAAATGCCCTCTGCCAAGCCGTCGGCGAAAATCAAAATTCAGACATCGGGAGGAAGTTACAGCTACACTCTCCCCATAGTTTCATGATCCGCTCATAAGCACACAAAGAACCGCAGCTCCTCTTTTGTGAGGGACTGCGGTTTTGCTTTATTCATTCCGTCAGAACGGTATCTCCGCCCTTGCCCTTACGAGCTTTCCGCTGACGGGGTGGATAAGCTCCATTTCCCCGCAGTGCAGAGCCTGGCGGCTGTAATATTCCCCGCTGCCGCCGTAAAAGGTATCGCCCGCAAGAGGGTGCCCTATATGCGCCATATGCACCCTTATCTGATGTGTTCTGCCGGTTTCAAGATGTATTTCAAGGAGGGTAAGCTCCCTGTCCTCATATACCTTAAGAGGGATTATATTTGTTACCGCCCGCTTGCCGTCGCTCCTTACAACGCGCTTCATCATTGAAGCCCGTTCCCGCGCTATCGGCGCGTCAATGCGCATGGGACGGTCTATAACGCCCATGCATACCCCGTAATAGGTCTTGCGTATACCGGTCGGGGGAATGTTTGCGCCGAGCCTGTTTTTGGCTGCAAGACAAAGCCCCGAGGTGTCCCTGTCAAGGCGGTTCACCGCTCTGAACGGACGTTCGGGAAATTCCGCGGCGAATACGTTCGCCAGGGTGTCGCCCCTGTGCAGAGCGGACTCATGCACCGCCATGCCCGCAGGCTTGTTGTAAATTATTATGTCCTCGTCCTCGTAGACCTTTTCGGCGCGCAGGACGGTATTCGGCGGCAGAGCCGATCCCCTGCCGCCGCTTTCCGGTATTCTTAAGACGATAACATCTCCGCTGTAGACCCTGTCAATGCTGCGGCAGAGCGTTCCGTCCCTCGTCATTCCCATGGGAGTTCTTTTCAGCGATATCATCAGCCGCCTTGAAACGTCTCTTCTGCGAAGAAGCTGTTCAAGGGATATGCCGTCGTCCTCCGCCGTGCATTCAAGCCGGATCTTTCTGTAATTATCCAACCGCCGCACGCTCCCTTTTCACGCTGTGATCCGCCGCGTTATCCGGATCGTCCGGTTCCTCGCAGGAGCGTATGAATACCGCCGTTGACATTTTTAAATAAGGTATCAGCGGAAGTATCGGAAATACGAATATGAAAAGAAGATACCACACCGCAAAGGAGCAGTACATTTTCATCATGCCGATATACCTTTTTCCGAGCCTTTTGCGGCTTCGGGCGATTATTTCCGTCACCGTCGCGTCGGGATCCTCAGCCATTATGTACCCGAGAGGGACGTACCTCAGGCTCAGCGTGGCAACGGCTGCGAGTATTATTATAACAGCCGCCCAGAATCCCGCCGTTGCGAATATGTACGGTATGCTGTCCTTTTCGGTGATACCGTGCAGAATGCTTGTCAGATATCCCGCCGCGGCTGTAAAGGCGGCGGCAGCCGATATAAGCGCAAGCAGCCTTACATCGATCATAAGGCGCATTTTAATGCAGCGTTTTATGGAATCTCGTGAGCTGTAGCAGCCGAATATGGATGACACAGGCACGAACAGTCCCGACGAAGCCTGCCAGTAGTACCATTTTATCCCGAACTCCAGCGGCGCGGTCACAATATGCCCCGTTAAAAGAAGTCCCGCTGAGGAGAGTATAAAGACAGGCGGGAACGACGTAAATTCGGGCATGAGTGTATCGGCGGAGTGCGCTCCCGTAAATCTGCCCAAAAGCATTATAACGGAATAGTACAGCATAAACACAGCCGTCTGAAGAACGGTTATAAACGCCGCTTCCGCCCAGCATTTGGTAAAAAGCTCCTTTGTGCGGGTCTTAATATCGCGGATCTTCATCTGTGCCATAATCGAACAGAGCCTCCCCGGCGTCGTTGTAGCCTACCGCCCCGTAGCCGGGGATCTTCCCCAGTATCTCGAAGCAGCCGCCCTGCTGCCACATTTGAGCGGTGACCATTATCTCATAGCCGTGACCCATGGGGCAGGCGAATTCCATCGGCTTCATTTTGGGCAGTCCGAAGCAGGACATCATATTCATAAGTATTCCGGAATGGGTCATTACACCCGCGTGGGTGATACCGTTTTCCATCATGTCAAGAATTATCATATTAAGAGCGGTATAGCAGCGAACCATCATATTACGCAGGCTTTCGCCGTTGGGCGGGGGATTGTCCAGACCGCCCTTTAGCCATGCCTTGTAGCTGTCAAGCTCCAGAAGCTCCTCGGCGGCGATACCCTCGAAAATGCCGAAATCCATTTCCCGAAGCTCGTCGACCTCGACTATCTCCCTGTCGGGGAAGAGTATCAGAGCGGACTGAACGGCTCTTTCGAGCGGACTTGAATATACCCTTTGCACCCTCGGGTACTCGTGGGTATCGTACAGTTCTTCAAGCTGCCGTCTGCCCGCGTCCGACAGCGGCAGGTCGGTTTTTCCTATATATATCCCTTTTTCGTTCGCCTCGGTCCTGCCGTGGCGAAGTATGCTTATTCTATAGCCTTTCAAGTCAAATATCCTTTCATGGAACGGATTAAACGTGTAACGCCTGCATATAATAAACGTTCACAATAATTATACAATATTTTTGACCGTCGGGCATCGGGAAATTGTTAATTTTTCGTATACATACGGTTAATTAAGACCGGCGCGGAGCTATTTGAGTATACCCATCAAATAAGCGGGAGAGCCGATACCGGCGGCGCGCAGTACGTCTATGACCTTTTTTACATTCAACTCGTTGTGCGTAAAGGAGCGGTCGATGTGGGAAACAGCCACCTCGAACATTTCCTCGTTCGCCTTATCAAAATGGGCAAATACTGCGGCGGCGAGGAATTTAATAACCGACATCTCGGCGGCAAGATAGCAGAAATTTTCAAAAAGGGTGAGGGTCTTATCTCTGAACGGCATACGCTGTGAGATGAACAGGTTAAGGGCGATATTCCGCATGACGAAAGGTCTGTCCCTATAGACCTCGTTCCATTTCGCCGTGCCCTCGTTGAATTTTTCCTCGCTGGGAACGCCGTTTTCAAACACATATTGATAAATATCGCTGCCCTTGATTATCTTCAGAAGCGCGGCGGCGATATTGGCTTTAAGAGAAATATTCGGTTTGGCGTTTTCCAGTTTTTCGGTCTGCGCGGGGTCGTCAAGCCGGGGTCTTAACGCCTTTATTATTTCGGGAATGCGGTCTGCACTGCCTTTTTTTACGAACTCGTCTACCTTTCGGGCAGCCACAGCGGCGAGGACGATAGAAGTTTCTATACTGCGGCTCCTGTCGGAGAGAATGGCGTAGAAGAATTCAAAAAGTTCGCGGTCGTATTTTAGGGCGGGGTGGTTAAAATAATCCTGTTCTTCCCAATTCTCGGATAAAGAAAATTTCGTGTTCTTATTTATTTGATTTTTTGTGATATTTTCAAGTTCCATACTGTTTTCGTCAGAGCAAATAATTTTTATTACACAATTGCATGAACATTCGCAGGTTCGTATCACTGCGTCGCCGGACAAATAATTTTTTCTTGGGTACGTTCTGCATGTACACGAAAGGTAGTCCGCTCCAAGCTCTTTTTGAATGGAACATAACCCGTTTTCCGTAAGCAGAGGACATTTTCCCTTTTCACTAAATTTAATTTGGTAATCAAAAGTGTCCTTAATGGTGTCACAAGCAAGTATAAATGATTGTTCGATAATTTTGCGCAGACTATCGGGCATTTGAGCATTTGTCAGCTTTTCATACTCTTCCTTGCTCCAGCCGATATTCCAACCATAGCAGCAATTAACGGGGCATTTATCTCCCGTACATTGGAAATCCTTATAATATTGGGGTTGCCTTATGTATTGAACTTTGATTTTATTATTCATATTTTTTCTCCGTTAATAAATTTAAGATAAAGTCATATCAGTAAAGGCATAGCCACAGCCGTCTATAAATAATTCAAACCTTAACTGCATTGCGTTTTCAACGTCAATTTCTAT
>JAMPAO010000130.1 GCA_023667165.1 Ruminococcus sp. | reverse complement strand
TATTATGATAATGACCGCCGCTGCGGCAGCCGCCGGTATGACCGCCGCGGCAGGACTGAACAGCTTCTTTTCCTCCGCGCTTATGGAAACGCTGTTTCCCCTTACGCTCATTACAAGATACTGTCCGTCGATTTCTGCGTCCACAGACCTTGCTTCCCCGTTCTCCGTGACCGTAAGAACCGCACGGGACGGCTTTATCCCCGAAAGATACCTTATGATATGAGTATCGGAGCCGTCCTGCGGTATGGTTACATCCCACGTTTCCGAGGCGCTGTTCTCGGCTCCGTCCGCCGCATGAGCCTCGACCCGGTCGCTGTCGGAAAAGCTGCCCTCCAGCACGATAACCGGAAGTCCGTTCTCACGCTTTTCCTCGGACTCGACCGCTGTAACATATTTGCTGTATACCGCCTCTATCTCCGCGCTGAAGGTTATACTGCCGTAGTCGAACTCTTCCCATTTTCCGAATACGCCGTCTTTTTCGGGAACGGCGGGTATACGCTCCTCCGGCAGACTTTCGCCGTAATTTACCGGTATATTATCCACCGTTTCTCCGTCTGCGGTAAATACGAGCGCAAAGCTCAAAAAATCGTCGGGTATGCCGTCAAGACCGGCCATATCGTCATATGACACGGGAAACGCCTTTCCCGAATAGCTTATCCCGTCGATCCCGCCCGCACCGCTGTCGATGAAAACGTTATCCGTGCTTTCTCCGTCGGCATATCCCGAAACCGCTCCGATACGCTCCGCTCCGTCCTCAATTACAACGAAGCTGCGGCAGCCGCTCATATCGTGAGAATATCCGGCTATTCCGCCCACATACTCTCTGCCGCTCACACGGCATTTTGCGCTGCTTCCGACAACAGCCGCTTCGGATCTTCCCGCGATCCCGCCCGAATATTCTCCGTCGAGAGAGCTTACGTTTCCAAAACCCAGACAGTCTATGATACAGCCTGTTGACATCTCTCCCGCAATTCCTCCGGAACGTCCTTTTTTGGATATTATTTCTCCGTAATTAACGCTGTCGCGGATAACGGTCTTTGTCTGGTACATAAAATTGAACGATCTGCTGCCTACGGTTTCAATATCCCCCTCGGGATCGAAATCGTATTCCACCGCCATTGCTCCCGCTATGCCTCCGACGCAGAGATCTCCGTTTATCTGACCGTAATTTGAGCAGCGGTCGATCTTTCCGTCGGAACGCCCCGCCGGATCCTTTGAGGAAATATCCTCGGTATAATCGGAAATATCCGCCGATCTTTCATCAAGCTCGTCAACAAGATCGAGCAGCGTATCGGCAACCTCCGACGCCTTTTCGTTTATCCGGCGGAGATCCTCCGAAAGATCGTGTACCGCGCTTTCCGCCGTTTCCCCGAAGCTGCCGCTCAGACCGATAAGCTCCTCCAGGCTTGACGAAAGCTCTCTGCGCGCGCCGATAAGACTGTCCTCCGCTCCGGTAAATTCTATCCTGCTTTTGCCGGAAAAATAGTCTAAAATGTCATTTACGGAGCTTATCCCGTCCTTTATTTTTTTTACGGAGCTATCCGCCTTGTCCGCAGCGCCGCTTGCAAGATAAACCGCCGCCGTAAGGGACGCCGACGCTTCGTCAAAATAATCCCAGGACTCCGTTATCCTGTCTATCAGATCGCCCGCAGGCTCTGCGGACGCTCCCAAGGAGCTGTTGGTATCCTGAAGATGTTCTATAAAGCCGAACAAAGCCGAAATATCCGTCTGATCCGCGATCTGTCCCGCCGAATACGCAAGCTGACTTGAAGCCGCTCCCATACCGCTCAGACCAAATCCCAGCTCATCGCTGACCGCCGACAGCTCGTCCTTTAGGTTCAAAACCGCCTGCGAAGCCATAATTGCGGAAATATTCGTTATAACGTTGAGAAGACTGTCAAACACATCGTAAACGGAACCGTCGGAAAAATATCCGATGATCTCCTCAACATAAGGTCTGTACGCCTCCGTACCGGTTATGCCTCCCTCGATCATGAGCCTTATTACCTGAAGCGTACCCTCCGCCTTTTGCAGATTTTCCGAAAGTCTTTCGCCGGAAACATAAAGCCTGTTGAGCTGTATTCTGATAAGATCCTTGCAGCCTGTGATCTGCGGATCGTTTTTCAGCCCGTTCAAAGCCGCCGTGATCCTGTTTGCGGAGGACGCAGCGATCCCTGCGGACGACGCAAGCTGCCGGATCGACGTTTCCAGCTCGCTCACCGCAAGCTGCATCAAATGCTCATCTCCCAAGGAACTGCGAAGATCGTCCAAAGCAAAGCCGAAAGACGACGACGCGTCGGAAAGACTGCTTACCGCCTCGGACATATCGTCAAGAGCGGGAAACAGCTTGTCCATGCCCTCGCCCGCAGTATCGGAGGCTTCCCCCATCAGCTCCGCCGCTTCGCTCAGATCGGCAAGAGCTTCCGACATGATATCCGAAGCGAGTTCAAAGCTCTCCGAGGCCGGCGCCGCCATATCCGTCAGATCGGAAATACGGGAGCTGAGTTCGTTTATCGAATCAATATTTTCGTTTATCATTTCATCGGTTTGATCGAGAAAGCTGTCCAGCGAAGCTCTCGCGCTTTCCAGACTTTCGTTTATATCCTCGAAGCTGTCCCCTATCTCTCCCGAATGCAGATCCGCGTCGCTGACGGTACTGTCTATAATAACGTTCAGCTCGTCAAGCTCGGTGCGCAGCTTATTGAACGTGCTCTCGGATAAAAGCAGCGAAACATGAGGTTCAGCCTGTCCCACTATACCGCCTGTGTCTTTTCTTCCGTTTACCGTTCCGTAATTTTCGCAGCCTCCCACATATCCGTCCTGTCTGCCGATTATTCCGCCGGCGTTGTATCCCACGTGACGGTAGCCTATGCTGCCGTAATTTTTGCACCCCTGAACCGTTCCGCAGGAATATCCCGCTATCCCGCCCTCGTCGGTTATATCCGCTATCGCTTCGGCGGAATAAATATCCTCCGCATTGATATTCTCCGGAACTACAGTTTCGTCTGCCGCGCTTATATTAACGGAAGCGTTGTTGGTACAGGAGATGATCACTCCCCTGTTTTCACCGGCGACGCCTCCGGTGCAGATCCTTGCCTGAACAAGACCGTCTGCGGAGCATGAGGAGATAAGTCCCGTTTCCTCGTTAATGCCCGCTATCCCTCCGCAGCGCTCCTTTCCGCTCACCATTCCGCCGAATGAGCAGTTTAATATCCTGCCTCTGTTTACTCCCGCGATCCCTCCGCATTCGGATGCGCTTCCGGTGGGAGCTATGCGTCCCTTTACGGTAAGGTTTTTGACCTGTCCCTCTTTTTCCACGTATCTGAACAATCCCTGCTCGGAACCGCTGCTCTCGATACGGATCCCCGTTATACTGTGTCCGTTCCCGTCGAAAATACCGCTGAACGTGGGGATAGGCTTGAAATCCGACAGGATCAAATTGCAGCAAAGTATATATCTTTTTCCCCGGGTATTGCTGTCAAGGGTGCAGCTTTCGGCAAATTCAAGGAAATCCTCCGCCGAATTTATCTCGATATCGGTGTACCCGTTCAGGGGATATATCTGCGCGGAGCTTTTCGCCGCGCCCCATTCTGCGGCTGCATAAGCGGCAAAAGGTTCTGCGCAAAGGGTAAACGCCGTGACCGCCGCAGACATAACTGCCGTCAGATCCAAAAGAATTTTACGGATGTTCATTTGCCAACGCCTCCTTCTGCGCAAACCGCCGTATCGTTTTCACAGGGCAGCTCTTCTATGCCCGCTCCCCTGCGGTTTTCAATCCTGGCGTCCACATCGCCTATAATAACGCCTCTGACAAAACCCTCCACTCTGCCGTTCACAACGCCGTGAACAAGTCCGTCGACCACCATGCGGCTGTCGGTAAGCTGCGTGCGCTCGGCTTTTTTCAGTGTAAAGGAGGTCCTTTCTATAATACTGTCACCCACAAGCAGTATCTGAGGCAGCACGAACATAACAAGAATTATGGAGATTATTGTGCCGCGTCCCAGACACACGCCTATGGAGGATATGGTACCGTCGGAGGAAAGCTGCCCGATAAGTATTCCCGCCGCCGCAAGGATCGTTCCGGACGTAATTATTGTGGGAAACGCCTGATTAAGAGTTTCCGTTATAGCCTGCCTGATAGGCATTTCCTTTTTCAGCTCCATATACCGGCTGGATATTACTATGGCATAGTCGATGTTCGCGCCCATCTGAATGGAGTTTACGATAAGGTAGCTTAGGAAAAACAGGCTTGTTTTTTCAAGATAGGGAAATGAAAAGTTCATCCATATGCTGCCCTGTATAACGGCGATAAGCAGCACGGGAAGTCCCGCAGACTTGAAGGTAAACAGCAGTATCACTATTACAAACAGGGCGGAGAGAATGCTTATTACAAGATTATCCGTATCGAATGAGCTTGAAAGATCGCGGTCGCTGGTGGAATTTCCCGCAAGAAGAACGCTGTCTGCGGGGTAATACTTCTCCGCTTCCGTATGTACGGTTTCCAGAAACTCAAAGGTCTGCTCACCCTCCTCCGGCAGATCGAGATAGATCAGTATGCGGCTGAAGCTTTCGCTCTTAAGCTGAAGCAAGGCGTCATTCAATACGGTATGAAGCTCTTCAAGGGTATCCGTAAGCTCATCGTCCAGGGTAACGTAGCCTTTGTTTACCTCGTCGTAGGCAAACATGAACATATCTATAAGCGGAACGCCGTAGCTATCCAGTCCGTTTATGACCTCGCCGTAATCCTCGTCATTGACGGCGTACGCGGCGTAAAGCAGCTTTGCCGCTTCATAATCCAGCTCAACAAGCTCGGAAAACTGACGCGGTGTGAGTTTATCGGTAAGGACGTAATCATCCATAGCCTCAATGTTGGCAAGACCCATGACGGAATCGACCTCGCTGTATCTTTCAAGGCTGTCTATCAGCTTTCCCTCCGATTCATAGTCGCCGGACGGCACCATCAGGGCAATAAGGTTGGACGATCCGAAGCTGTCCTTGATCTTTTTATTCGCAATGCTCGCCTCGCTCTGTCTTACCGTTTGAAGATCGGACGTACCGTAGCAGTAAGGACATTTGCCGGAAAGCAGAAACGCTGCGGCGGCAACGACAAGAAATACCGGAGGGATAACATATCTCGAAACAAAGGCGAACCGTCCCACTGCGGATATCTTGGGAACAAAGTTTTTATGCACGGTCTTGTCGATAAGCTTTGAAAAGAGCATAATAAGTCCCGGCATAAGCGTGAAAACCGACAAAAGACTGAAAAATATCGCCTTGACAAGAACTACCGCCAGATCCTCGCCGATCTTGAATTTCATGAACATCAGCGCGATAAGTCCGGAAACCGTGGTAAGACTGCTGGAGGATATTTCGGGGATCGCCTTGCTGAGAGCGGTTATGCACGCCTCTCTTGCAGGCAGAAGCTCATGCTCCTCGCTGTAGCGGTGAATGAGGATAATGGCATAATCTATGGCAAGAGCAAGCTGAAGAACGATAGTTACCGAATCGGATATAAACGAGATCGTTCCCAGCAGGAAATTCGTTCCCATATTAAGCACCGCCGCCGCCCCGAAGGTCATTACAAGCACCGGTATCTCCGCATACGCCCTTGAGGTAAAAAGCACCACAAGCAGTATGATCGCCGCAGCGACCGCGGTAACGGTCTGCATCTCCGAGGCAAGCTGAGCTCCGGAATCGTTTCCCACCGTGCTTGAAATATAGACGTCGTAGCCCTCAAGCAGCTTTTTTATGCTGTTCATGGCTTCAATGCTTATTTCATCGGTTTCCTCACCCTCAAAGGTCACGGAAAACATGGCGTAGGTGTTTTTATAATGCTCCTCCGTATCGTCGAATTCCACGGAGGCAACGCCGTCGACCGCTTCGATCTTATCCGCAAGGGATCGGGCGGTTTCAAAGGTAACATTCGCAGTCATAACGGAAGCTGAGCCGTAGGTGACAAACTCGTCGTTCATGAGCGTAAGACCCATGCGGGTTTCGGTATCCTCCGCAAGATAGGCGGTAATGTCATTCTCAACCACCACCCAATCCTTGGCAAAAATACTGAACACAAGCGCAAAAATAAAAAGCAGGAAAAATAAATTGCGTTTATCGACAATAAACTCCGCAGTCTTATACATAAAGCTGCTCTGTCCGTTCTGCTCTTCATCTGCGGGAACGGCTTTTTTCTTGCTGTTTGACAATTGCTTCGACATCCTTTCATTAAGATCATATACCGTTATTTTCATATTTTACCGTTTCTTAAAATACCGGTATAAAAGTATTTTATAGC
>JAMPAO010000012.1 GCA_023667165.1 Ruminococcus sp. | reverse complement strand
CCTTGGGTTTATCAGAGCGCCTCCCCCTTCCCCCGTAGGTTGTCCCTTTGCATGGCTAACGTGCAAACCACATTTCCAAAGCTAATACAACCTGCCAAAAAACAAACCATAATTACATAAAGGGTAACGCACAAACTACATCAATCGAACTAAAACTTTATTTATAAACGGTGGTTATTATTATGAAAAAATTTCTCAGAAGAGCATGGGCGGAGATCCACTTAAACAGGCTCGGGGATAATCTGAACGCTCTCAGAAGCCTGATAGACGAGGATAAAACGCGCATTGCCTGCGTCGTAAAAGCCAACGCCTACGGACACGACGATGAAAATACGGTTCCCTTTCTGGAAAAGCTGGGGATCGGTTTTTTTGCCGTATCCAATATCAAGGAAGCCGAAAAGCTGCGGAAATACGGCGTTAAAAGCGAGATACTCATATTGGGCTACACCCCTCCGGAGTACGCCGGAGAGCTTGCGGAAAACGGTATCATCCAGGCAGCCGTGTCCGAGGAATACGCAAGAGAGCTTTCCCGTGAGGCAGCCGCCGCAGGCGTAACGGTCAAGCTGCATCTGGCGATAGATACGGGAATGGGCAGGATAGGCGAATGCGCCTGCGACGAAATTACCTGCAAAAAAGCCGCCGAGGCGGCAAAGTCGGTATCCGAGCTCGGCGGGGTGATCCTTGACGGGGTCTTTACCCATTACGCCTCCGCAGACAGCCTGTCGGAAGACGATATAAGCTACACAAACAGACAGACGGAGCTGTTTTTCACCGTCTGCGATATGATAAAAGCATACGGCGTACCGCTGCGGCACACCCATTGCCTTAACAGCGCGGGAGGAGCTTTCCATTACGACAGCCGCAGCACTCTCGTCAGATTCGGCATAATGCTTTACGGACTTATGCCCGACCGCAGCCTTGCGCCCCCCTGCGCCCTTTCTCCGGTAATGGAGCTGAAAGCGGCGGTATCATACGTAAAAACTCTTGCGGCGGGCAGCTATGTCAGCTACGGACGTACATACAGATCCGACAGGGAGATCACCGCCGCCACCGTCCCCATAGGCTACGCCGACGGATATTCCCGCAGCCTTTCGGGAAAGGCGTACGTGCTTATAAACGGAAAAAAAGCTCCCGTTATCGGCAGGATATGCATGGATCAGCTTATGGCGGACGTTACGGATATCCCCAACGTCCGCGAGGGAACGGAGGTCACTCTGATAGGCAGGGACGGGGACGAGAGCATAACCGCAGACGAGCTTGCGGCAATGTACGGCACTATAGGCTACGAAACGGTCTGCGGGATATCCAAGAGAATACCTCGGGTGATCCGTATGGACGGCAGCATAGTAAACGTCGTCGAATACTATTAAGGGCGGTGACTGAATGAAGATAACGCTTAATCCCGATGAAAATATCGTCCGCGCGGTAAAAGAGGGACTTGAAAAAACCGGCGGCTACTGCCCCTGCCGCAGGGAAAGAACAGAGGAATACAAATGTATGTGCAGGGAATTCAGAGAACAGATAGCCGACCCCGATTTCGAGGGTTACTGCCATTGTATGCTTTACTTTAAGCGGAAATAAGACCGACCGTGCGCAGCAGATCGTCCCGAGCCGTCCCGAAGATACCGTTATTCACCTATCGGAAAATGAAAAAAAATGTCAAAAAAACACCTCAAAGCCGTATCATAATTGTTCGGTTTTGCTATTTACAAGAACGTTTGTTCTGTGGTATAATCTTTGTGGATAACGCCGCAGCGCGGCATTGCAAGGCTCTGAAAGGATTGATGATAAATGCCTACGGATAAGATAATCATAAAGGGAGCAAGGGAGCATAATCTTAAAAACGTTGACCTTGAGCTGCCCAGGGATAAGCTGATAGTCATGACCGGACTGTCCGGATCGGGCAAATCCTCCCTGGCGTTCGACACCATATATGCCGACGGCCAGCGCCGTTACGTGGAAAGCCTTTCATCGTACGCGAGAATGTTTCTCGGTCAGATGGACAAACCGGACGTGGATTCCATAGAGGGACTGTCCCCCGCCATATCCATCGACCAGAAAACCACCTCGAAGAACCCCCGTTCCACCGTCGGCACCGTAACGGAAATATACGATTATTTCCGTCTGCTCTACGCAAGGATAGGCATTCCCCACTGCCCCGTGTGCGGAAGAGAGATCAAACAGCAGACCGTGGATCAGATAGTGGACAGGATAACCTCCCTGCCGGCGGGTACGAAGCTTCAGCTCCTCGCCCCCGTCGTCAGCGGACGTAAGGGCGAGCACGCAAAGGAGCTTGAAAGCGCGCGGAGATCGGGTTACGTGCGCGTGCGCATAGACGGCAGCGTGTACGACCTCAGCGAAACCGTAAAGCTCAATAAAAATCAGAAGCACAATATCGAAATAGTGGTGGACAGACTGACGGTAAAGGATAAAATGGAAACGCGCCTTGCGGACAGCATCGAAACGGCGGCGAAGATATCCGGCGGCGTGGTGATATGCGATATCATAGGCGGTGAGGAGATCAGATTCTCCCAGAATTACGCCTGCCCCGAGCACGGCATATCCATGGACGAGCTTTCCCCCAGAATGTTTTCCTTCAACAATCCCTACGGCGCCTGCGGAAAATGCACGGGACTTGGGATATTCAAAAAGATCGATCCGGATCTTATCATTCCCAATCCCTCTCTTTCCATAAGGGAGGGCGCGGTAAAGGCAAGCGGCTGGTCAGCCTCCGACAGCAGCACCATAGCTATGATGTATTTTCAGGGGATAGCCGAGGAGTACGGCTGCTCCGTGGACGAGCCTATAAAAAACTGGAGCGCCGAGGCGGTAAACGCCCTGCTGTACGGCACGGGAGATAAAAAGCTGAAGCTGCACCGCACCACCGCATACGGCGGCGGAGATTACTATCAGCCCTTCGAGGGGGTCGTAAACAATCTTGAACGCCGCTACCGCGACAGCAGCTCCGAGTGGAGCAAGGCGGACATCGAACAGTACATGAGCGAAGAGCCTTGCCCCGAATGCCGCGGCAGACGTCTTAAAAAGGAGATACTGGGCGTTACGGTTGGCGGCAGGAGCATAGCGGAGGTAACGGAAATGTCCGTCACCGAATGCTCCGGCTTTTTCGGCGGTCTGGAGCTTACCGAAAAGGAAGCGTTCATTGCCGACAGAGTAGTCAAGGAGATAAAAGACAGGCTGGGCTTTCTGCAAAGCGTGGGACTGGAATATCTTACCCTGTCGCGTTCGGCGGGAACTCTTTCGGGAGGAGAGGCGCAGCGGATACGCCTTGCGACCCAGATAGGCTCTTCCCTTGTGGGCGTGCTGTATATACTGGACGAGCCGTCCATAGGACTTCATCAGCGGGACAACGACAAGCTCATAGCCACCCTCAAGCGCCTGCGCGATTCGGGCAATACGCTCATAGTGGTGGAGCACGACGAGGACACCATGCGGGCGGCGGATTATATAGTCGACGTGGGACCTTATGCGGGCGCAAACGGCGGAGAGATCATCTGCACCGGAACGCCGGAGGATATAATGAACTGCGAGCGTTCCATCACGGGAGCCTACCTGAAAGGCACGCGCAGCGTTCCCGTTCCCGAAAAGCGCCGCGCCGGAAACGGACATATGCTCACCGTAAAGGGAGCCAAGGAGAACAACCTTAAAAATATAACCGTATCCGTACCCCTGGGTACGTTCACCTGCGTTACCGGAGTTTCGGGGTCGGGCAAATCCTCCCTTGTAAATCAGATAATCTACAAGCATCTTGCTGCAAAGCTCAACAGGGCAAGAACGCGGCCGGGCAGCTTCGGTAAAATGGAGGGAACGGAATATCTGGATAAGGTGATAGCCATCGACCAGTCCCCCATAGGAAGAACCCCCCGTTCGAACCCCGCCACGTATACGGGAGTTTTCAACGATATAAGAGATCTCTTCGCCGAAACCAACGACGCAAAGGCAAAGGGTTATACCTCGGGCAGATTTTCCTTTAACGTAAAGGGCGGCAGATGCGAGGCGTGCGAGGGCGACGGCATCATCAAGGTGGAGATGCATTTTCTTCCCGACGTTTACGTTCCCTGCGAGGTATGCAAGGGAAAAAGATACAACCGTGAAACTCTCGACGTGCGCTACAAGGGAAAAAATATATACGACGTCCTTGAAATGACCGTTGACGAGGGCGTGGAGTTTTTTGAAAATCATCAGAAAATATACCGCAAGCTGCTCACCTTGCAGGACGTGGGACTGGGTTATATAAAAATAGGCCAGCCGGCAACCACCCTTTCGGGAGGAGAAGCGCAGCGCGTGAAGCTGGCGACGGAGCTTGCCAGACGCTCCACGGGCAAGACGATATATATCCTTGACGAGCCCACCACGGGACTGCACACCGCCGACGTCCACAAGCTGCTGGAGGTGCTGGACAAGCTGGCGGACGCGGGGAATACGGTGCTTGTCATAGAGCATAACCTGGACGTGATAAAGACCGCGGATCATATCATAGATCTGGGACCCGAGGGCGGCGACAAGGGAGGCGAGCTTGTAATAAGCGGCACTCCCGAGGAGGTCGCCGAGTGCAAAAAAAGCTATACCGGAAAATACCTTGCGCCAATGCTCAAAAAAACGTCAAGGGGCAGAAAGAGAAGCAAAAAATAACAGACAGTAAACGGGTCGTACGGCTTTTTCCGTACGGCCCGTTTTATTATTTTCGCGGAGCAGCCTCGAACAGCGGCGCGAATATCATTCTCTGTTTTTCAAAGCCTCTGCGGGAGTGATCTTTTTGAGCTTGTTCACCAGCACGGCGTTCACGGCAAAGTAAACCGCCATGACCGCGCAGAACAGACCCGGATAAACGTACCACGGGAATTTCAGATTCATCCCGCAGGCGACGTTCGACACAAAGATCGGATAGATCATATCCATAAGCGCCTTGGCAATGGGAATGCATACCGCCGCGCTTACCGCGACAACGGCTGTGTTCCCGTTAAGGTAAAGCCTGCGTATCTCGTTTGTCCTGAAGCCGAATATCTTTACAAGAGATATACCGAACGAAGCACGGTCTATCATAACGTTCATCATAAGGAAAATGACCACAACGAATATCACCGCCGAAACGGATATCAGCATAACGACCATAGGCATCATAAGCTGTACAAATACCGAAGTGGAGCGTTCGATGTCGGATCTTGAAGTGACCGAATAAATGCGTCCTTCCTCAATATCGAGCGCCTCGTCGGAAAGCAGCATATTGTAGTGACCGTCGTCCTGTCCGAACAGCTCTCTCATGCTGTCAATGTCCATAAACACCGCCAGATTTACCGCGTATTCGGCGATATCCGTGACCGTAAACACATAATCGGTGTCGCTTGCGCTGTCGGTAAGAACGAGCTTGCCGCCCTTTTTCAGACCGTATTTCTGCGCCGCCGCCGTGCTTGCCACGACCTTGTTTTTGCCCTTTTCGGGTCTTGCGGCGTAGTATTTGTTGTCGCCGTCTATACCGATGATGTTGACGTCGAGAGTATATCCCTTATCGGTTTTGGAAAGGGACTCCATGTAGCACGCCTCCGCGTTCTCCGGCGGATCTTCCTCCGGATATTTCAGCGTATACATATACTCGAATTTCGTGTCCTCCGCGCTGTCTATATTGAAGTTATTGCACATCACATAGCAGTCGACGCTCAGCGTCACGATAAGCAGGGAAAAAAGCATACCCGCCGTCACCGTAATGCTCGTCCTCGCCTCGCGGCTTAGCTGACGTATCTGAAAACGCCGCATAAAGCTCATATTTCCCAGATCTATGTCCCTGCCCCTGCGGAAATTCTGCTCGTTTTTTATCAGTGAAAGGGCGGTCTGCGAAAGCCGCTTGTTAATGACAAGAGCGTTTACCGCCGCCGAAATGACGGGAGGCATGACAATGCCGTATATAAGCAGATACGGGGGATATACGGTGTCGAATACCGGCAGCGAATAATAGCTGTAGGAATCGCCTGTTATGCTGTTCATTGCAAAGTCGGTAAAGCCTATTGCGGTGCCCGCGATACCTCCCATAAGGCTTATCAGGGTGGGCAGCAGGATATAGTGCAGTATCAGATCGCGCTTTTTCGCGCCGAGAGCGTACAGCGCGCCGATAACGCTTGACTCCCGCTGTATCTGGTGGATAACGAAAACCGAGATGACGTAGGCAAGCAGCGCAATAAGGATAACGCCCACCGCCATTCCGACGTTTTTGTTCATGATCACGTCCCCCGCGCAGCCTTTTATCCTCGGGTTTTCCTCCGCCTCGATAAATTCGGTAAGGTTGTCGATGTCTATCTCAAATATCTCGTCGAGCAGCTTGTCCGTTTCTTTCTTCAGCTCGGAAACGCCGTCCGCCAGCTTTACCGAGCCGTCGTAGGCGGAGGCTGCGCCGTCCGTGTATTTTTCCGCCGCCTCGGAAAGCTCCCCGCCGCTTCCGTCAAGCAGGGCAAGACCCTCCGTCAGCTCCGCCGCTCCGCCGTATGCGGCGGAAACGCCCTCCGTATAGCTGTCCACGGCGTCCGCGAATTCTCCGCCCTTTTCCCGAAGCTCGGAAAGGCCGTCCCGCAGCTCCTCCGCGCCGTCCAGCAGCTCGGAAACGCCCTCGCTGATGTCCTTTCTTTTATCCAGTACCTCGTTTATCATTTCCAGCAGATACTCGTCGGAAATATCCTCAGGCTCGATCTTGAAGTCCTTTACCGTTTCTTTCAGATCCTCGTGGGAAACGTTCCCGCCCAGGATATAAGCGTACCGCAGATCCTCCGTCTTGCCCGCGCTTTTAAGACTGCCGTACTGCTCCGAAGAAACGAAGCCGATACCGAAAAGCTCGCTCTGAATGGACGCGTCGGACATATTTTTCGTGGGAGCGTCGTAGTCGAGGGCGCTTCCTATGCCCGTCACCGTAAGCTCCTCGCCGCCTACAGTCACCGTGTCGCCCACGGAGATGCCGTTTTCCTCGCAGTATCTTTTTTCAAGCAGGATCTCGCCGTTTTTCTCCGCCGCCGCGCCCTGCTCGGCGTTTACTATGTCAATGCTTTCGCGGTTTTTGAATATACGCAGGACCGAACCGTCCTCCATATCAACGTCGAAGGAGAATATTTTTTCAAGAGTGACCCCCATGCCGGTTATCTCCCGCTCCTGCGCCTCGGTAAGAGGGGCGAAAACCGCGAACTGACCGTCCTCCAGGCGGTTTTTTTCCGCGTTTTCCTCCGTGCCGCGTATTATGACCTCCGCAGAGGCGATCATTGCCACGATTATGTACATACCCATTACTATCAGCAGGAACAGCGCCAGATAGCGCAGAAAATTTTCCTTAAGATCCCGCAGGATCCTTTTTGCTAGCACTCTGTTCATTTACAGATCCTCCAGTTGCGCGGCAGGCACGCGCGTTTCGTTCATGTAGTCCTTTTTGATAAGTCCGTCCTTGACTATCAGCACCTTATGCACCATATTTTTGATGGAATTGTTATGGGTGACTATGAGCATCGTGGTGCCGTATTTTTCGTTTATCTTCTCCAGAAGAACGAGGATATCTCGGGAGGTTTTGGAATCCAGCGCTCCCGTCGGCTCGTCGCACAAAAGCAGCTTGGGATTTTTTATCAGCGCCCGCGCAATGGCGCACCGCTGCTGCTGACCGCCCGAAAGCTGGGAGGGAAATTTATTCATATGCTCGGTCAGACCGAGAGTTTCCAGAAGCTCGTCCATGTCGAGGGGATCCTCCGAAAGGTATTCGCAGACCTGGATATTTTCCTTGACCGTCAGATTGGGGACGAGATTGTAAAACTGGAAAATAAACCCGAGATTATCCCGGCGGTAGTCGGAAAGAGCGGAGGGCTTCAAGCCGAAGATCTCCTTGCCGTCGACCTTGACGGAACCCGAATCCATTTCGTCAAGACCGCCTATGCAGTTGAGCAGAGTGGATTTTCCGCTGCCGCTGGTACCCTGTATTACGCACATCTGACCCCTCTCCACTCCCGTGGAAATGCCTTTGAGCACCTGGATATAGCTGCTGTCCTTTCCGTAGCTTTTTTTAACGTCCTTTACCTCAAGATACATTGTAAAACCTCCTAAGTTAGCTAAAACTAACACACTTGTATTATAAAACCGCCGGAGCGGTATTTTGATGTATTTTCACATAACACTGTTATGCAAGCAGCAAAGCCGAGCGCAGCCGGCGGTCCGTTATGTCCGACCCGCCTATTTTTCGGGCGCGTTTGGGGGAACGAATATGATCTCCGTCCAGCCTCCCACAAGGAAATCCATGATCCGCTTCATATTGGCGAGAGCCTTGCTCTCGTCCGTTTCGTGGGTGATAAGATGAATAAAGGCGTCCACGGTCATATGGGTGAACCAGTGGAGCATATAGGGATTGACTCCCATGCCCGGCACGCTGCGCGCCATATTGTCAGCCATTTCGCGGTAGGCTTTTTCCGTCATATCCACCATTTCATCGGCGGCGTTTTCGAAGCGTGAGCCCTGCGCCCCCGTCAGCAGCAGCAGGAACGCTCCGTAATGGGCGTACAGATGATGTATCAGCAGTCCCGAAATATCGTCGTGATCGTCCTTGACGTGCTCGTACATCCCCTCCATGGACAGGATATTTTCATGCCTGCGGAAGTGCGACATCACAGCCTTCTTCAGCTCCTCGAGGGGCGGCTCCACTATCGCCGCGAACAGATCCTCCTTGTCCTTGAAAAAGAAGTACAGCGCCCCCGTGGTAACGCCCGCGCCCGCGCAGATCCTCCGCAGGGACGCTTTCATATAGCCGTTTTCGGAAAACTCCGCTCTTGCGCTTTCAAGCAGACGTTCCCGCGTGTCCTTATCTCCGGTCAATTTATCGCCTCCGTGCATAACGCTGTTATCGATCTGCGGGGACGTATTTCCTTGGATCTGCCGTGATATATCGGCTTGTCCTCCGGCGCCTCCGTTTGCGTAACGCTGTTATGCTTTATCATCATTTTAGCATACGCCCGTTCTCTTGTCAAGAGCCTTGGAGAATTTCGGCGATTTATACAATAACACGGCGTTTTTTGCGGGAATGTCAGCATAATTTGTCAAAGCCGTCCGTTTTATGAGAGTTAGAAGTGACTAACATCGGATACTTTTTTCAAGCCGCTCCCCTGCTTTTTTTGCAATTTGGCATAATATGGAAAATTGCAAAAAATTTCATTTCACCCCTTGACAAACGAAAAAGACTGTGCTATCATTATGATATAAATTGATATCAAAATGATAGCATTTTGATATCATAAGCAACTCAAATACCAATAAATAACATTTGCAGGAGGATAATGGGGTGAAATCCCAATATTATCCAAAAGAAAGGCGGGTTTATCATGACCGATAAGAAAAAGAGCTTGAACAAAAATCTGAGCGAAAAGCAGATCGAGGAAAAGGAGCTTAACGCTCCGAACGGACTGGTCATTATGTTTATTGCCATAATTTGCTACATATTGGCAATGATAGGCATCGCTCCCGCGGCAACGCTGCTGGAGGACGAAAAAACGGTGGGGATCCTGCTGATGATACTTTGCATCGCGTGGCTCTGCCTGGGCTGGATACCCTTTATGGGCGTTAAGATAATCCGACCCAACGAGGCGCTTGTGCTTACGCTTTTCGGAAAATACATGGGTACGCTGAAAAAAGAGGGCATTTTCTTTGTCAATCCCTTTTCGTCGGCTGTAAATCCCGCTTCGCAGCCGCACAGGACGGCTGCCGTGACTGCGGGAGAAGCTGCGGTATCCGCCGAGGTATCGGTGCCCGCAACGAGAAAGCTCTCTCTGAAAGCTATGACGCTCAACAACAAAAAGCAGAAAATAAACGACAGGGAGGGCAATCCCGTGGAGGTCAGCATTGTGGTGGTATGGCGGATCGCCAACACCGCAAAGGCGGTTTTCAGCGTTGACAATTACGCCGAGTACATCTCCATCCAGGCGGACTCCACTCTCAGGGACGTGGCAAGCCTTTATCCCTACGACGCCAACGGCGCGGACGTCAGATCCCTGCGCGGCTCGCCGGCGGATATCGCGGAAAATCTGCGGGACGAGCTGCAAAAACGCGTGGACAGCGCGGGCATCGACATAATAGAGGCGAGGATCACCCATCTCGCCTACGCTCCGGAGATCGCGGCGGCAATGCTCCAGCGGCAGCAGGCGGCGGCGATAATAGAAGCGCGCCAGAAGATAGTCGACGGCGCGGTAGGCATGGTGGAAATGGCTTTGGAGCGCATTACCGAAAACAACGTGTGCGACCTTGACGATGAACGCAAGGCGCAGATGGTTTCCAATCTGCTGGTCGTCCTTTGCGGAAACAAGGACGCTCAGCCCATAGTAAACAGCGGCTCCATATATTGACCGTATTATCATCAAAGAAACGCTTTTGCTTTAAGGAGAACAAATTTTATGTTCGGTTCGGAAAATCTGACAGCTATGGGAATTTGCGGGGCAGTATGCACCCTCTTCCCCTTTGCGGCTCTTATCGCGTACAAAAGGAAAAACAGGGATATTCCCGTATCGGCGTTTTTTATCGGCGCGGGGACGTTTATCCTGTTCGCACTGGTATTGGAGCAGCTTCTGCACACGGTCATGCTGCCGATCGTGCAGGTCAGCACGCCGATGTACGTCGTTTACGGTGCGTTTGCGGCGGGGTTCTTCGAGGAAAGCGGCAGGCTGGCGGCTTACAGGCTGCTTATGAAAAATACGGACGATCCCCGCTCGGCGGTGATGTACGGCTTGGGTCACGGCGGCTGCGAGGCTGCCGCTGCGGTGGGTCTGACCATGATCGCATATCTGATAACGGCGGTAACGGTCAACAGAACAGGCGCGGAAAACGTTATCGCCCTTTACTCCGGCGGCAGCGAGGAAACGGCTGCCTTACTGGGCGCGCAGCTTGAGGCTCTTTCGGAGATCACCCTCGTCACGGCCTTTACGAGCATTTTTGAGCGGCTCATAGCGGTAACGTTTCACACTGCGGCTTCGGTGATAATGTTCAGGGCGGCAAAGGAAAAAATATCGCTGTATCCCCTATGCATACTGCTCCACGCTCTGGCGGACGCTCCCGCAGCCATGTATCAGAGAGGCGTTCTGCCCATCGCGGCGGTTTATCCCGTATTCTGCGCCGTTACGGGGATAACGGTATATTTGGCGGTGAGATCCTGCAGGATAATGAAAGCTCCGCCGGAAAAGTGATAAAAAAGGATTATAGCAAGGAGGCTGCACGGTGGCTGAAAACGACAGATTCAAGGGCAAAAAACAGATTCTGCTGCGGCTTTCTCCGACCCTTTACAACGACATTTACGCATGGGCGGAGGAGGATTTCCGTTCCATAAACGGGCAGATAGAATATTTGCTGGCGGAATGCCTTAAGGCTCGGAAAAAGGGCGTTAAAAAGACGAGATACGAGCAGGGCGACCCCGACGCCCTCGAGGAGCTGAAAGCGCTGATAGCGCAGAACGGCGACGGCGGCGACCGCTGACCGTCATACGGCAGGAGGAAAGGTCAATGTTTGAGATCGTTTTTTGTACGGTATTTTCTCTTATTGCTCCCGCAGTCATGCTCGGCTGCGGGGTATGGTTCGTGAAAGCTCCCCCGGATCTCGGCGGGTCGGTGGGGTACTGCACGGAATTATCCCAAAAAAACAGCGACACCTGGATCACGGCTCACAGGATAAGCGGCAGGTTCTGGACAGTATGCGGAGCCGTTTCCGCAGTACTGTCGGCGGGAGCCGTCATATGGACGATACTGCGGGAAACGGAGGACGGAGGACTTTACAATACGCTTTTGTGGCTCGCCGCCGCGCAGACCGCCGTTCTTCTTGCCGTTATCCCCTATACGGAGGTTAAGATGAAAAAAATATTCGACGGGAACGGCAGCAGAAGAAACGGAGTATAAGCGGCTCGGTCGGGATAACGTAACGCCCTTGGTGAAAAATGCACTAAGCCGATCAAGCGCGCGGCAGGGAAAAATTGTGTAAAATTGCCTTTGACTTTGCAGCGTTACGGGCTTATAATATTTTTAAGATGTGTAGCTTACCGCGTAATTCCGATCGGCAGGCTGCACGTTTTTTTTATTAGACCTCCTCGGAAACCGTAGAAGTGCCGAATGACGCAGCGATCTTGCTGTCGGGCAAAGTACGTTTTCCGCAGGAATACTTGGTGTATTGCAAGGAAAACGTACAAAGCATGACAGCAAAAGGGCAAGTCGGGCGGTGCTTCGGAAGTTTCCGAGGAGGTCTGTTTCCGGAGGTAATTTTTATGAAAGCTGAAAAAGAAAAAATGGCAGCCGTTCCCGTGAAAAGGCTCATGCTGTCAATGGGTATGCCGATGATCGTTTCAATGACGCTCCAGGCGGTCTACAATATCGTGGACAGCGCGTTCGTGTCCAATATGGAACAGGGCGGCGAGGAGGCTCTGAACGCCCTTACGCTGGCGTTCCCCATGCAGATACTTATGGTGGCGGCAGGCGTCGGCACGGGCGTGGGCGTGAACGTTCTCATCGCAAGGGCGCTCGGGCAGAAGGACGGAGAGCTTGCGGGAAAGGCGGCGGGGAACGCCGTTGTCCTCGGGGCAGCCATAAGCGCCGCTTTCCTTATATTCGGTCTGTTCGGCGCGGAGGCTTACATCGGCTCGCAGACGGACAACGCCGTATGCGCCGCATTGGGTACGCAATACCTGCGGATATGCTGCGTTTTTTCTCTCGGAATGTCCATGTTCGCGGTGTTTGAAAAGATCCTACAGGCTGCGGGTCATTCCGTTTGCTCGACTGCGGCGCAGATAATCGGCGCGGTCACGAACATCGTCCTCGACCCCATACTGATATACGGGATGTTCGGCGCTCCCGAAATGGGAGTGCGGGGAGCGGCTTACGCAACGGTCATAGGGCAGACGGCTTCCTTTGCGGCGGCTCTGATACTCCATCTGAAATTCAACGGAGCTGTGAAAATAAGGCTCGGCTGCTTCAAGCCGTCGCTTAAGATAATCGGAATCATCTATTCGGTAGGCGTTCCCGCGATCGTTTCCCAGGCGCTCATTTCCGTTATGACCTACGGGATGAACATTATTCTCAAAAGCGTTGACGAAAATATGGTCACGGCTTACGGACTGTATTACAAGATACAGCAGTTCCTGCTTTTCGCGGCGTTCGGCATGAGGGACGCCATTACCCCCATAACGGCTTACAGCTACGGAATGGGCAGCAGGGAAAGAGTGCGGGACTGCGTTAAATTCGGGCATATATACACCGCCGCCGTTATGCTTGCCGGCTGCGCTGTGCTTGAGATATTCGCGGAGCCGCTTGCGGGGATCTTCGGACTGTCGGGCGAAACAGGGGCGCTGTGCGTGAGCGCCATACGCATAATATCGGCGGGACTGGTCTTTGCGGGGATAAACATCGCGTTTCAGGGCATATTCCAGGCGCTGGGAAGCGGCTTCGGCTCTCTTGCGGTATCCGTTTGCAGACAGGTCCTGTTCGTATTCCCCGCCGCGCTGATATTCGCGCATGCCGCAAGGCTCGACAGCAGCATGAAGCCGCTTTTATGGGCGGTGTTCCCCATTGCGGAGATACTTACCGCAGCGGCAGCCGTCGTTATTTTTGCCTCCGTTTCCCGAAAAAGACCGTGCCTGAGACAGGACGCGGGAGATACGAAACGCGCGGCTCGGTACGGCACGGGCGTTAACTAAGTTCATATAACAGACGCGTAATTTTCAAAAAAACGCAATAAAAAAATATTGACATTTCTATATGCGGGTGATATAATATATTCCGTTGAAAATTGGGTTTTTTATCCGCGTAAGCCTGCAAGGGAACGCGCTTTTATCATCGGAAAGGAGTCTGCATTTTTATGCGTAAAAAATTGTCTGACAGGGCGGCCGCATTATCGGCTGCGTTCATTCTTCTCTGCGGCTGCGCTCAGTCGGAGCAGACCGCGGAAAACGCCGTATCGGACGGGGTTTCTGCGGGCGGCACCGGCTCGGACGCCCTTAGCTGGGTGACCTGGGGCGGCTACGACAGCTTCTGGGAGCTGCTGGGTGAAACATACCCCGATATCGAGATAGATTACATAGGCTACGACGGAGCGAATTACACCGGCTATAGCTGGGCGCAGATGAGAGGGGACGATATCCCCGATCTGTTCAGCACGTCCCAGATACTGGACAGGGAGCTTGCCAAGGAACGGCTGCTGGATCTGTCCGGCTATGATTTTATGAATAATATATCCACCTCGGTGCTCGATCAGGTATCCATCGACGGCGGCGTTTATCTGCTGCCCGTAAGCAACGCCATGTACGGCATTTTGTACAACAAGACGCTTATGGAGGAAATGGGCTGGGAGCTGCCCCAAAATTACAGGGAGCTGGATGCTCTGTGCGGCGAGATAAAGGACAAGGGAATGATCCCCGGGGTCGTGGGCTCGCAGCTTACGGGCAACGCCTTTTCCGCCGTGCTCAACCTTGCGAAAACGGGCAGCCTTACCACGCCCGAGGGCAGCAAGTGGGAACGGGATTTCCTGGCGGGGGACGCTTCCGCGGAGGGCGTCTGGGAGGAATCGATGGACTATGTTCAGAAATACATTGACATCGGTATGTATTGCGCCGATCCCGACGACCGCTCAAACAGCGAGCTTATAGAGGATTACATGGCGGGCAGGAAAGCCGTGTTCTTCACCATGTCCGCGTTGGTGGAGTCGCCTTATATGTCAAGCGGGGACGAATGGGGAATGATGCCCTACGTGGGCGAGGACGGCAGCAAGAACATCTATATGTACAACCCCACAAGCTACATAGGGATCAGCAGCCGTCTGGCGGAGCCGGGGAACGAGGCAAAGCTGGAAAAGGCTCTGAGGCTGCTTTCCCTGCTTTATTCCGACGAGGGACAGAGCGTATTCATCAGGGAGGATAATCCCTGCGTTACAAGCGTGCTGAAAACTGCGGAGATACCGGAGGATTCCATGATATACGACGCGGTGAACGCCATGAGCGCGGGAAAGGCGTTCCACATGACCTACGCCGGCTGGGAAAACGTTCTTGCGGATATGGGACAGGCTTACAAGGAATGGTTCAGAGGGGAAAACGGCATGGACGGAAAAGCGTGCATTGCCCGAATGGATCAGCTCCAGACGACATATATAGAAAACAGGGCGGCTTCCTATTTCTGCGAAAGCACGGGAGATTTTACGCTTGAAGAAACCGCCCGTCTGATCGGCATGGCTCTGGGCGAGATCTCGGGAGCGGACGCGGCTCTTATCCCCTACGGCACGCAGTACAAGGACGGCGTGAAGCTCAAAAACGGCGTATCGGGAAAGCTGTACACGGGCGGCATAAACTCGGAGATATCAAACACAATTTGCCCGGGCAACGACGGCGAATACGCCGTGATGACCATGACAGGGGCGCAGATCAAGGCTCTGGCGGAGCACGGTCTGGATCTGACGGAGGAGCTGAATTACCCGTATGCGCTCGTTACCAAGGGCGGCGCGGAGCTTGAGGACGACGCTTCCTATTCCGCCGCGTTCCCCATGTACGGTTATACGGAGGAAACTGCCGGCGAGTACGGCGCGGTCATGGAAAAGCTGTCCCTGCGCACCTCGCTGAGAGAATGGCTGGGCGAGAAGAAAACCGTTTCACCGAACGAGGATCTGTGGGACTGAACCGCCGGTTATCAAGGAGATTTTTGACAATGAAAAGATTTATTTGCCTGCTTTTGTCCGCGGCGGTCCTTGCGGGAGCGTTTTCCGGCTGCGGCGCCAAGGCGGAAAACGTCCGTCAGCGGGTGACTGTGGCTTTATGGAGCGATCAGCTTACCGAGCAGTACGGAAAATTTTTGCAGGACAGCTTTCCGCAGGCGGATATCACCTTTTACGTGGCTACCAATTCCGCAGATTTCTACCGCTTCAAGGATGAACGGGGAGATCTGCCGGATATCCTTACACTGAGAAGATTTTCGCTGCGGGACGTGGCGGAGCTGAGGGATTCTCTTATGGATCTCAGCGGCACGGACGTCGCCGCCGGCTTTAATTCGTCCTATCTGCGCAGCTATACCTACGAGGACGGCACGGTCAACTGGCTGCCTACCTGCGCGGAGGTGGACGGTATCATCATAAACAAGACCATGCTGGAGGAAAACGGTCTTTCCGTTCCCTCCGATTACGGCGAGTTTGTAAGCGTATGCAGGGCGCTGACGGAAAAGGGCATAAGTCCGTTCGGCTCCAATTTTGCGGCGGATTTTACCTGCATGGAAATGCTTCAGGGTCTTTCCGCCGCCGCGCTGTCCTCCTACGAGGGGCGGCAGTGGCGGCAGAAATACGAATCGGGCGAGATAAACGAGCTGAGCGAGGAGGTCTGGCTGCCCGCTTTTGAGAAAATGGCGGAATTTACGGAGCTTACGGGGGTCGGAGAGGACAATCTCGAAATAAGCCACGAGGATATGCTCGCACGGTTCGCAAACGGCGAAATGGCTATGACGCGCGGCACGGGCGACGAGGCGGCGAGATATTCAAAGGACGGCATGGAGCTGGTAATGGCTCCCTATTTCGGTGAAACGGAGGAGGACAACCTTTACCTGACCTATCCCGCGTTTCAGATAGCCGCAAACGCATCCGCCGAGGAGGACGAAGAACGCAAAAAGCTGATCCTCGACATAATAAGCGTTATGCTCAGCGAGGACGGTCTGCGCAGGATCGCAGCAAATCAGAATATGGTATCCTACAGCAGCGATATAGGCATAGACCTTTCCCCGCAGATGGGGCAGGTGCAGGAATACGCCGGCGACGGACGGCTTTACATAAGGCTTGCCTCGGCGGATATGTTTTCCGTGTCCCAAAAAATCGTCCAGGGCATGATACGGGGCGAGTACGGAAACGCCCGCCAGGCGTTCGGGGCGTTTAACGCAGCTCTGGCGGAGGAAAGACCCGCCGCAGTCACGGCGGCTCATATAGACGAAGGATATGAGTACGCTTTCGATCCCGAACACGGCAGCAGAGCCGCTTCCGCTGTGATGAACTCGGTGCGGGAGGCTACGGGAACGGAGCTGCTTATCGCGCCCGCCGCCTGCACTGCGGGGAACATTGCCCCGGGAGATTACACGGAGGAGCAGCTCGGATTTCTGACAATGGGCGAAACCATAGGAGTCGTCACCTGCCAAATGACGGGCGATCAGCTTTACAGGTACGTGGATTACGTGCTTACCGCCCGGGGCAAGCGGGGATCGGTGATAAACGACTCAACGCTGTATACGTCCAGCGGCTTTGAGATGGAGATCGAAAAGACGGACGGCGGGTATAAGCTGATAAGGCTCACCGCAGACGGCGGCGAGATCGACAGGAGCAGGACGTATTCGGTAACGGCGGTAATAAGCATCGTACTTATGCTCGACGACGCCATGGAGGCGGCGGGGGTCACGGAAATGTCGTTTTTCGGCACAAGCTTCAAGCAGATCATTGTCGGCCGTCTTTCCTCCGGAACGCCTCTTGCCGAACCGACGGATTACATTAAGCTGACCTAAGGAAATCAATTTTAAGAAGCAAGAGGCGGAAAGTAAGAAAGTTCAAGACTGCGGCTTGAACATGAACAGGGTATTGATCGGCACAAGGGGGCGATCGGTTGAAATTCAAAAAAAGCTATATTCTTCCGGCGGCGCTTACGGCTTGTATACTGATTTTGTTCGTGCTGGGAGGCTTCTTTTTCAAAAATTATCTGGACGGGCAGATATACGAAGAGCGCACCACACAGCTTGTGGAGATCACCTCTCAGGTGCGCGTCAATCTGGACAACGCTCTTAATTCCAACAGGAATTATCTTTCCGCCGCCGCCAATATCGTGAAAAACACAAGGCTCGGCTCGGCGGAGGAGATAGACCGCTACATCGACGGACTGGAAAAGCTGCTGGAAACGGAAAACATCACAGCTTCGGTCATGATGCTCGACAGCCTGGGCAACTGCTACGACTCTGCCGGCAAGCACGGCGTATGGCAGGATATCGACATTATATCCAGCGGAGAGGACAGCTACGCCTTTATCACCGACAGCAGCCTTTACGGAGGCAGCTTCTGGGCGTTCGTTCAGCGGCTGGAACGCCCTCTCAGGGCGGAGGACGACGGCGCGGAATTTACTCACATCATCCTGCTCAAGGACGTGAGCACCCTTACAAAATATTACGACAGCTCGGCTTACGGCAGCCGCAACGAAACCTATATCCTCAAAAGCAACGGCACGAGAATGCACGACGATCTGTCGGGCGTGAACACCATAAAGGCTTACAACGTCATAAAGGTGCTGGAGGAAATGGAGGGGCAGAGCTGCCCCGACATAAAAGCCGCTCTCGGACAGGCGGAAAATCACACTCTCAGCGCATGGTTCATAAACGAGGGCGTGGAGTATTATTACTGCATTACGGCTCTGGACGAGTACGACACGCTGCTTTTGTTCCTTATCCCCGCAAAGTACGTGGCTTCGGGAACGGTAAATATGGTAAGCACGGTGATACGCACCCTGCTGCTGCTGGGAGTGGTGATGGTGGTGCTGCTGGCGCTTGCCTGCATCGCCGTGTCAAGGCAGCAGAGCAGCCTGAAGCTGTTCAGGCAGGAGCAGGAAAATCTGCGCCGAAAGGAAGAGATGAACGCTAAGCTGGCGGAATCCAACTCAATGCTCGCAAAGGCAAAGGAAACCGCAGAACAGGCTCTGCTCATCGCGGAGGAGGCAAACAAGGCAAAAAGCTCCTTTCTGTCGAATATGAGCCACGACATACGCACTCCCATGAACGCTATCATCGGCTTTTCCGCACTGCTGGCAAGGGACGCGGAAAGTCCCGAAAGAGTAAGGGAATATACACGGAAAATAACATCCTCCGGTCAGCATCTGCTGGGTCTTATCAACGATATACTGGATATAAGCAAGATCGAGGCGGGCAAGACCACCCTCAATTTATCCGGCGAGAACGTAATGGAGCTTATCGAGGACATCGACGGCATTATCCGTCCGCAGATGAAGGCCAAGGGACATACCTTCGAGGTAAGGTGCGTGGATCTGAAGCACGAAAACGCGGTAATGGACAAGCTGCGGCTCAATCAGATACTGCTCAACCTCCTCTCCAACGCCGTCAAGTACACTCCCGACGGCGGCAGGGTAAGCCTTACGGTGCAGGAGCTGCGGCAGAATAATATGCAGTTTGCAAGATACAGGTTCATCGTTGAGGACAACGGCTACGGCATGACAAAGGAGTACATGAAAAAGCTGTTCCACTCCTTTACGAGAGAGGAGGACAGCGTTACCAACAAGATACAGGGCACCGGTCTGGGAATGGCCATCACGAAAAACCTTATAGACCTTATGGGCGGCACCATCGACGTGGAGAGCGAAAAGGACAAGGGTACGAAATTTACGGTGGATCTGAGCTTACAGATAAGCGGAGAGGTCATCGACGCCGATTTCTGGAAGGATCGGGGGATCTCGAAAATGATCACCGTGGACAACGAGGAGATCATCTGCCGCGATATCCTGATGAAAATGGAGGGCACGGGAGTAACCGTGGATTACGCTCTGAGCGGCTCGGACGCCATGGAAATGATAAAACGGGCGCAGACGGAGAAGCCGTACGATATTATCCTGCTGGACTGGCAGATGCCGAATATGGACGGACTTGAAACGGCTAAGCGGATACGGGGGGAAATATCCAAGGATATCCCCATAATAGTGCTTACGGACTTCGACTGGGCGGATATAGAAAGCGACGGTTCAGCCGCAGGCGTGGACGCATTCCTGCCGAAGCCGTTCTTCCTCACCGGCTTCTGCCGCAGGGTGGAAACGCTGGTAAAGCGCGGAGGATCTTCCGAGGAGCGGGACGAAAGCGTTTTCAAGGGTATGCATATACTGGTGGCGGAGGATAACGAGATAAACGCCGAGATCCTTACGGAGCTGCTGGGAATGACCGGTGCGGAATGCACGGTGTGCGAAAACGGAAAGGCCGCCGCAGAGGAGTTTGAAAACAGCGATCCGCAGAAGTACGACATAATTCTGATGGACGTGCAGATGCCCGTGATGAACGGCTACGACGCTACCCGCCTCATAAGGTCGCTGCCTCACCCGAGAGCCGCCTCGGTACCGATCATCGCAATGACCGCAAACGCGTTCGCCGAGGACGTCAGGGACGCGCTTCAGGCGGGCATGGACGCTCATGTGGCAAAGCCCGTGGATATCCCCGTGCTGGAGCAGACGGTCAGAAGAGTTCTGGAGGAGAGAGCTTCGGTATTGCCGGAATAAGAACCCATACCAAAAGGCGGAACGCGCCGGATCTCTGCGCGGCGGCGCTTTTGTTAAAATACTCCGAATAAATTTACAAAAGCTCTTTACAAATGAAAAAAAATGTGGTATAATATCTTTGTTGCGCATATGCGCGGCAAAGCTGCCCCTTTCCAAGCTGACGGGTCAAGCCCGTTTTTCGGGAATATACCCGCCGTCAGCCCGGTTCGGGGAATATTTGAAAGAGGTGTATTTTATTATGATGCGCAAGGAAGAAAAGGACGCTATCATCGCTGCCAACAAGCTCAGCGACAACGACACAGGCTCGCCGGAGGTCCAGATCGCCATTCTCACAAGAAGGATCAACGACCTCAACGAGCATCTGAAGATCCATACTCACGACCACCATTCAAGAAGAGGTCTTTTGAAAATGGTAGGTCACAGACGCAATCTGCTGGATTATCTCCAGAAAAAGGATATCAACAGATACCGCGCTGTTATCCAGAAGCTGGGTCTTCGTAAGTGATCCGCATACGCTAAGGCGGCAGAGGGGATATCCCGCTCTGCGCCTTTCAAGCGCTGCGTACGGCGGGCGTTTAGCATTAAATCGGGTGTGCAGGAATGTGCCGTGCATATCGGATTTATTGCTAATGCGCCGCCTGAATATCATCATATGCGGCGGCTTTTTCCGCCCGCCGCGAAGAAAGGAAAGGCTATTATTTATGAATCAGATGAAAACCTTTGACAGTCACAGGATATTTACGACCGATTTTGCGGGCAGAGAGCTTACGGTGGAAACCGGCAAGACCTGCGAGCTTTCCAACGGCTCGTGCTGGGTAAAATACGGCGACACGGTGGTCATGGCGAACGTTACCGCAAGCGTGAAGCCGAGAGAGGGCATTGACTTTTTCCCGCTTTCCGTGGATTACGAGGAAAGACTTTACTCGGTGGGCAGGATACCCGGTTCATTTATCAAGAGAGAGGGCAAACCCTCGGAGAAGGCTATACTCACCTCACGCGTGGTGGACAGGCCTATCCGTCCTCTCTTTCCCAAGGACATGAGGAACGACGTTTCCGTCGTTATGACGGTGCTTTCGGTCGATCCCGACTATTCTCCCGAGATAGTGGGAATGATAGCTACATCGGTCGCCATATCCATTTCCGATATCCCCTGGAACGGTCCCATAGGCGGCATAAGCGTCGGTCTGGTGGACGGTGAGATAGTCCTTAACCCCACACGGGAGCAGAGGTCGAGAAACGATCTTAACCTTACCGTTGCGGGCACTATGGAAAAGGTGGTCATGATCGAGGCGGGCGCAAACGAGGTCGACGACGATACCATGCTGGACGCCATTATAAAGGGTCATGAGGAGATAAAGAAGATAGTTGCGTTTATCGAGGATATACGCGGTCAGATCGGCAAGAAAAAGTTCGAGTTCGAGTCCATGGAGGTCGATCACGATATGTTCGACGCCATCGAAAGCTTTGCCGCCGACAGGGTAATGACCGCTCTCGACACGGACGACAAGAACAAGCGCGAGGAAATGCTCAACCCCATAAAGGACGATATCCACGACCGCTTTGACGAAGAATACCCCGAAAAGACGGCTATGATAGACGAATGCATTTACAAGCTCCAAAAGAAGATCGTCAGAAACTGGCTCTACGAGGGCAAGCGTGTTGACGGCAGAGGTCTGGACGATATCCGTCCCCTTGCCGCCGAGGTAGGCGTTCTTCCCAGAGTTCACGGCTCGGGTCTGTTCACGAGAGGTCAGACCCAGGTGCTGACGGTGGCTACTTTGGGTCCCGTAAGCGACGCCCAGAGGATAGACGGTCTGGACGACGAGGATTCAAAGAGATATATGCACCATTACAATTTCCCCTCCTATTCAGTGGGCGAAACAAAACCCTCCAGAGGTCCCGGCAGACGCGAGATAGGTCACGGCGCGCTGGCTGAAAGAGCTTTGGAGCCTGTTATTCCCCCCGTGGAGGAATTCCCCTACGCTTTAAGACTGGTATCCGAGGTGCTTTCATCAAACGGCTCTACCTCACAGGGTTCCATTTGCGGCTCCACCCTTGCTCTCATGGACGCGGGCGTTCCCATAAAGGCTCCCGTTGCGGGCATTTCCTGCGGTCTTATCACAAGAGATGACGGCAGCTTCCAGACAATGGTGGATATACAGGGTCTTGAGGATTTCTTCGGCGACATGGACTTTAAGGTAGGCGGCACCAAAAAGGGTATCACCGCCATTCAGGTGGACATCAAGGTGGACGGTCTTACCTACGATATCATCAGAGAGGCTTTCGCAAAGACCCACAAGGCAAGGGACTATATCCTTGACGAGGTAATGCTGAAGGCTATCGCAGAACCCCGTCCCGAGGTTGGCAAGTACGCTCCGAAAATGCTCCAGACCAAGGTTCCCGTGGACAAGATCAGAGAGGTCATCGGTCAGGGCGGAAAGGTCATTCAGAAGATATCCGCCGACTGCCATGTCAAGATCGACATCAACGACGACGGCAGCGTATTTATCAGCGGTATGGACATCAACGACGCAAGAAAGGCTGTTCAGATCGTCGATACCATTGCAAACGATCCGGAGATCGGCGCCATTTACAAGGGCAAGGTCGTCAAGCTGATGAACTTCGGCGCTTTCGTGGAGATAGCTCCGGGCAAGGACGGTCTTGTGCATATCTCCAAGCTGGACAGATCGAGAGTGGAAAAGGTGGAGGACATCGTTTCCGTAGGCGACGAGATCGTCGTCAAGGTCATGGAGATAGACAGCCAGGGCAGGATCAACCTTTCACGAAAGGACGCTCTTGCGGATCTCGAGGCTAAGAAGAATTTACAGTGATACTGTGACGAAATAAAATACGACCCCCTCCGGAACGGTGCGGTTCCGGAGGGGGTTTTTTCGCCAAGGCTCGCCGCATATCAGCGGACGGGTCTGTAGTTTTTTCTGTATTCGGAGGGGGAAAGTCCCTCGTATTGCCTGAAAACGGCGCTGAAATAACCGGGATCGGCAAAACCGGAGGAAACGCATATACGAGAAACGGGCATATCCGTTTCCGTCAGCAGTTTTTTGGCTTCGGTCAGCCTGCGCCGCGTAAGATATTCGCTCGGCCGCATATTCATGGTCTTTCTGAATATGCGGCAAAGATGCTGGGGAGTAATCCCCGCCCGCTCGGCAAGCAGGGTCAGAGAAAAGCCGTTTCTGAAATTGCTTTCGATATAATCGAGTACCGGCATAAGGATACTGCTGCGGCCGCCGCCTGCGGGAGTTTTGTCCGACGCCAGCTTGTGAAGCTCTATGATATACTGATAGATAAGTCCCGAACAGGTGAAATTCCCGTAGATAATATCCGATCTCAGGACGTTGAACATTTCGGCGTACAGCTTTTGCAGGGAGCCGCTGTCCGTCAGCTTTACGGCAAAGGGTTTCGTCATATCAAGGCTGCCGAGGATCTCCGTGCAGGCGCTGCCGTCAAACGCCGTCCACCTGACGTCCCAGTCGCCGCGGACGGGATAATATTCGTGAGGACAGAACGCGGGCAGGAAAAAATAATATCCCTCCGTCAAATTGACAGAAACGCCGCCGTATTTCAGGCAGCCTCTGCCCTTGGCGCTGTAAAGTATCTGATGCCATTGATAGCCCTCCGGACGCCGCACGTGATATTGGTATTCGCTTCCGCCTATGCCCGCAAGGTACACGGGCAGGCTTTTTACCTGCGCGCTGTAGGGATAGATATTCTGATTTACTGCCATAAAAACGGTCGTCTCCCTTACGGTGCGGGTCAGCTCAGCGCTTTGAGCTTTTCGTTTATTTCCTCCGTGAGCATAACGGCGATCTCGCGCGATTCTTCCTTTCCCTGCGCGTAGGACGAGCCGCCGAAGGGATTATACATCACATTGTCGGTAACCGCCTTGACAAAATCATCGGAAATGCCGTAGGACATATCGTAAAAAGGAGCTTCCTTGGCGGCGGCGACGCACTCGTAATACTGTTCCGTAAGCTCGTCCGTCCATTTGTAATCGTTCCTGCGCTTTTCATCGCCTATTATCCGCGCATTCTCATCGAGAGCCGCGGCTATGCAGCATTCGGCGTACCTTGCGGCGCCCCATGGATTGGCTGCGCCCTTGCAGAGCATGAAGCCGTCGGGGATTATGGAATAGGAAGCCCCGATATCGGGGCAGCAGGGTACGGGAACCATTGCGGCGTCCTCGGGGGATATTTTGGTCGTCCACACCTCCGGCGCGGATTCCAGCGTCCATGCGCCGCAGAAATAAAACAACTGTTTTCCCTCTCCCATCATCTGCGGCTGCTCCGACCAGTCAAACATGGATTTGTCAAGGAACAGTCCGTTCGCGTACATTTCCTCCGCAAGCTGCATCGCTTTTTCAAGGGCGGGATCGTCAAGGGTAAGCTCCATATAACCGTTGCTCAGGCGGACAACGGACGCTCCCGAAGATGTTCCCAGAGCCTTTTGATAATAATATCCGTCAAGTCCGTATCTGCCCGAGCCGGCATCTACGAAATCAAGCATCATTTTTTTGAAGCTGTCCCAGTTCCATTCTCCGCTGCAATACAGCTCCCACGGATCGTCCAAGCCGTTTTCGCTTACGGTCTTTTTGCTGTAAATAACCACCGCCTCGGGGGTAACGCCGGTACATAATTCATAGTGTTTCCCGCCGAATTCGAACATATCCATGAAAGGACGGGTCTGCTGCCATATCTCGCTGTCAAGGTCGATATAATCGTCTGCGGGAACGAACATTCCCGACACGATACCCTTGGGGCAGGCGGAGGTGTCAAATGGGAAAAAGTCTATTCCCGTGCCGCCCAGAACGTTTGTGGACAGATCCGCCCAGCGGCTTTCCCAGGTGGTGGGATAATACTCTATTTCGCCGCCGTACTTCGATTCGAACATTTCAAGAGCCACGGATCTGGAGCCGCCTCTGCTGTCGGGGTTCAGATCGTAATGCGCCAGCCATTTTACGGTTTTGTTTTCAAGCTCCTCGTCCGTCAGCAGAGAGTCGGCGGCGGCGTTTACCGCCTGCATATCCTCTTCGTTCAGACGTTCGGTATTTACGGGTGCCGTGTTCTGCTGCGATACCGTGACGGCGCCGCCGTTTTCCGCCTCGTTTCCGTTTGTGCAGGCGCAAAGCGCAGCCGATAACGCGAGAACTGCCGCCGCTGCTTTTCTGCTTGCTTTGTCCGTCATTTTACCATACCCTTTCTCAAATCTGCATTCTGCGGCGCGCCGCTCTTAACGTAGCTTTCCTCTCCCGTGCGCGGCTAAGACCGCCGGTTTCTTATTATCAGTATAATTCATCACCGCTGTTATGTCAATTGCAAATTTTGAACGGACTTGAGGTTTTTGAACATCGGAGAACGCTGCGCTTTTATCGGTTTTCCGTGATGATAACGGCGTTGCGTTCCATCTGTTCGTATCTTTTTTCGAAAAGCTCCATACCGTAGGAGGTCTTTCCCCGAAGAGGGTCGTTTACGTACACCAGACCCTCGGTCATGTCATATCCCGTCAGCAGCAGACAGTGCTCGTTCCCCGGCCAGAAGACAAGCTCTCCGCTTTCGCTGTCGCGCCATATCACGCTGCTTTCGGTTATCTCGCCCATATCTATGGACGCCCAGACGATAACGGGGATACGACTGTCAAGAAAGCCGTACAGGACGGCGGGGGACGCTCCCGTAACGTTCCTTACGCGGAATCTGCGGTCGGGATCGTTGTCCGCAAGATATTTTTCCGCCGTTTCGCAGATCACCGCCGCCGTACAGCCGTATGCCGAGCGTTCATGAGGATCGCCCACGAAAACCTTGCCGAAGTCGGCTTTTCGGTAATCTCCCTTGGGAAGATAATCGTCGGCTACGGTCAGCTTGTCCGCGTCAAAGCCTATGTGACCGAGCAGCATGGTCAGAGAAACAGCCTCGCAGCCTGTGGGAAGCTCCGGATTTTGCAGAATGCTTTCCACATCAATAAACGCTCCCTGCCCGATACCGCCGCGCAGGACGGGGACATTCAGCACGGGGTGAGTATCGTCCGTACTGCCCTTTTCGCGCACGCATACATTATACATACCCGCCGAAAGGCCGTCAAAAACGGCGGTATTTCCCGTGAAGTCGTGCCAGCTTTCGCCGCCGTCCGCGCTTGCGGCAAGGCTTTTTGCCCCGCCAGTATATTCCGCTTTCAGAGTAATGCTGCCGCCGTCCGTTCCGGTTTCGTCCCTGCTTACCGCGACGATCCTTACGGGGAGGGTGTTCTCTCCGCCGCCTGCGTATACCGTAAGGATATCCGTGACGGTTTCGGGATCGTCCGCTTTCATAAGGCGGAAAGAACAGCTTTTGGGCGCCGCGATGGCGATCTCCTCCTCGCTGTTCAGCTTTTTATAGGACAGTCCCAGGTCGGCGCTGTATAAATATTCACCCTCCGGCTCGGCGGAAAGAGCGACTGCGCTGCCGTTCGGACGGCGGGTCATACGCAGGGAAACGGTTATGCCGCTTTCGTCGTGATAGGTTATTTCCTCCGTTTCCTCCGAGGGGGCGAACTGTCCGCAGGAGGAAAGGATAAGCGCGGACAAGATAAGGGGCAGCAGACCTCGGAAGTATATTATTTTGGCTTTCATTTCTCTCTCCGTCAGGTTTCTATGATCATATGGCAGCGCTGCCGAACGTTCATAGCCGCGAAGTATTTTTCCTCGGCGGGTATCCACCTCGTTCTGAACGCTTCCGCTCCGTCCGCGCCGTTTCTTTCGGTTATCCGCGCAAGCTGCTTTTCGGGAGAGCAGGTCAGGAATATCATAAGATCGTAATTCTCCGCAAGCTCCTTATGGCAGCTATATGCGCCCTCTATGATATTGATACTCTTGGCGCAGACATTTACGGGGGCAAGAAACGCCTGCTCGGTGCAGCTGTAGGGACGGTAGGAAAAATCCTTTCCCGAAAGCAGAGGGAGAAGTATCTCCTCGGAGAAGCGTTCGCGGTCGAAGCCTCCGCCCGCTTCGTCAAGCCGCTCCGCCGTGCGCCGGCAGAGGGGCGTGAAAAAATCGTCGGTATGGAAAACATTGCAGTCGGTCAGCCTTGCGATATCACCCGCAAGAGTGGTCTTGCCCGACGCGCATCTGCCGTCTATGGCGGCGACGGCAGGCAAGGGAGCTTTCCGACGGGAAAGCAGGGTCATTTCCCGTATGATCTGTGTTATATATCTTTCCATGGCGTTCTTATTTCCCGAATATTTCCGCAGCTTTTTTCATATGCTCGATTATTTTTACGCCGAAAGGACAGTTTTTTTCGCATTTGCCGCAGGCTATGCAATCTCCCGCCTTTGCTGCCAGAGCGTTGTAATGCTCTCTTACGGTTTCCGGCACCGTCCCCCGAACGGCGCACAGATCCGCAAATTTATTGACCGAGGCGATGTCTATGCCCGAGGTGCAGGGGGCGCAGTGGCCGCAGTACATACATTTATCTGAGAATGAATGGGCGGGAGCGTTTGCAAGGATATCCGCAAATTCCTTTTCGCTTTCGTCAAGCCCGCTGTAGGCTGCCGCTTCTCTGAGCTCTCCGCAGGTCTTTGCTCCCGCAAGCACGCAGGCTGCCGCCGGTCTGGTAAGGCAGTAGTGCATACATTGGGGGACGGTCATTTTTACCCCGAAAGGACTTGTTTCCGCGCTTAGCAGCGCGCCGCCCGCAAAGGGCTTCATCACGGTTATCCCCACGCCCTCGGCAAGGCAAAGACGGTAAAGCTCCTCGCGCTCGGGGTCGATATTTGAAAGAACGTCCGGCGCGTATGTTTCGTCCTCGAAAAGGGAATTTACGTCCTCGTTGGAGGGGAGCATATCGTAGGCGGGGTTGACGCTCAGCATTATTACCTCGATGATACCCGTTTTTACCGCTTGCAGCGCTATTTTGGGGTTATGGGTACTCATTCCGATATGACGTATCCTGCCCTGCGATCTGAGCTTATGCATAAATTCCGTGACCTCGCCGCCGAAAACGGTATCGAAGTCCTTTTGCTCGTCCACGTAGTGGATCATTCCCACGTCGATATAGTCGGTCCCAAGACGTTCAAACAGATCGGCGCAGGCTGCTTTTACGGCGGGCATTTCCCGTGTGCGGCGGTACTGACCGTCTATCCATGCGGAGCATATATGCCCTTGGATAATAAATTTGTCCCGCCGCCCTTTCATTGCCGCTCCGAAATTTGAGCGGACATACGGCTCGGAATTGTACATATCGAAATAGTTCACTCCGAGCTCCAATGCCGTTTCTATAAGCTGCGCCGCAAATTCCGGCGTCTGACCCGTGAAACCCTCGCTTCCGAGTCCCGTTTCGCTTATTTTAAGTCCCGTTTTTCCCAATTCACGGTATTTCATGGTTTTTTCTTCCTTTCCGTAAGATCATTAATATAATTATACAGCATTCGGCGGGGAATTGCAAGAGATAGAGCAGATACAAAAGTCAGAGCATTAAGCTGAAAGTATTTTTACATAATGAGAAATATCAGCCTGCCGATACTGCTTCTTGCCTCTTTCTTCTTAAAATTCCTGCTTCGGGAATACAAAAAAGGTTGATAAATTTTCTCTTTTGTGCTATAATAAATCTGGAAAATATCATATTATCCGAAAAAAGGAAAAGAGGACGTATCATGGAAAATGCACCTGCGCTTCAGCCTGCCTTTGACCCGGCGGCGTTTATTATTTCGGCGGCGCTTCTTATAGCCGGCTTTGCACTGCTGATAAAGGGGGCGGACTTTTTTGTGGACGGCAGCGTTATGCTGGCAAAAAAGCTGAGGATACCCTCGCTTATTGTGGGACTGACCATTGTGGCTATGGGAACAAGCGCGCCGGAGCTGGCGGTCAGCGTTTCCTCCGCAGTCGGCGGATCAAACGGTCTGGCGGTCAGCAATGTTATCGGCTCGAATCTGTTTAATCTTCTTATGGTGCTGGGCGTTTGCTCGGTCATATCCCCTCTGCCGGTAAGCGATACGGTCATAAAAAGAGATTATCCCGTATCGGCGGCGGCAATGGCTCTGTTCGTGGTGTTCATAATCGGCGGAGTTCTCGGACGTATCGAGGCTGCCGTGCTGCTGGCGGGTCTTATAGGGTATATCATATTTTCAATAAGATCCGCCAAGTCGGAGGCTTCGCGGGAAAACGGGGAAAATTTCGTCTTTAAGCCGCTGCGGTGCGTTATCGCCGTTATCGGCGGCATAGCGGGGATAGTCATAGGCGGTCAGCTTGTGGTGGACAATGCAAGGTCTATAGCCGTTTCCTTCGGCATGAGCGAAACCCTCACGGGACTTACCATATGCGCTATGGGAACAAGCCTGCCGGAGCTTGTGACCTCGGTCACAGCCGCAAAGCGGGGAGAAACGGAAATGGCGGTGGGCAATGTGGTAGGGTCGAATATTTTCAACGCTCTGGGCATACTGGGCGTATCGGGGATAATCACTCCCATAAACCTTGCGGCGGCGGGCGACGGCTCGGATATCAGCGCAATGACAGACGGCGTGATACTTGTGACGGCAAGCGTGATCGCATTTACCTGCTGCGCCACGTCGCGGAAAATAACCCGCGGAGAGGGTATCGGACTGATCGCTTTATACGCCGTTTATATGGGGTATATAATTATCAGAAATTAGGGCGTGCTGAAGCTGACGCTCAACGCCCGTCTTACAGACAATTTCAAAAAGCCTGCGGCGGTATCTGTTACCGTGCGCAGGCTTTTTTTGCAAATATAATGAGCTTGTCTTACTCGTCCTCTGCGGCACGGAGGACTATGAGGTATGAACCTCCCTTATTTGCGCTGAAGGTGCAGTTTCCGTCGGCGTTCACCTGTGAAGCCGATACCTTTTTCAGCGACTGCTTATCCGAGTCGTAGCTGTAAGCGGAGGCGTCAAGTCCGGCGCGCTTTTTATTGAACCTTACGGTGATATTTGCGGTGCAGCCAAACGCTTCCTCATTGTCCGAAAGGGTTATTTGGGTCTTTGTTTCGGCATTTTCCGATACTTTATCGGCAAGCGCCGACGATATTGCCTTTGTGTTGTATTCCACGGACACGTCTATATTTTTCGGCTCGGTGACGGTTTTGCCGTTTATCCGCCATGTCACGCCGCTTGAAAAGCTGAAAACAACGGTGACGTTCCTGTCCTTCATCGCTTCGAGGACGGACTTGTCAATGACCTCGCAGCCGTTCATGACCACGGTGAGGCTGCCCTTGGTAAGCTTCGACGCCTTTTCGGAAACCGTACTCCAGCCCGCCTGGGTCTTTTTGCCCAGGATATAAGGCTCTCCGTCCTTGGCTGCTGCTGCCTTTGAATTGTTCGGGGCAGCCGGCTTGACCGTCTGAGCGGCAGGCTTTTTGGTATTTTCATCGCTTGTTTTGGTTTCGGTCTTTTCCGGTTCTTCCTTATAATTCGGATCCACAAAAATGAGGTGAGCCTCCCCCACTCCGTACTCTACCTCCGCCTGATATCTGGTATCGAATATCCTCCAGGTAATGGGATCGAGCCATTTTTCGACGCAGCGTGTGGGAACCTTGGAGGATAAAACGGTCGTATAAGAGCTTGAACCGCCATCCTTTTGAGCAACATTGGACGCGTCGGTGTCAAAGCTGTAGTAAACGCCCTTGTAATAGAAATATGAGGTATAGCCGTAGCTTTCGATGCTTACCGTAAAGGCGGAAACCGTTACCGCAAGGCACTGGACCGCAAGAGCCGCGGCGGCAAGCACTGCGAAAAATCTCTTTATGAGTTTATTCATTATTTTACATCGTCCTTTCATGCCGTAAAATATCCGGCTCCGCCAAACGGCGGAGCCGGATGAAATAATGTTTTAAATATTACTTGAGAACTATGAGGTAAGGTCCGCCTGCCTTAGCTGTGAAGGTGCAGCTTCCGTCAGCCTGTACCTTTGCCTTTGCAACGCCCTTAAGGGAATTTGTATCGGGATTGAAGAGATAAACCGTTGCGTTGAGGCCTGCGCGCTTGTCGCTGAATCTTACGGTAACGCTTACGTCGCTGCCGAATTCCTCAAAGTTGGTGGATACGCCTATCTGAGCCTTTGTTACCGCTCCGTCGCCCGCTTTCTTTACCAGCGAGGGAGTGATGTAGTTGATATCGTATTCGGTGTAGCAGATGATATCCTGCGCGGTGTTTACCTTTTTGCCGTTGATCGTCCACTTAACGCCGTTGTCAAGCACGAATGTAACGCTTACGTTCCTGCCGGAAAGCGCGGTAAGAACGGACTTGTCAATGATAGTGCAGCCATTCATATCTACCTTGATATTGGTGCCGCTTGAAGCAGCCTTGACATATGTTACGATAGTATCCCAGCCGGCTCTCTTGTTATTGCCGTAGATAAAGGGTTCGCCCGGCTCGGCTGCCTTTGTTTCGGTCTTTGTGGTATTGGTGCTTGTGATCACCTTTCTGAATGCGGAATAAGGATCGATCAGGGAGCCGTTTGTGTAATAATAGTAAGGATTATAGTAATTATAGTAGTATGCGTAGCCGTAATCCTTTCCGTAGTAGCCATAGGGAACATAGGAAATATCAACGCCTACAGCGGTTCCGCCCGCATTGATGGCAGCCTGGAGGCTTCCGTAGTAGGTGCCGTTGTAGTAGTAATAATATGTTTTTCCTTCGCTTCCAACAGGCGAATAGTAGATGTCAACGCCTGCCGTACCGCCTGCGTCGATGGCTGCCTGAAGGGTAGGATATGCAACGCCGTTGTAGTAGTATCTGTAGATAGAGCCTGCCTGTCCGTCATAGCCGTAGTAGCCGCCCACATATGTAACGTAGGAAGAAATTCCTTTGGACGCTTCGAGAGCCGCCTGATATGTGGAATAGGTCTTGCCCGTGTAGGAGCTGTACCAGCCGTAGCCTCTGTAATCATAGCCGTAGTAGCCGTTTACATATGTAACGTAAGCCGCATTTCCAAGGGAAGCGTTGAGAGCGTCCTGATACGATGTGTAGGTCTTGCCCGTATAGGAGCTGTACCATCTGCCGTAGCCTGTAACGGAAGAACCGGTATAAGTGCCTACGTAGATAACGCGCACGTTCGAAACGCCTGCAGCAACCGCAGCAGCCTCTGTTTCATAGATCATCTTTGTGGAAGGATCGTAGTACTTCTTTGTTGCGTTCGCGGGTATCCTGTCGGAGGGAACAGCCTGCCATGCGCCGGCATTTCCGCCCGCAGCGCTTGTGGCGTCGGTATCGTAAGAATAGAACACGCCGTTATAATAATAGTAATACGCTCCTGTGGGATCCGCAGCAGATACACTGAAAGCAGCCGCCTGTGAAGCCATCATTACCGCACATGCAGCAGCCGCAATGAACTTGCTTAATCTTTTCTTCATCTTAAAAATCTCCTTTGCAATCATAAAATTATAAAAGATACGAAACAACCGCTCACGGATATGCTGCGGCAGACCTCCCTGACGACATACCGCACCGCGACGCAGCTATACGTTTCCTGCTTATCACCTATTATATCATATATTTCATTAAATTCCAATAGCAATTCCGACAAAAATTATTACAATACAGTAACATTTTTGTCAAAAAGCCAAATTTCTGTTACCGTAAATCATCGGAAACGTTCCCTTATGACCTCCTGCACCTCTGTGATGGGCATGGCTTTTATCCTGTGACCGCCTATATATTCGGAATTGGTGTATATTATCACGTCGCAGGACTTCCCCCACCGCTGGAACACGGTCTGGGTTATGCGTATCTCCGCTACCCGCTCCAGGGGGACCGCTATGGTATGGAAATCGTACCATGAACAGTATTTGGCGCAGATACTGTCCTCGGTGATGTTAAGTCCGTTGGTGCAGTACGCTGCCGCCTTGACGATAAGCAGCCATACGGCGGGGATCTCGAAAAGAACGGTCATGAACGTAATAAGATCGTGCCATCGGGGGTATAGCATTGTCATAAGCAGCTCGAGGAATATTATTCCGATCACCAGCAGCGCGGGGAAGAATATGAAACGCCCGATATATTTGTAATCGGGGTTGATAAACGTTTCCGATCTGGAAAACCCCGGCAGAAGCATATTCATCACGCCCATGCCCCGCTTTCCGCCGCCTCCGTCAAGACGGCTCAGGGAGCATACCGGTACGAACACGGGAAACTCGTTTTTCCGTTTCCCGTAGCCCGTGCAGTTTACGTGCACTGAGGTTATGCCGAACAGCTTCATCAGCAGATTCTGCCGCATATCGGCGATGTTGATCTTATCGCTGTTTATGCAGTATATCCTTTTTACGATAAGTCCGCCGGATATTATGATACACCTGTTCCTGCGGGTAACGGTGAAGTTTATATATCTTAAAATATTATTTATAAACGATACAAAAAATCCTGCGGCAATGATGATGGAAATGGCGATCCCCGTCGGAGGTATGCCCTTGATTATAGTTCCCAGAAGCTCAGCCACAGCTCCGGAAAGGTCGTTGACGATACCGAGGAAATCCCTTTCAAGCTGTTCTCCGATGATCTCCGAGCCTCCCGAAAACGCCGTGACGATAAGCGCGGAGCCGGAAAGCGCCGAGGAAAAAAGCAGCGAGAACGCCGTAAGACTCCCCTTTGACACCTTATAGGTATATGCGGCGGTATCCCTGCCGCCGCTTTTTGAAAATTCCTCCGACAAAAGGTTGATAAGCCTTGCTCTGTCCTTTTTGTACGCTATCAGCTTGACGTCCGCCGAGGATCTTTTCACGCCCGAAGCCGCGTCCGTGTCGATGTAAAGCCTGACCGCCCCGAACCTGCCGTAAACGGGGTTTTCCTCCGAGGTAACGGCGCTTATGCATTTATGAGGGATCTCGATATCGCAGCGGGCGAACACGCCCGTCCTCACTCTGACGGAATCATCAGCGATCTCGTACAGCGTAAAATACCATCTGGCGCAGGCAATGGCAAACATGGCGGTAACTGCCAGAATATCCCATCCCGCGCCCTCCGCCCAGCGGTAAAGGTCGAATTTCAAAGCCGCAAGAGCGCGTATGAGAGGAATGAGCAGAAGCCAGAAATTTTTTGAAGTATAGCCTATCAAGGCGGCGGGGTGCTGTCTTTTCAAGGCTCTCCCTCCTTGCTGCCGCTTCGGTCAATATCGCCGAAGGAAAGCTGTGTGAAATCCCTGTAATCCTCCGCAAGACCGGGGGCGTAAAGATAGGGACTGTCCGCATAGCTGTACGTTTCGCCGCCGTCGGAGGAATAGGAAACGGTATAATTTTCGGCGGTATTGCGCGCAGCCGGTCTTTTGACGGTCTGCGGCTGCTTTGCCGGCGGCTTCTGCTGCTCGGAGCGGAAAATTTTCATTATTTCCGCGCAGCTTGACTCGGACAGGAACATCAGCAGCATAGAGCCGCCCAAGGCGTCTATGGAGATGAAATTAAAGCAGGTTATCCTTGAAAGAGGCATGGACACCCTTACGGCGTGCTGCACCGCGGAAAGCTTCATTATCCTGTACGTCCGCGAAAACAGACCGGAACAGGATATTATCTCTTTATCGCTGATAACGTATCTTATGGTCTTATACCACATGGGCAGCAGCAGGACGATAAACACTATATAAACCGCGGCAAAGGCTATCATTATCCCGATAATGACCCTTTCGGGCAGACCCGTGCTGTCGGGCATATACTGAGGATATTTGCTGTCGGCATATTTTCTCAGCACGTTCAGAGCTGCCATTATGACGAGCGTGAGGATAAACGCCGCCGCAGACAGGAATTTTCTCCCCTTGGGTTCGGCGCAGTATTGCTTTGACAAACGGACAGCTCCTTTCGCTGCGGCATTGTTTCGGTCTGCCGCGGTATATAAGGCTCAAAAGATGTTAATACTCATATTATAACACATATTTGCCCGTTTGACAAGTGGTGAAAAAGCAATATTTTTCCTTTAGGTTGATTTTTTGGCATTCTGTTTTGGTTGATGCTTTAGTTTGCGTGTTACGCCCTTATGCTATGGTTTATTTTTTGGCATGATGTTTTAGCTTTAAGGATGAGTTTTGCACGTTAGCCAATGCAAAGGGACAACCTACGGGGGAAGGGGGAGGCGCTCTGATAAACCCAAGGACGCTTGGCCGCCCTCCCCCTTCCCCCTACGGTTTTCCCTATGCACACTCTTTCCCTCTCCCCCTATCCCCTCCAGGCCACAGCTATTGCTTGCCACTGCGTTGGATTGTTTTGATGTTTTTGGTTTGTTCTTTGAAAAAAGTTTGTTATTACATAGGGTTATGGGTTTGGGAAAAAGGTTTTCTTTTTTTCTTCTTAAATACGAAACGATACAAAAAATTTTGTGAGTAAAAAAAGAAAATACCTTGCTAAACAAAAAAATAAGATATCATTTCAAACCTTTTTCAAAAAGCAATCAAAATAATCCAAACAAAACAACGCAGTGGCATTGGGAGCGGTGGTCGGGAGGGGGATAGGGGGAAAGGGAAAGAGTGTGTGCAGCTAAAGCTGCGAGGGAAAACCGTAGGGGGAAAGGGG
>JAMPAO010000129.1 GCA_023667165.1 Ruminococcus sp. | reverse complement strand
TCGGTAAAAGATTGCCGAAAAGACGTGCGCTGAGCCTATTGGTATGGGTTCTTATATTATATCGGATATTTTTTAGGTGACTTCCGCCGGTCATAGCCTTTTTTATAAAGCAGAGCCTTGAGAACAGTCGGAATTCAAAAAAGAGAATTGATATTCCGGACTTTTTCATCTTTTATCCGCTATCTGCGGAATATGACTGTGACATCCCCGTCAAAGTATTCCGAGCCGATAAGCTGTATATCGTAGGTACCGCCGTTTCTCTCGTAAATGTTGAAATTAAATGCTGCAATTCCCTCAAGCGGGAGATTTTCAAGGATAGGGTCGAGTCAAGTCTCAAAAGTCCGTAACGATCGTCCGTCATATTTTATTTACTCCGGCTATTACATCTGCCGAGTATATGTCGGAAAATACTCTTGTAAAATCCTCGCCCAGAGATATTTCCGTTTCCTCGCCGCTGCTCATGTTTTTAAGCTTTGCCCTGCCGCTTTCCGTTTCGTTGCTGCCGATTATCATCGAAAATGCAGCTCCCAGCTTATTTGCATATTTCATTTGAGCCTTAACGCCGCGTCCCATAACGTCGGATTCTGCATAAAAGCCTTCTTCACGCAGCCGCTTTATCAGCGCAGCCGCTTTGCTGCGTGCTTCCTTGTCAACTGCGCCGATGTAGACGTCGCAGTTCTTTGGTTCCTCAAAGCCGCAGTTCTGCTTTTCCATGGCGATTATCAGACGTTCCAGTCCTACTCCGAATCCAAGGGCAGGGGTAGGACTGCCGCCGATCTCCTCGATAAGTCCGTCGTACCGTCCGCCTCCGCAGATCGTTCCGATAGACGGTTCGATAAATTCGAAAACCGTTTTCGTGTAGTAATCCAGTCCCCGTACTATCTTAGGATCAACGGTGTATTCTATGCCCATTTGGTCAAGGCAGGCTTTAAGCTCTTCAAAATGCCCGCTGCATTCGCCGCAAAGATAGTCCACCATAACGGGAGCGTTCTTTGCGATACTGCGGCATTCCTCGCTTTTACAGTCAAGTATTCTCATGGGATTTTTTTCAAGCCTTGAAAGGCAGGTAGGACAGAGCTTGTCCTTGTCGGGTTCAAAAAAAGCCCGCAGCTTAGCGTAATATTTCTCTCTGCAGTGGGAACAGCCGATGGAATTTATATGCAGTCCGATATTTTTCAGTCCCGCGCGCTTTATAACGCTGCCCGCAAGGTCGATGACCTCCGCGTCGGCGGCAGGGGACGGACTTCCCGCCATTTCCGCGCCGAACTGATGAAATTCCCAAAGCCTGCCGGCTTGGGGTCTTTCGTGGCGGAAACAGGAAAGTATATAAAATACCTTGCAGGGGAGCGCTTCGTTGAGCAGACCGTTTTGCAGTATCGCTCTTATAGCTCCCGCCGTGCCCTCGGGGCGCAGAGTAAAGGTGCTTTCTCTGCCCATGACGGTAAACATTTCCTTTTGCACCACGTCGGTGGTTTCTCCCACGGAGCGTTCGAAAAGCTCCGTCTTTTCAAAGGTCGGGATGCGTATCTCCTTAAAGCCGTAAGCTGCTGAGGTGTCCCTGTAGAGCTTTTCAACAGTGTGCCATTTGTTCACCTGCGAGGGTACGACGTCCTCCATTCCCTTTATCCTTGATGATATAAGCGGCATATACTATCGTCCTTTCGTAAAAAATAAAAAAACCGTTCCCAAATGTGAATATATCACATTCGGGACGGCTGTAAACCGCGGTGCCACCCGTATTGTCCTTGCTTTGCGCAGCAAGAACCGCTTTTTCCTTTAACGCAGGATATACGGACAGATTTATTCGTCTGCCGGCTAATCGGGCGTCCTTCACAGCGAAAGGTTCTTAAACGCTCTCAGCTAATGCGTTTTTCTCTTTAAAGAATCTTACCGCGCTACTCTCCCGAATCATTGCTTTTGGGATATTAAATTTATCTGTATTTATATATTTATATATATTACCCAATGGGGTTGAGTATCTGACGCCAATCCAGATCTCCGCGCTCGAGAGCGTGTATCAGCGCCTCCGCTGTGGCGATATTTGTTGCAACGGGAATGTTGTGAACATCGCACAGACGCAGCAAATTCATTTCATTGGGTTCATGAGGCTTGGGGGAGAGGGGATCTCTGAAAAACAACAGAAGATCGATCTCATTGCACGAGATCCTGGCGCTTATCTGCTGATCGCCTCCCTGGGAGCCGCTGAGATATCTTTGAATATTAAGTCCTGTTGCCTGAGATACTACCTTGCCGGTAGTCCCCGTAGCGCACAGATTATGACGTGACAGTATTCCGCAGTATGCAATGCAGAACTGAACAAGCAGCTCTTTCTTTGAATCGTGGGCGATAAGTGCAATATTCATCGGTTATCATTCCTTTCTGCACGGGAATATGGAGCTTGATATTACTGGAGGAGCTGCTTGAAGCTAAGAGGGATATCCTCTCCCTTTATACGCTTGGAGATAGAGTCAAAGGCTTTGAACGCAAGCGACGTGGAGGGCAGAGGCTCACCCTTGGAGGTGGCGATGATCACGGCATCGTCATCGGGGATAACGCCGATAAGCTGAACGCCTACGGTGTCGATTATCTCGTCAAGGTCAACAATAAGATCGGCTTTGAAAATATCGGGATTTACCTTGTTTATGATCAAGCGCTGCTTTTTGTTGCCTCTTTTATAAAATTCGTCCGACATTGTGCGCGCATCTCTTACACAGACAGGATCGGGGGTCGTGTTTATCAGGATAAGGTCGGACTGCTCAACAACATCGAATACACTTGCGTTGGTACCTGCCGAGGTATCTACGATTATGTATTCGTAGTATTTTCTCATTTCCTGGCATATATTCTTTATCGTATCCGCGTCCACTCTTGCGAAAGGATCCTCGGGAGCGCAGACGATACTAAGATTAGTAGCGATCTTGACCTGGGTGGTTGCCTTGTATATATCGCACTCTCCCTTGAGAACGCTGCCCAGATCATACTTTATATCGTCCTTAACGCCCAGCATGATATCCAGGCATCTCAGACCGAAGTCAAGCTCGATTATAAGAGTTCTGTTGCCCTGCTTTGCAAGAGCGAAGCCGAGCTCAGAGCAGATCGAAGATTTTCCGGTGCCGCCCTTACCGGATGTTATGGCAATAATCTTTGACATAAAGACGACCTTTCTCCGCAGATGGAAATAATATAGTATTGTCGGTAAGTGTTTATTTTGCGGAAAAATTCTGCGGGATCTTTCCGCCTGCTGTATACTGATCTAAAATGCATTAAATAAACAGCAATACGCCTGTGCATACATAAATTTTGCACAGACAGTCGTTTCCCCGTTTTCCGCGGCGACTGTCATGATCATTTTTATACCGCTGCGTTACGGATAGGGAACAGTTACATTTTTATAACCTATCAATATTATTGTACCATAAAATAAGAAAAAGTCAAAGACTTTTTGCCTGATTTGCACAATTTCGTTATTTTGCAGTTAAACACATCAACATTTTTGTTTATTTTAGACAAAGAAATTGCCCCCGATATTTTTTTCTTTCGGGGGCGTTTTTATAGGTCCGCTTTGACCCTTTCTTTTGTTCTTCACTTGTATATGTAAGGCGGCTATGCGCGGAGAACGGCTGCGTTCTCCGCGCGCTGCCGGCTTGACGGCTTAATAATCGAAGGGAATGGTTATATCGGGTTCTTCGGTGAATACCGCAGGCGAGGTTTCCGTAAACACAGGCTCGGGTATAAAGGGCGTTGAGGTAGTTACCCATGCGGTGGAGGTGGTTTCCGTTTCCGAGGGCGTTGTTTCGCTTTCGGTAGTCGTTTCGGGGGCGGCGGTGTTATCGGGATTGACCGCAACATACACCGAAAGGATCTCTCCCGCTTCCAGGTCGATAAATTCGCCCGGCTCTATGCTTATCCACGCCACATAATCATGCAGGGTGTTTTCCGTTTCATAGGGTTTTTCCTCGTATTTGATACCGGCGTTTCCCAGAATATCGAAGTAATCCTTTTTGTTCAGTCCGTAGAAATCGGGAACGGCGACCTTTGCGGATCCCATGCTGATCTTTAGGGTAAGCTCCGCGTTTTTCTCGTAATTCGATCCTTTTTCTATAGACTGCTCAAAAATAATGCCTTTTTCGTACTCCTCGGTGTAAATATATTCGGGGGTGATGGTAAGATTTTCCACTATGGAGGAGTTTTTGACCGTGTCGTAATACTTGCCAACCAAGTCGTTCATTATATAATGAGTTCCGGGTTTGAGCGTTGTCTGCTGCTCGCTTGAAGCGCCGTATTCGTCCGTGCTTTCCGCCACAGCCAGCGTAGGAAGAGTCGACGCTCCCGAAGGAGTCTGCGACGATTCGGGGGTCTGCGCGGCGATGTTTGAATCGGAGTAATAGATCCCTTCATGAACGGGAGGCTCCGAGGAAGCGGGCGTCGATGTTACGGCGTTTGCTATAGGGTCGCTGACATCGTCGAGAACCATCATCAGTACGCCCATGAACACGAACATGACCACTGCTGCGCATATGCCCACGGTGACAAATATTTTGTGCCTGCTGGGTCTTTTTTTTATATGCTTTTTATCGTCGGAAGAGCTTTCCGCCGATCCTTTTGTACTGTGCTGCTTGGGTATGGAAATGGTTTGAGTAGCCGTTGCGGTTTTCACCTTATTGAATTCCGGTTCTTCGAAAAGCTGGGTAACAAGCTCTGTGACCGTCTGTATCCTCAGATCTCCCGAAAGGGACATACCGTTCATAATTACCTTTGAAACGTTTGCGGGGATATTTTCATTAAGGCTTCTCGGCTCTACAAGGTTGTCCGACGTCATTCTCACCATGGCGTCCACAGGAGTGGTTCCCGTGAGTATGCGGTACAGCAGAGCGCATATACCGTAAACGTCAGTCCAGGTGCCCTGCCAGTTGCTGGAGCTGTACTGCTCGGGGGCGGCGTATCCGTGGTATATTTCCGAGGCAAGTTCGGTATTCGCGGTGCGGGAATCCGCAATGCAGAAGCCTATCAGCTTGAGATCGTTTTTTTCGCCGACTATTATATTATCGGGGGAAATGCCTCTGTGGACCAGTCCCGCATTATGCACCAGCGAAAGGGTCGTGAATATAGGCGGGAAAAGCCGCTTTACCTCTTCCCAGGTAAGCTCGCCTGCGTTTTCCTTTAAATATTTAGTCAGATTTATTCCCTCGATGTATCTGAAGATCACATAACCCGTGTTGTTGTCGCCGAACATATCTATGGGAGGGTTCAGATGTCCCAGAGTGCGCATTTTTGCAAGGGTCTTGTTAAGCTCTACGAATTCCGACATGAACGCCTTGTATTGAGCGACGCAGTTCTGCTTTACGGCGATGACGCTGCTGTCCTTGGTGCGGCTGCACAGGGTGTCGGGCATATATTCTCTTATAGTGACCTTTGAGGAGGTCACGGTGTCATATCCGATATAGTCCGCTCCTTCGCCGTTATAGCGCATGAGCTTGCCTACCACGTATCTTTCGTTGAGAAACGTTCCCGGGGCAAGATAGGAGGCGGGGGAGGGCAGGTCGGGAGAATATCCGCACAGGATACATGCGCCGTCGTTGTATTTCGCTTCCATACAACCCATACAAAGGTTGAATTTATTATCAGCCAAAGCGCGCATCTCCCTTCAAGAAAAATCTCTGCTCTATTATAATACCAGTACAAAAGCCATATGTCAATGACTTTTTATGATTTGTCAGTCTTTTGTATACTGCATTTAATCGTTTTGTTTAATTTGATACCATTTTGTAACCTTTAGAGGAAAAAGATCCCATTAAAGAAAAAAAGAGGAAAGAAGCGGTTCATAGGTAAGAAGCAGGAGGCAGGCAAGAAATTACGATGTATTTGCTTCTTTATTAGATGTTTTCGTAATTATCGGCGGGCAGGATCCTGCGAAGCGGTGCAATGACCGATAGCCACTGATAGGATTGCATTGATGCGGGCATTATCCGGGCAGTGCATGCTGCATAGCGGCTAAAAATGATTTTATGTCGTAGTAATGTCGTAGTAAGGATTGATTTGACACGTAAGACAATTTTGTAAAATAAAAAAATCCCGATTTATCGGGATTTTTTGAACAGTGCGGGTGACAGGACTTGAACCTGCACGGGATAACCCACCAGATCCTAAGTCTGGCGTGTCTGCCAATTTCACCACACCCGCATATTAAATTTCCGTCGTTTTGCCGAGCAAATCCAACAAACCAATTATACCACAACCAAACCGAAAAGTCAAGACTGATTTTCCGATACACCACGGTAATTTCATGAGTAAACAAATTATGAACAAAGTCTTCCAAAACAGAAAGAAAGGAGGTATAATGAAGAAGAAACCAAAGAAAAAAGAAAGGGAGAAGTAAAGATGAAGAA
>JAMPAO010000128.1 GCA_023667165.1 Ruminococcus sp. | reverse complement strand
ACCACCTACCAAAAGACAAAGCCCCTCTATGAAGCATACAGGAAAGCCCGGAACAGGGAGAAATACCGGGCAGAGCATGAACGGGGCATTATCCTCCACGAAGCAGCGGCAAAGGCACTAAAGGCGGCGCAGATCGGCGGGAAGCTCCCCAGCGTCCCCGCGCTGCAAGCGGAATATGAAAAGCTACAAGAGCAGAAAGAAGCCCTTTACGCCGACTATGGCAAGCTGAAAAAACAGGTTGCGGAGTATGATGTTATCAGGCGGAACATAGACAGCATTTTACAGGCAGAGAAGCAGCCGGAGCGGGAAAGGGAAACAGGGCGCGGATAAGTACACAAAAAAAGAGCCGGGACGCGGCAGCTATCACATAGCCACCGCGCCCCGGTTTCCTTATGGGTGCAGATATTGGATTGTTACGCAATAGAACGGCATTTCCGGGAGTAAAGGTATAAATCCCTTGCCGCTTCCTTTTCCCGCCCGGAAAGCCGCATAAATCAAGGCTTGTTTTGCCCCTACCGCGTCACATTCGCCCGCATTTTCCTCATGCGCTCGGCGGTCTGTCTGCGGGTGATCCGTTTCCGGCAGTCCGGGCAGTAGACCGCCCGGTTGGAGCGGGAAGCAAAGGGCGCACCGCATACGCAGCAGCGGTGCATATCCTCCGTATGGCAAAGCTCGGCGTACAGTTCCTTGTCTGCTGGCAGTACCGCAATGCGGAACCACTTGCAGAGCAGGGAATAAGAAATGAGCTGCGGGCATACGCAATAGTCCCCGTCGTCCAATAAAATACAATTTCCGTTATCGCAGTTGCAGCACGTCCGGCGCACAAGGGCGTTTACTTTCCTGCTCTGCGGCGGCGTGAGCCGCTTCCTGTCGCTCATACCTCGTCGGCGGGGTAGACGGCAAGCCCCGCAAATTCCGCTTCGGTCATGTGCAGCACTTTTTCAAGGGTGCGGGCGGCAAAGTCCCGCGTTTCCCCCTCCATAAAGGGCAGCGCGGCGTTCATAGCCAAGATAAGCCCCTCCCTGCTGTCTGTCATGTAGATACTTAAAAGGTTGGTTTCCTCCACCGTAAAATTGTTGTTTAACTTACTCATGCTCATACCTCCAATCCGTGATCTTTTTTCTTTGTCACCGCTTTTTTGGGTGCGGTTTTCTTTTTATCCTGTGCAAGCTGCGCCCGGACAGAGGGGCGTGGCTTCCTTACCTCCCTGTCCCGGTTCTCGTCCTTTCCGATCAGCGCGTAGGTGCCGCGCTGTCCTTTCAGTGCGGAAAAGGAAAGGGTCTTATAGGGCAGCATGGAGAAAAGCCGTTCCGTGTCCTTTGTGGACGCAAGCCGGGTGAACACCGGGGACAGCTCCACCATGAAATGCGCCTTGTCCGGGCTGTTGGGGGCGGACAGCTTTTTCATGTCTGCCACAATGCGCCGCGCTTCCCGCTCGATCAGATTATTGTGCAGGGCTTCGATATGCGCCCCAAAGTCCCCCGGTGTCAGCTTATCCCGGCTGTTCTTTTCCTCCCGTAACAGGGATTGCAGGGCTTCCGGGTCTTTCGGCTGTGTTTCAAAATATTCAAACTTCCCAAGCTGGGGGTCGGGATAGCCGTCGAAATACTGTCCGGCTGGCTGCTCCCGCGTCCCCTGCTCGTAAACAAGCGTCACCATCCCCGCGTCAACCGTATTGTCCTTGACGCGCTCATAGTGCTTTTCATAATCCAGTTCGTATAAATTGCCCTTGATCTTCCCGTCCTGTACCCCTGTAAGTTCCACGGCATACGCAAGGATCGGGTCGCTGCTCTGCTCCTTGTAGAAACGCCATGTGTTGTTAGGGGCGGTGTCCTTGATGAAAACGTCGCGCTCCCTAAAGCAATGCGTCCCGGACGGGCGGCAGAACCACAAAAGCGTTTTGTCTGCGGGATTTTGGCTTGCCGCCTTTTCCGCAATGATCTGTCTGTCAATGTCAAAATCGCTCTGATAAAATCCCGTGTTCTGCTTTAGGATCGCTTCAAGGGAAGCGGTCACGTCCACATCTTCAAATTTATTCAGTTTCCCCATAGGGTCAGCTCCTTTCCAAGTCCTGCGACTTACTCCTTGCCTGTTTCTTCTGCGCCGCCCGTTCCCTGTCGGCTTTTAGCTGCGCCCGGATAGAGGGCTTCTTTTCCGTCTTTTTCCCCGGCTTTGCTTCTTTGCCCTGTTCCTTTTCCGCTTTCAGCGCGGCGGCATATTCCGCAAGGGAGATCTGCCCGCCGCTTCTTGCCTTTGCTTCCAGCTCGTCAGCGGTGGGGGCGTTATTGATGATGCCGTCAAAATTGTTGTCGTTCTGCTCGATAGCGTCCTCAACGTGCTTTAAGGGGTTTGCCTTTTCCGGCTGCTGTGTCTGCTCCCGCAAAAACTCCGGCACTTCCCGATAACCGTAGCTGTCCGCGTAATGGGCGGTGTCCTGCCCGTTCTGATGAAGCACTACCACGTCAGAGGTTGAAAGGCTGTGTCCCTTGAAATCTGCGGGGTGGTCGATATTGAAGCGGATAGAAATGTCCCCCAGCGTCATATCCGGCGCAAGGGGCGCGGTATAGATAAGGTCATAATTTGCCGGGTCAACACAAAGCCCCGCCGCCTGTAAGCGGTCGTAAGGCTCAAAGCGGTATTCCCTTGTTTCGTCGCCGCGTTTTAGCTGGTAAATGGAAAAGGTGTCTTTCACGCCGTATTCCCGTAAGGCTTCCTTTGCGGCTTCGCTCCCGGCTAATTCCTGTTTCATGTCCCGGTATTCGCAGAGGGCGATCCAGTCCTCCTTATGTACGCCGAAAATGCCGCCCTTTTCCGCATGGTCGTGTATCTCGTCTGCGCTGCCGATTATGCCCTCGCTTCCGTCACCATAAAGACGGAAAATCTGCATATCCTCTTTTTCAAAAAGGTGCGCGGCGGCTGTTTCCCGCAGGGGAAGCATACCGTCCCACTGGTAGCCGTATTTTTCCATATCCGCGACGCTGATCGTGGGGTCGGGTAAAGCGTCCGTTTTTTCCGCTTCCTGCGCCTTTGCGTAAAGCTCTTTCACGTCGCCCTGTGTCAGCTCCCCGGCTTCCAGCTTCCCCAAAAGCTCCCGGCATTTCTCCGGCGTTCCCATGTAGAGAATGTCCCCCAGCTTCGCCATGCCGTTATCCTGTGACACATATTCCTGTAAGATATGGCTGTTTTCCCGGCTGTCGCTGTTCGGGTTCTGCCGCACTTTGCAGAATGTTCCCGGCGCGGAAATATCCCCCGGCTCCGTGTCCTGTGCTGCTTCCTGCGGCTGCTCCGGCTCGGCTCCTTTCTGTGCGGCTGCTTCCTGCCTTGCCCGTTTCTGCAATTCGGTAGGGCGTTCCCCGGTAAGGGGCTGTATGCACTGAATACGGTCGGCGGCATAGATCGCGTTGTCGTTTAGCTGCCGCTGCCATGCTTCCGCGCTGGGCGCATAGCGGAAACCGTTCCCTTTCAGTTCTTCCCGTACTTCTTTGCCCGGCTTTTCATCAAAGAAAATCTGTAAACGGTTGTCCGCTGTGTTGGCTTCCACACGTCCCCCGTCAAACTCCCAGCCCGCATATCCTGATTCTTTCCGGCGTGTGAGGGCGGCGATACGGTCTTTCAGCCTGTGGATTTCCGCGTTGTTGTTCGATAGCTGGTAGCTTTCAAAGGGCTTCGGGTTCGCCCGGTAACTCCCGGACATGGACGCTTTCAGATTTTCGGTCTGCTCCGGCGATAAGTGGGGGCAGCCGTCAAGGGTCTTGTTCTTTCGGTAATAGGCATTGACCGCTTTCATGGTTTCCTGCAAGGTTTCCAGCTTTGCAAGTTTGCTTTCCAGCTTAGAAACTGCGTCCGGGTCGTCGGCACTGATGCCGCCCATGCCGGTGCTGCGGATTTTGTCAAGCAAGCCCTGTATCTCCGTAAACTCCTGCATATTCTTATCCGCTGCGGCGTTCTGCTTCTCCTTTTTGCGGACGGGGAAATTGCTTCCCCCGGCAATCATAACCGACGGGACGCGGGCGGTGATCTCATAGCCCTTGTTCATGTTTGCCGCCAGTTTCCGGGCGTAGGTGTCAAGCAGTCCGTCGATCTTCGCATGGAAAGAGGGGTCAACGCGCTTTTTCTGCCTTGCGGCAAGTTCGGCGGCTTCGTCTACATAGTGGCGGTATTCTGCCGTTGCGCTTCCGGGCTTGTAATCGGAAAAGCTGATCGCTTCCTTTGCGCGTTTCGCCGCCGCTTCGCTGATCGGGTAGTATGTAACCGACGTTTCCGTCTGTCCTGCCGCGTGGGGCTGCGGCTCGGCTGCTTTGTCCGTCTGCGTTTCTTTGCGCTGTGCAAGCGTCTTTTCCGCACGTTCTAAAACATCATCACGGACAGGGATCGAATACAGGGCAGAGGTTGAGGAAAACCCGACGTTGTTAAAAACATAGTCAACATCCGTTTCTTTCAATGCCCCCGCTGCAAAATAATTCTCCCTTGTGGGGTTCTCGCTTACTTTCCCCTCCAGTATGTCATAGTTTAAGCCCGTTTCGATATGGGCGTGGATTTTACCGTCAACGGCAAGGGTCACATAATACCAGCCGATATGCCCGCCGCTTTTCTCGTCCGTCCCGTCGTTAAATTCCACGTTAAGCAGGGTGTAGGGCTTCAATCCCTTTTGCGCGGCGATCTCATTGTCCTTTGTTTCCCGCTTCCTAAGCGCGGAAATGGCGGCTTCCTTTGTGGCGGCTATGATCTCCGGGTTATACTGTACCAGCGCAGCGTTGACATCTTCATTCTGCACCTTTGCGGTTTTGGCTTGTGGTGTCCTGTGGTTGCCGATAAAAAGGGACGCGCCGCTGTCAAACTTGATGGATATGTCGCTTGTTCCGCGCCATTTCCCGGTACAGGGTGAGGTTTCGATCCTGCCCTCCGTGCCGCCAAAAGCCTGTGCAATGATCCCGATTTTATCCTGCATGGGGAGATTTTCATAGCGTCCGGCGATTTCAACCGCTTTTTTCTGTAAATCCGTAAGGGGTCTGTCGGCGGTCTGTGCTGCCTGTTCCGGCGTATCTGCTTTTTTCTCTGTGGTTTCCTCTTGTGCGGGGGTGTCCGCTTTTTCCTGCTCCTGCGGCTCGGCGGTCTGCGCCGCTTCCTGATCCGGCGCGGCGTAAGGCTCGTACCCGTTGGCGGCGTATTCCTCAACGGTCATTCCTGCGGCGGCGGCTTCCTGTGCGATTTCCTCTTTGACGTGTTCCTTGTATTCTTGCAGCTCCACATCAAAATCTCCACGCTGGGGGACGGGCGGGAGATTGCCGTACTCCCCTTGATTGACAAGCCCCCTGCACTCGGAAACATAGGCTTGCATGGCGGTGTGGTAGGCGGTTTCCGCTGGTGTCAGATTATCTTTTTGCAGGGCTTCCGCTGCAATGCGTTCCATTTCAGAGAGGTTGCAGTGCAGTTTCAGATAGGGGACAAATTCATTCAAAAGAAAAGCACGGTGTTCCCTGTCAGCTTCCAGTGCTTCCTTTCCCTCATGCTCTAAAAGAAAATTATTCCAGTTTGGGTCATTGGCATAGTAGGTATGGTATTTTTCGATATGCTCAACCAGTGCGCCCTCCCCGTCGCCCAAGTCCTGCCGCCCCTCGTACTGGTCGGCTTTTCCGTTCATCACAAAATCAATGCGGAAATCCGTCTTGTCGTAGCCGGGGCTTTCAAGGTTCGCTTCGTCAAGGGCTTCAATGAGGGTGTTCGCGCGGGACAGGGGGAATGTGTCGCCCTCCCGTAGCTGGCTGCTCTCGCTGAAAAGGATCGTGACGGTCGGCTCGGCGGTAAGGTCGGGGGCGTTTTCTGTTTCCGCTTCCTGCTGTTTCGCGGCTTCCCGTTCCTGTTGCAGCTCTGCAAAATGCCCGTCAATGCTGTTGATAATCTCCGCTGCGGTTGCGCGGATCGTTTCAAGGGAGCTTTTCAGCTCCGCAAGCTCCCGCCCGCTGCTCCACCCGGCGACGTACCCAAAGGAATAGTCGGATGTGTCAAGCCCGTAGTGCTGGCATACCGTGTATGCGATGCTTTCCGCCTGTACCTCGCGGGTGCGGCGGTCGGGTCTGTCCCCCTGTTCCCCTTTCGGGGCGTTAAGGTCAATGTCGTGCAGCTTCGCGTGGGCGATCTCATGGATCGCGGTCTTTAGGTTCTGAAGCTCGCTCATTCCCTCGTCAATGGCAATGCGCTTTTCCTCCAAGTGGTAGTAGCCGTGCGCCGTCCCCTCGATCTTCTCAAAGCCCATAGGCACGGGAGAGGTTTTTTCCAGCGCGGCGAAAAAATCTTCGTACTGTTCCACGTCCCCGGTCAGCTCGTTTGCGCCGACGCTGGGAAGCTCCCGCCCCTCGGTCTGCGACACGTCGAACACGGCGACGACTTTA